>NZ_JBITER010000026.1:50320-106621 GCF_044455345.1 Streptomyces sp. NPDC051286 | reverse complement strand
AAGGAACGGACGCTTCCTTTGTACTCACCCTCTCGGGCTTTCCTCCGGGCTTTCCCTTCGGTCTTGCGTTTCCGACTCTATCAGACTCTTTCGTGCCTGATTCCCGGTCAGCGGGTTTCGTCTTCCCGGCCGTTGGGCCGTTCCGACGTCCCAAACTTTAGCGGATTTTCCCGGCCATTCATAATCGAACCTTCGAAATGAATTCCGGCATGCCGAAATCATCCCGGACGGGACATCGCGCAGAGTTTGATTGCCGCATTCGCGGCGAGATCGGCTGCCGCAGAACCGTTCCGGCCCCGTGACAACTCGAAGGACCTTACGGGTCGGGTAGGGGCGTGTCAACTCCGCCAGGTCAAGCCGTTTTCCGGCGTGTCCTCTGCCCTGCGTGTCCCCGTCGGGTGCGGGTCAGTCCAGGTCCGTGAGGCGGCCGCCGGCGTCCGGTTGGGTGTGCTCGACCCTGCGCAGGAGGCGGATCAGCATCTCGCCGAGGGCCCCGCGCTCCTCGCCCGAGAGGTCCTGGAGCAGGTCCTCCTCGAAGGCGGTTGCCATGCGCATCGCCTCCAGCCACTTCGTACGCCCCTCATCGGTCAGTTCGACGATGACGCGAACGCGGTTGCTCTCGTCCCTGTCCCGCGTGACCAGCCCCTCGTTCGCCATGCGGTCGATGCGGTGGGTCATCGCTGCCGGGGTGAGGCCGAGGCGCTTGGCCAGCTCCCCCGGGCCCAGCCGGTAAGGGGAGCCCGCCACAACGAGGGTCTTGAGGACCTCCCACTCGGCGTTGCTGATGCCGAGGTCGGCCAGCTGGCGTCCGTACCCGACGTTCATCCGGCGGTTCAGCCGGCCGAGGGCCGAGACGACCTGCTCGACCTGGGGATCCAGATCGCGGAACTCGCGCTGATAGGCAGCGATCTGTTCGTCGAGGCTCGGCTCCTGGAGGCCGGAGGGCTCGGTGGTGTCAGACATGGCGGGCAGTATGGCACGCCTTTCATTGGCGTCGAAGTCCTTCGGCCTGTATTGTTCAGGTTCTAACTTTACTGTTGAAGTCTTTGGACGTGAGTCCTTCGTGAGCTTGAGGTAGGTGAGTGTGACCAGGGAAATGGGCGCAGCGCTGCGGCGGATCCAGCTGGGGAGCGCGCTGAGCGCGTTCGGTTTGGGGTTCACCGTTCCGTATCTGTACGTCTATGTGGCACAGGTGCGGGATCTGGGCGCCGGCACGGCGGGAGTCGTGCTGGCCGTCTTCGCCATGGCAGCGCTGGCAGTCCTGCCGTTCACCGGGCGGGCCATCGACCGACGCGGTCCGATCCCGGTACTGATCGTCGCCGCCGTGGTGGCGTCTGTGGGCGCCGCGGCCCTCGGAATTTCGTCGAACGTGTCGACCGCTGTGCTGTCGGCCGCCGTCCTCGGTGCGGGCACGGCCGTCATGGCGCCGGCGCTCGCCACGATGCTCGTCCAGTGCTCCGGCGCCGCCACCCGTACGCGCGCCTTCGCGATGCAGTTCTTTCTGCAGAACCTGGGGCTCGGTATCGGTGGTCTGGTCGGCGGGCAGATCGTCGACACGAGCCGGCCGGAGACCTTCACGCTGCTGTTCCTGATCGAGGCGGCGATGTTCATCGTGCTCGGCGTCGTCGCGGCGACGGTGCGGATGCCTCGTTCCCCCGCGCTCACGGACGCCAGGCCCACCGACGGGTCCGCCGCGAAGGGCGGGTTGCGGGTGCTGCTCTCGCACCGGGCGATGGTGCAGCTGTGTGTGCTGGGCTTCGTGTTGTTCTTCGCCTGCTACGGACAGTTCGAGTCCGGTCTTGCGGCGTACGGCACCGAGGCTGCCGGGATCGAGCCGTCGACGCTGGGCATCGCGCTGGCCGCCAACACCGCGGTCATCGTCGCGGCGCAGTTCGTCGTGCTGCGGCTGGTGGAGCGCCGCAAGCGCAGCCGGGTCATTGCCGCGGTCGGGCTGATCTGGGCGCTCGCCTGGATCGTGGCGGGGTTCGCGGGGCTCGGGCACGGCAGCCAGACCATGGCGACGGCCGCGTTCATCTCCACGTACGCCCTGTTCGGACTCGGTGAGTCGATGCTGTCGCCGACGGTCGCGCCGCTGGTCGCCGATCTGGCGCCGGAGTCGATGGTCGGTCAGTACAACTCGGCCTTCGCCCTGGTCAAGCAGCTCGCGCTGGCGGTCGGTCCGGCCGTGGGCGGGCCGATGGGGGCCTCGCTGCACGGGCCGTACATCGTGACGTTCGTGCTGTTCTCACTGGGCATCACGGTGCTCGCACTGCGGCTGGGGCGCCGGCTCACCCCCGTACAGGATCAGCCTTCGCTCGCGGTGGTGCCGTCGCGGGTGGTGGCCGCGTCGGTGCCGGACGCCGAAGCGGCGGCCGGGCCGGCGACCGCCCCCGTTGCGGCCCCTGCGGTTTCAGCCGCGGCTTCTGCTGCCGCTCACTGAGGCAGCGCGAACTCGCACCAGACCGCTTTGCCGCCGCCGGGTGTGCGGCGGCTGCCCCAGGACGAGGCGATCGTCGCGACGATCGAGATGCCGCGGCCCGCTTCGTCCACCGGCTCGGCGCGGCGGCGGCGCGGCAGGTGATCGTCGCCGTCGGTCACCTCGATGATCAGGCGGCGGTCGGTGCGGCGCAGGCCCAGGCGCATCGGCGGGGTGCCGTGCTGGAGGGAGTTCGCCACCAGTTCGCTGGCGGCAAGGACGCCCAGGTCGCACAGTTCCACCGGGAACCGCCACGACGTCAGGACGCCGGTGGCGAAGGCGCGGGCGCGCGGGGCCGCTTCGATGCCGCCGAGGAGATCGAGCGAGGCGTTGTGGAACAGCTCCGCGTTCGCCCCGGTGCGGGCCGGGTGCTGGACCACCAGCACCGCCACGTCGTCGTCGTGTTCGGCGGTGACGCCGAGGGAGCGGATGAGACGGTCGCAGACCACCTGCGGTGATCCCTTGGCTCCGGAGAGGGCGCGCTCCAGGGCAGCGACCCCCTCGTCGATGTCCTCGCTGCGGCGTTCCACGAGACCGTCCGTGTAGAGGACGGCGGTGGAGCCGGGCGGCAGCGCGATCGTGCCCGACGTGTGGATCCAGCCCCCGGTGCCGAGCGGCGGTCCGGTCGGGTCCTCGGCGCGGCGCACCGAACCGTCCTCGTCGCGTACAAGGATCGGGAGATGGCCGGCGGAGGCGTAGACGAGCCGGCCCTCGTTCGGATCGTGGACCGCGTAGGCGCAGGTGGCGATCTGGCTGGCGTCGATCTCGGCGGCGAGACCGTCGAGCAGCTGCAGCACCTCGTGCGGCGGGAGGTCGAGGCGGGCGTAGGCGCGGACGGCGGTGCGGAGCTGGCCCATCACCGCGGCAGCACGCACCCCGCGGCCCATCACGTCCCCGATGACGAGCGCGGTACGGCCCGCGCCGAGGGTGATGACGTCGTACCAGTCGCCGCCGACCGCCGCGTCCGTGCCGCCCGGCTGGTACGTGGCGGCGATCCGCAGGTCGTCGGGGTGCTCCAGCTCCTGCGGGAGGAGGGAGCGCTGGAGGGTGACGGCTGTCTCGCGGTGGCGGCGCTCGCTGGTGCGGAGGCGCTCGGCCGCTTCGGCGTGGTCGGTGACGTCGGCCGCGTAGACGAGAACACCGCCCTCGCTTCCCTTGCCGCTTGTGCTGCCGTCCTTCTTGCCGTGGGCGGCGGGCGTGGCGACCGGGGTGCAGGTCACGGTGTACGAGCTGCCGTTGCGGACCTTGCGGGACTTGACCGTACGGGGCGTGCCGCTGCGCAGGACCTGGTCCATGAGGGGCAGCAGGCTGAGCTCGTCGAGCTCCGGCATCGCGTCGGCCGCCGTGGCGCCAATGGGGCGGGGGCCGAAGGCTGTGGCGTAGGCGTCATTGACGTACGCGATGCGGTGATCGGGGCCGTACACCAGGGCGACCGGGGCGGGCAGCCGGCCGAGGAGCTCGCGGGCGGAGAGGTCCTCCAGCGCGGGTCCGGGGGCCGGTTCGGAGACCTCTCCGAAGGCCTTGGGGGTGTTTCCGTCCGGTGCGGCGGACCCTGGCCCGGCCCCGGCGTACTCGCCGCGGGCCGCGGGCACCGAACTGCGGGCCTCCCGGGCGGCGGCGCGACGCTGCGTTCCTGGTAGGCAAACGCTCCAACGCGTGAAGTTCACGGAAATTCTGGCCTCGTGTGTCGGTCTGGTCCGCGCGGGCGGGCCGCTTCCTCTGCCGGTTCTGCTACCGGCTCGCTTCCACCGGGGTCGGGGGCACGGGGGGCCGGACCCCCGGTGTGGTGAGGCGCTGCCGGGCCTCGTCGTACTGGTCACTGCTGGTCACGGTCGGCCGGGTCACTCTGTACAGGTGTGGACCAACCTATGGTCACACGTCCAGTGTGACGGACCGTACTGACAGTCAGCCATCCTGCTTGGGCGGACCGTCGTCCCCGGTGCATCTGCCCCCGGCGGCGAGTTCGAATTCGGCGCGCGGGTGTTCCAGCGAACCGAGTGAGACGATCTCGCGTTTGAAGAGTCCGGCGAGGGTCCATTCAGCAAGGACGCGGGCCTTCCGGTTGACGGTCGGGACCCTGCTCAGGTGGTACGTACGGTGCATCAGCCAGGCCGGGCGGCCCTTGAGTTTGCGTCCGTAGACATGGGCGACGCCCTTGTGGAGGCCGAGCGAGGCGACGGAGCCCGCGTAGCTGTGCCGGTACTCCTTGAGCGGTTCGCCGCTGATCGCCGCGAGGATGTTCTCGGCGAGGACTTTGGCCTGGCGCACCGCGTGCTGGGCGTTGGGCGCGGTCTCCTTGCCCGCTTCACCGGCCGTCAGATCGGGAACGGCCGCGGCGTCCCCGGCGGCCCAGGCGTGTTCGGCCCCCTCGACAGCGAGCTGCGCGGTGCAGCGAAGCCTGCCGCGTTCGGTGAGGGGCAGATCGGTGGCGGCGAGGATCGGGGCGGGCTTGACGCCTGCGGTCCACACGAGCGTGCGGGTCGGGAAGCGCGAGCCGTCGCTGAGGACGGCGACCCGGTCCTCGCAGGAGTCCAGCCGGGTGCCGAGGCGTACGTCGATATTGCGGCCGCGCAGCTCCCGTACGGCGTACTTGCCCATCACGTCGCCGACCTCCGGCAGGATCCGGTCGGACGCCTCGACGAGGATCCATTTCAGGTCTTCGGCCTTGATGTTGTGGTAGTACCGCGAGGTGTAGCGGGCCATGTCCTCGAGTTCGGCGAGCGCTTCCACGCCCGCGTAGCCGCCGCCGACGAAGACGAACGTGAGGGCGGCGTCGCGGATGGCCGGGTCGCGGGTGGCGGAGGCGATGTCCATCTGCTCGATGACGTGGTTGCGCAGGCCGATGGCCTCCTCGATGGTCTTGAAGCCGATGCCGTGGTCGGCGAGGCCGGGGATCGGGAGGGTGCGCGAGACGGAGCCGGGGGCGATGACGATCTCGTCGTACGGGATCTCCAGGGCGCCGGTGCCGTCCTCGCCGGTGGCGAGCGTGGTGACGGTCGCGGTGCGCTTGGCGTGGTCGATGCGCTGCGCCTCACCGATGACGATCGTGCACTGCGCCAGCACGCGGCGGAGCGGTACGACGACATGGCGCGGCGAGATCGAGCCTGCGGCCGCCTCGGGCAGGAACGGCTGATACGTCATGTAGGGCTCGGGCGTGACGACGACGATCTCGGCCTCGCCGGACTTGAGTTTCTGCTTCAGCTTCCGCTGGAGACGCAGCGCTGTGTACATCCCGACGTAGCCGCCGCCGATGACGAGGATGCGCACACCCGGCGGCGGGCCGGGGGGTGTCCCCCGGGAATCTGAAGCCATCACCTCCCCATGACGCAACGTGCTCAGGTATTTGTCCACAGCCCCGGCAGACTGTGTGACCGGAGGTTCTGGATGGGCTGCTGGGGACGGCCATCGGGGCAATACGGAAGCTGCGCAGGTCAGACGTTGCAGTGGGGATGGCGGAGAGGGGCAAAATCAGGAATCAACCGGTCCTTGCTCCGATCGGGGGGCCTACCGTGCGGAACTGCCCTCTTCTGAATTGACCCGGGCTCAACTATGTTCGTATGTCGTCGGGGTGTCGGGCTGGGATGTTGATCCACTCCCCGACCGACACGGCGGGAAGTCTCCGGGGGGAGACGTCATAACCGGGGGAAAGTTATGCACATTCAGGATTCGCATTGGCCGACTGCTGCTGTCTCGTCCGACGGAAACGGACACATCGGCACAGTCGGTACGGTGAGCACGGTGGGAGCGACGGTCGGCTCCAGCTCCACCGCCGGTCGCTCGGCGCCGCTGCGCGTGGACGCGCAGCGGAATCTGGAGCATGTACTGCGAGCCGCACGCGAGGTGTTCGGCGAGCTGGGGTACGGGGCTCCGATGGAGGACGTGGCACGCCGCGCCCGGGTCGGGGTCGGCACGGTGTACCGGCGTTTCCCGAGCAAGGACGTGCTGGTGCGCCGGATAGCCGAGGAGGAGACCGCTCGGCTGACCGACCAGGCGCGGGCCGCGCTGGGGCAGGAGGACGAGCCGTGGTCGGCGCTCTCGCGCTTCCTGCGGACCTCCGTGGCCTCGGGCGCGGGGCGGCTGCTGCCGCCGCAGGTGCTGCGGGTCGGAGTCGATGCCGACGACTCGACAGTGGTCGGGGACACGGGAGTTGCGCAGGACGTGGGCGCGGCCTCGGCTGCGGGCACCGGTGATGTCCGGGATGTCCTGGATGAGGCGCGGGTTCCTCATCAGCGACAAGGGGCTGGGCAAGCCGACCTCCGGGGCGTCGGACGGCACCCGGCCGCCGGCGACGGGCTCTCGGACGAGGGCGCGGGCACGGCCGAGCTGCTGGAGGTCGTGGGTCGGCTGGTCGACCGTGCGCGGGCGGCGGGCGAGCTGCGGCGTGATGTGACGGTGGCCGACGTGCTGCTGGTCATCGCGACGGCGGCGCCCGTCCTGCCGGATGCGGCTCAACAGGCTGCCGCTTCGACCCGACTGCTGGACATCCTGCTGGAGGGGCTGCGCTCGCGCCTTGCGTGAGCGGGACCGCAGGAGCGGGACCGCAGGAGCGGGAATGCATGACGGGTGGGCTCGGGTGTGCGTGTGCCCGGGCCTGGCGGGTGGGCTCGGGCTTGCGGGCAGCTCGGCGGACCTTCGGCCGGCAGGGCCGTGGCCGGACCGGCCGTGGCTGGATCCGCCGGGAGAGCCGCCTGGCGGCGCGGGTCGGCCAGGCGGCGTCGGGCTTGTGCGCGGGGACACCGGGTCCGTGACGGTGGCGTGAGGGGTTGGCGTGGTCCTCGTACAGCGGGGGCACGTTCGGCAACTCGGCTGCGCCGAAGGCTCGTTGATTCTTCCCCATTCGAGTGCCCGCCGGTGACCACTTTCCGGAAAACGCCCCGGATGAGTGGTTGCCGGGATTGAACGTTCACCGTGATTGCGCCGTGTGGCACTCTGGCCCGGTGTTCGGGTCCGAAAGCGCATACGGGGGCTTCCGCGATGAGCGGTGACGGGCAGCAGGAAGAACCGCCCGACGGCGTCTCGGTCGTGGGTGAGGGCGCGGAGGCCGGTGAGCCGGCCTCGCGGCGGGTCCCGGGCCAGGCCGGCCCCGGGCGGTCGGGCGGTGACACCGAGGGCGGAACCGTGCTGCCCGGCCCATGGCCGTCCGCGCCGGCGGGCCGCGATGCCGGCGTCGGCGCCGACTCCCCGGTCGGGGCCGAGGTCGCCGTACCGATGCAGCGGGACGGCGGAAGCAGTGCCGCACCCGCCGGACTCGTTTTCTCCGACGCACAGTTGATCCAGCGCATGCGGTCCGGGGACGATCTCGCGTACGGGGAGTTGTTCCGGCGGCACTCGGGCAGTGTGCGGCGCTACGCCCGGAGCTGCTGCCGGGACGCCCACACCGCTGACGACCTGACGGCCGAGGTCTTCGCCCGCACTCTGCAGGCGGTACGGGGTGGCAAGGGACCGGAGGAGGCCGTGCGGGCGTACCTCATGACGGCCGTACGGCATGTCGCCGCCACCTGGACGAAAACGGCTAAGCGGGAGCAACTGGTCGATGACTTCGCGGTGTTCGCCGTGCAGGCGTCCCGCTCCTTCGGGGTACCGGACGCGGGCGGGCTGGATCTGGGCGCGGACGTCATGGCGATGCACGAGGCCGAACAGTCGATGGCCATGCGGGCGTTCCGCAGTCTGCCGGAGCGCTGGCAGGCGGTGCTGTGGCACACCACCGTCGAGGAGGAGTCGCCGAGCGAGATCGCGCCGCTGTTCGGGCTGACCGCCAACGCCACGGCGGTGCTGGCCGGCCGGGCCCGTGAGGGGCTCAAGCAGGCGTATCTGCAGGCGCATGTGAGCCAGTCGCTCACCTCGGGCGGCGACTGTGCGCGCTATGCCGACCGGCTCGGCGCCTACGCCCGGGGCGGCCTGCGGATGCGGGCCGAACGCGGGCTCCGCAAGCATCTGGACGAGTGCGCGAAGTGCCGGGTCGCCGCGGGCGAGCTGGCGCATGTCAACGCCGGGATTCCGGCGCTGCTCCCGGTCGCGGTCGTCGGATGGTTCGCCGCCGGGTACGCACTCAAGGCCGCCGGGATCGTGGCGGGCGGTGCGGCGGGTGCGGGTGCCGCCGCGGCGACGGGCGGGAGTTCGTCCGGCGGTACAACCGGTAACACCATGGCCTCGGAGGGGCTGGGCGCTCCGGTCAAGGCCGGTATCGCGGCGGCGGTGGCCGTCGCTGCCGCGGCCGGTCTGGTCTGGGCGCTGGTCGGTGACGAGCAGCCGAAGCCGGAGGCCGAGCCGATGGCCAAACCGCCGGTGGTGGCGCCCGCGGTGCCGTCGCCACCACCCCCGAGGCCGGCACCGGAGCCCGAACCTCCGAGCGCGCCCGCACCACCCGGCGCCCAGACCGGACCGCCCGCGCCCGCGCCGACTCCGCCGCCGAAGGCGAAACCGACACCCACACCCACACCCACGCCCACGCCCACACCTGCACCCAAGCCACCGGCCCCTGCACCGCCGAAGCCCACGCCGACACCGGCGCCCACACCTCCGCCACCCGCACCGCCGACCGTCGTCTACCAGGTCAGCAAGTTGCGCTACTCCTTCCTCGGCGACCACACGGAGCCGGAGCTGTCGATGGATGAGAGCAGCTGGGTCTGGCGGCGCTCAGGTCTGTCGATCGGCGGCACGCGATACGCGCACGGGGTGACCGTGCACGGCCATTCGTCGGTCACCATCCAGCTGAACCGGGCATGCACCCGCTACGAGGCGATGGTCGGGGTCGACGATCTGACGGCGGGGATCGGCTCGGTGCGCTTCTCCGTGTTCACCGGTGCCGGGGTGCAACTGTGGCAGTCCCCGTTGATGAACGGCACCGATCCGGCCATACCCATGGGAATCAGCATCGCGGGGCAGCAGCGGATCCGGCTCGTCGTGGAACCGGCGGCCCCGTTCGGCAGGGTGGCGCTGGCCGACTGGGCGGAGTCGCGGATCAGCTGCCGCTGATCCGCGGTCCAGGGCCGTTCCCGTCGGAACCGATGCGGCGATCCGAGCCGCTCCCCTCAGCGCCGGGGAGCTCCGCAGTGATGCGGGTCAGGAGTTCGAGGACGTCGTCGACGGTCAGCGGGGTGCCCGCGGCGAGCTCGGACTCGTACAGCTGCCGGCCCAGTTCTTCGCACGCCTGACGTCGGAGCTCCTCCGCTTCCGCCCGTTCCCTCCAGGTCAGGGAGCCGGGGAGCCGCCACGTCCCGGCGGCGGCCAGGACGCGTACGCCGGCGGCAGTGAAGCCGACCGCCGGGAGCAGGAGCGCCGCGCTCTGCGCCAGGAACCCGGTGACGCCCTCGGCGCACTGGGCGTCCCACGCCATGCGGAGGGCGCCGGTCAGTCCGCGTACGCCGACGGCCGGGCCTCCGCCCCTGGACTCCGGCTCGCGTGCGGCGATCCGGGCGGACAGTCCGTCGATCACCGCCAGGAAGTGCACGGGAGGGTTGCCGCGGCCGACCGAGCGCTGCGCCTCGGTGACCTGCCGTCGGGCCTCCGGGATCTCGCCGCGGTCCAGGGCGATGATGCCGCGCAGGCACTGGACGTAGGCGCGGGCGTCGTGCACCTGGTAGCGCTCCGCCTCCGCCGCGGACTCGTCCAGGCCGCGCTCGGCGGCTGCCGTGTCACCGGTCCGGTAGGCGAGATCGGCGAGGCGGGCCAGCAGGAACGGTGCCTCGGCGTGGGCCCCGACCTCGCGGGCGAGCAGCAGCGCCTCCTCGTAGGCCGCGCGCGCCTCCTCGTACCGTCCGCGCATCATGCCCGCCTCCGCGGCGGCGCTGGCGGACTGGGCGCGCATCCATCGGTCGCCGTTGCTGCGGGCCAGCACCCGCAGTTCGGCGAGGTCTTCGTCGACTCCGGGCATGCCGCCGGGCATGTCGACGATCAGGTGGGTGCGGAACATCAGCATGACGCCGTACTCCCAGGCGCCTCCATGCAGCCGGGTGTTGGCGAGCGCCGCATCGAACATGTTCCGGATGTCGCCCGGTTCACGGCTCAGATACGAGGTCATGGGCCAGAGCAGCCCGGGAAAGCGGGCGGAATGCGGGCCTGGCGCGCTGAACGCGTCCCGCACCGTGCGGACAAGCTCCTGGAAGCGGTCGTCGTCAGAGACGTCGTCGGGCGCCCGGCTCTCCACGGCGAGGAAGAACTGCAGCATGCGCAGCTCCATCCGGGGCCAGTAGCGGGGATCGGTGGGGTCGGTGGGGTCGTTGCCGAGCGAGAGGGCCCGTTCGGTCCAGGCGAGGCCCTCGCTGCGAAGATTGCGCAGCCACCAGAACCAGCCTGTGCGGAGCACCAGACGTGTCGCGTCCGCTTCGCAGACGTGGGCGACGGTGGTGCGGGTGAGGGCGGCGCGGATGTTGTCGAGGTCCGTCTCCATGCGCTGGATCCAGGGGAGCTGTTCGCCGGAGCGCAGCCGGGGTTCGGCCTCCTCGACGAGCGCGGTGACGTATGCGGTGTGCGCGCTCTCGGCGGCAGCCAGGGTCTCGGGGGTCTCGGCGGCGCGCTCGGTGGCGTACTCGTGGATGGTTTCCAGGAGGCGGTAGCGCATCTCGCCGGTGGGGGTCGGGGCGGCCACGACGAGGGACTTGTCGACGAGGGCGCCGATGAGGTCGGCGACGGTGGCCTCGAGGCTCGCGGTGATGACGGCTTCGGCCGCGGTCAGGTCCCATCCGCCCGCGAAGACGGAGACCTGACGCAGAGCGGTTCGTTCTGCGTCGTCGAGGAGGTCCCAGGACCAGTCGACGACCGCGCGGAGGGTCTGCTGGCGAGGCAGCACGGTTCGGCTGCCGCCCGTCAGCAGGCGGAAACGGTCGTCGAGGCGGTCCGCGATCTGGCGCGGGCCGAGCATCCGGAGTCGGGCCGCGGCGAGTTCGATGGCCAGCGGCAGTCCGTCGAGGCGGCGGCAGATCTCGGCGACGGCGTCCCGTTGGCTGCCGGGCTCGGGGTCGAAGTCGGGGCGTACGGCGCGGGCGCGCTCGGCGAAGAGGCGGTGGGCGCGGTCCGCCGGGAGCGGGCCGACGGGGCGAACCGATTCGCCGGGGACGCCCAGGGGTTCGCGGCTGGTGGCGAGGATGCGCAGGTGCGGGCAGCGGGTGAGCAGGGTCTCGGCGAGGGCGGCGGCCGCGTCGATGACGTGCTCGCAGTTGTCGAGGATGAGCAGGAAGGGGCGGGAGCCGGGGCGGGTCCGGTGCGCGAGGTACTCGACGAGGAGCTCGGTCGGGTCGGAGCGCAGGGGCTGGCCGTCGCGGCCGCTGTCCAGGAGGAGGTTCGTCTCGCGGAGGCCGAGAGCGGTGAGTACGGCTCCCGGGACACCGGCGGGGTCCTCGACGGGGGCGAGTTCGGCGATCCAGGCGTCGGTGCCGGGGACGGGCACGGTGGCGCGCACAGCGTGGGCGGACTCCTCCGCCAGGCGGGTCTTGCCCGAACCACCGGGGCCGGTGAGGGTCACCAGCCGGGAGCCCGCCAGATCGGCCCGGATGGCCCGGAGTTCGGGTTCGCGGCCGACGAACGAGGTGAGGCGGGGGCGGAGGTTGCCGCGCGGCGGCGCGGGCTCCGGGGGATGCGGATGACCGTTGGCGGGGGCGCCCACGACACCCCGAACCGCAGCCGCCGTCGGCTCAGTTGCTGCCAGCAGCTCCTGGTGGAGTGCCCGCAGCTCGCTCCCCGGGTCCGCGCCCAGGCCGTCCGCCAGCGCCCGGCGCGCCTCCTCGTACGCGGTCAGCGCGTCCGCCTGACGGCCCTCCGCGCAAAGGGCCCGGATCAGCTGCGCACGGAAGCGTTCGTCGTACGGATGGGCGGTGGTGAGCTCCGTGAGTTCCGGCACGAGGGCGACGGGGGTGAGGGCTCCTCCGCGCCGCAGGTCGGCCTCGATGCGGCGTTCGAGGGTGGTCAGGCGGTGGGCCTCCGGGCGTCTGCCGTGGTCGCGTTCGGGCAGGTCGGCCAGGGCGGGTCCGCGCCAGAGGGCGAGTGCCGTACGGAGCGTCGCGGCGGCCGCCTCGGGGTCCCCGGACTCCAGTTCGGCCGCTCCCCGCTGGGACAGCTGCTCGAACACATGCAAGTCGATGTCGTCGGGGGCGGCTGCCAGGCGGTAGCCGCCGGGAGTGCTGGTGACGGCGCCCCGGTCCAGGGCGCGGCGCAGCCGGCCGACCAGCGCCTGGAGTGCGGCGGACGCGTCGTACGGAGGATCGCCCGCCCATACGTCGTCGACCAGATCGGCGACCGGGACCGGGCGGCCCTTGCGCAGGGCGAGCGCGGCAAGGAGGGCGCGCAGCCGTGTGCCCCCGACGGGCAGCATGCCGCCGTGCTCGTCTCGCGCCTCGGTGACGCCCAGGATCAGGTACCGCACCCGGTCATTGTGGCCTGCGGCACCGGCCGCGTGCGCCGGGATTCCGGCGGCCGGGAGCGGCGTCGGGTATCGGGTTGCGGTCAGCGCTGCAGGGTGCGGCGGGCCGGGACCACTCCGCCCGCCACCGCGCGCCGGCGGGGCGCCGCCGTGCCCGTCCAGCAGGTGCCGCGGCGGGAGACGAGACGGCGGAGCCAGAGCTCCGTGGCGGCCAGGTCGGCGAGGCCGTCCAGGGGCAGCGGTTCGCCCTCGGATGCCGCGCGCAGGGCCTTCCGCACGACCCGGGCCTCGATCAGGCCCGCGTCGGCGAGCAGCGGTGCGTCGAAGAGGGCGATCAGGTCGGGGAGCGCGGTGCGCAGACCGGTGCGGCTGACCGCGGTCGAGGTCGCCTGGGAGGGGGTACCCCAGCCCGCCGGCAGTTCGTGGATGCCCGCGCCCGCGAGAACGCGGCGCAGGACGGCGGCGCGGGCGCCCGGCTGGACGCGGAGCGATTCGGGCAGGGCGCGAGCGGCGCGTACCACCTGGTTGTCGAGGAACGGGGCGTGCAGCCGCTGGTTGCGGATCTCGGCGGCCTGCTCCAGGATCCGGTGGTCGGCGGCGTGCCGGGCGAGCGCGGCGCGGGCCCGGGCCTCGCCGGGACGCTGGACCGACGTGGGGCGGATCGCCGCCTCCTGGAGGCGCACCGACACTTCCGCGAGCGCCTCCCCGGTCAGCCAGCGGGCGGCGGGCCCCGGCCGCGACCAGGTGAGCGCGGCGAGCGAGGCGTCGGCGGGGGTGTCGAGGTCGGGCGTGCGGCGGTTGGCGTCCGGGAGCCGGTCGGCTGCCGTCTCGAGACCCGTCCGGTAGGACGTACGGGCCAGCCGGCGGGCCGCGCGGTAGACGGCCAGCGGCACGAACAGCGAGTGCGCGGACGGTCCTTCGGCTCTGGCGAGGGCGGCGACCGGGCGCAGCAGGTGCCGGCGGCGGCGGTCCATCAGGAGGTCGGCGAGGCGGGCCGGGTGGGCGTCGAGGACCTGCCGGGCGCCGTCGCCGACGAAGTGGTCGGCGCTGCCCGCCACGAGGCGTCTGCGGTGGCGTTCGGCGACGACGAGGGACGGTGCCGGTTCGTCGGTGAGCGGGCCGCTGCCCAGGTCGGCGTAGGGCAGCGCCTCCTCGCCCGCGGCGACGACGACGTGATGCAGCCGCGGGTTGGCGGCGATGTCCGCGGCGCGTTCGAGTTCGTCCTCGTGGTCGCGGGTGGTGAGGTCGTTGAAGGTGACGGCGAGCAGCCGCTCGCCCGCGCCGGTGCCGTGGCCGAGGAGGGTGCCGGGCAGTCCGGGCAGGCCCGCGGCGAGCAGGGCGAGGGTGGCGGAGGCGCTGCCTCCGGAGAGGTCGGCTCCGATGCCGGGAACGGGCGCGCCGCGGGCGGCGCGGCGTTCGGCGGGCCCCATGCCGGGGACCGGTCCGGGGTCGGGCGGCAGGGTCTCGGGCGCGTGGCGGGGGGCCATGAGCCTGGCGCGTACCGCTTCGAGCAGCGCGTCGCGCACCCCGTCCACTGCGCTCACCGGGTCGAGCTGGGGGGCGGCGACGGCGAGGGAGGCGACCGGCTCGTACCCGGTGATCTCGCGGGAGCCCTCGCGGAGGATGAGCGCGTGCCCCGGCGGGATGCGCTTCACACCCACGTACGGAGTGCCGTCGCGCAGCGCCTCCGGCGTCTCGGGGCAGGCGAGCAGCGCGGCCAGGTGGCCGATGTCCAGCTGCGCCTCGATGAGGTCGGCGAGCGGGAGTGCGGCGGTCGCGTACGCCGTACCGCTCGCCCAGGGCGTGTAGAAGACCGGGCGGGCTCCGGCGAGGTCCCCGACGACGGTGATCCTCCGGCCGATCCGGACGACGGCCGTGTAGCTGCCCGGCCAGGCGGTGAGATGGCGCAGGGCGCCGCCGCGGGCGGCGAGGAGGCCGCGCCGGAGCTGCTCGTCGGTGGCGCCGCAGCAGCCGAGGACCGCGAGGCGGGCGGTGGGTGCGCCTTCGGCGGTCTCGACCGAGGCGATCCGGATCTCGTCGGGGCGCCAGTCTCCGACCGCCCAGAGCGGATCGGGATCGCCCCACAGGAGTTGGGAGCCCACAGGGTGCACCGTGCGCCCCTCGCCGGCTGCGCCGACCGCGCCGACCGTGCCGAAGCTCGCGGCGATACTGCTCCACCCCACCAACCAACGCATCGCCGCCTCCACAGGCTGTGGACAAAACGGCGCACCCGGTTCGTACCGGGAGAACTGCGAGAACACGCAGCGCCGTTGCGGAACATGCTGCCACGACAACGGCGCGCAGGAGTGGCTACGGAGGGCGCACGTCGCAAGCGCATGCGCCCCTGGCAAAAGCCGGAGGGCGGGCCGGGGTACCCGATCCCCGCACACTGCGGGACGCCACAACGGACTTAAAGATTCCGCTTGTTGCCTTCCCCGTCACCCCGGGGCATACCGGCCGAAATCCGGCCGCCTCCCGAACCGCCCGTCGACCGCGGGCCGGCAGTCCGCCGGTGTCCGCGAATCACCCCGCCCCACCACCGCCGACCGACGTCATCCGGCCATTCTCGAAAAGCACGGCGAGCACCGGAACCGATTCCTGTGCGCAGGATTTCCCGTTCCGTCCCGCTTTGCCACGAGGTCGCCCGACCGGCTCCGCGACGCCCCTGACGCTCCCGCACCGGCCCCTCTCACGCCGGCCCCGGTCCGCTCCGGCGGCCCGCCGAACGCACAGTCCGGGAGACGTGGTTCGCCTCCCGGACCGGTCCGCCGCCTGCGGGGAATGAGGCGGCAGTGTCCCCCAGCCCACTGAGTCCAGTGCAGTGGGCCGACCCACGCAGCACCCATGCAAGCGCTGCCCCCGCCGGCCGGGCCAGAGCGCACAGCCGGGCGCACGGCCACACGACAGGAGCACGTGGAGGGCCCGCCCGGCGGGGCCGGGCGGCGTCCGGGCAGGGTCCGGCCGGGCGACCGGATCGCCGCGGCGGTACCGCCCCGATCGTCCGCCCGCCGTCCGTACGGACAACAATCCCGCCATACGGACGTCTGCCCCTTAACGGTAGGGATGCGACGAACTACGCTGGGTTTACTGAGGTTCTCGCCAGGAGGCATATTCCTCGGGGCTCGGCCACATGCGTGTGCGGCTGGAGTGCCGGGGCCCGTCCCTGGGGAGAACACGGTACGAATGCCGCGCGCCTCCCCGGTGACGCGGCTGCCGTCTGTGTGTCGAGGGGTGGCGCATGTCCAGGGAGCAACGCGGGCCGAACGAGAAGCTCGGAACCGTTCTCGCCCTCGCGGGAATCAGCAACGCCGGGCTCGCCCGGCGGGTCAACGACCTCGGGGCGCAGCGCGGGCTGACACTTCGCTACGACAAGACCTCGGTGGCGAGATGGGTCTCGAAGGGCATGGTGCCGCAGGGTTCCGCGCCCCATCTCATCGCCGCGGCGATCGGCGCCAAGCTCGGCCGGCCGGTCCCGCTGCACGAGATCGGGCTCGCGGACGCGGATCCGGCGCCCGAGGTGGGTCTGGCCTTCCCGCGCGACGTGGGCGAGGCGGTGCGTTCGGCGACCGAGCTCTACCGGCTGGATCTGGCCGGGCGGCGGGCAGGCAGCGGTGGGATCTGGCAGTCGCTGGCGGGCTCGTTCTCGGTGAGCGCGTACGCGACGCCCGCGTCGCGCTGGCTGATAACCCCCGCCGACCCGTCGGTGGCACGCGACTCGTCGGCGGCCGAGGCGGCGATCCTCGGCATGCAGGGCGCGCACGGTGCACAGCCATCGCCGGGTGCGCCGGGCGGCGCGCCGGGCATTCCCGTACAGCCGGGACCGGACTCCGTGAACGACATCTCGCCGCTGCGCGTCGGCCACAGCGATGTGACCAAACTCCGCGAGGCGGCCCAGGACGCGCGCCGCTGGGACTCCAAGTACGGCGGCGGCGACTGGCGCTCCTCCATGGTCCCGGAGTGTTTACGGGTGGACGCGGCGCCGCTGCTCCTCGGCTCGTACAGCGACGAGGTGGGCCGGGCGCTCTTCGGTGCCGCCTCCGAGCTGACCAGACTCGCCGGGTGGATGGCGTTCGACACCGGGCAGCAGGAGGCCGCCCAGCGCTACTACATCCAGGCGCTGCGGCTCGCGCGGGCGGCGGCCGACGTGCCGCTCGGCGGCTATGTCCTCGCGTCGATGTCGCTTCAGGCGACCTACCGCGGCTTCGCCGACGAGGGGGTCGACCTCGCGCAGGCGGCCGTCGAACGCAACCGCGGGCTCGCCACCGCCCGCACCATGAGTTTCTTCCGGCTGGTGGAGGCGCGGGCCCATGCGAAGGCGGGCGACGCCGCGGCTGCGGGGGCCGCGCTGAAGGCCGCCGAGAGCTGGCTGGAGCGTTCCCGGGACGGCGACGCGGACCCGTCGTGGCTGGGCTTCTACTCGTACGACAGGTTCGCCGCCGACGCCGCCGAGTGCTACCGCGATCTGAAGGCCCCGCGGCAGGTGCGGCGCTTCACCGAACAGGCGCTGTCCCGGCCGACTGAGGAGTTCGTGCGCTCGCACGGGCTGCGGCTGGTGGTCTCGGCCGTCGCCGAGCTGGAGTCCGGCAACCTGGACGCGGCCTGCGCGGCGGGCACCCGGGCGGTCGAGGTGGCCGGCCGCATCTCGTCGGCACGGACCACGGAGTACGTACGGGACCTGCTGCACCGCCTCGAACCGTACGGGGACGAGCCACGCGTCGCCGAGCTGCGCGAGCGGGCACGGCCGCTGCTGGTGGCGCCGGTCTAGGGTGTTCCGAAAGTCCCGCCTGCCTGGCGACGCCTGGCACGCCCTACGGGCGGACGACGCTCCTTTCGAAACACGCCCTGATGCTGTGAGCGGCAGGCTTTGCCGGTCACAGCACCAGCGGCCTCCCCGGGGACGCCCGCACCTCCCGGATGCCCGCGCGGAGTCCTCCGGGCGACGCGCAGGCATCCGGAGGCGGAATTCCGCGCGCCACGCTGGCCTCCGCTGGTTTGAGTGCGATGTCAGTGGGTCAGTGCACTATCGGGGTGGGAGGTGGCGCAATGATGACTCACGCGGCGTACGACTGCGATGTGCTGGTGATCGGCGGCGGGATCGTCGGCCTGTCGACGGCGTATGCCCTCACGCGGACCGCTCCGGGCACGCGGGTGACCGTGCTGGAGAAGGAGTGGGGCCCGGCGCGCCACCAGACGGGGCGCAACAGCGGGGTGATCCACAGTGGCATCTACTACCGCCCCGGTTCGCTCAAGGCCCGCTATGCGGTGCGCGGCGCCGCCGAAATGGTCGACTTCTGCGCGGAGCACGGCATTCCGCACGCGGTGACCGGCAAGCTGATCGTCGCGACCGGGCGGTCAGAGCTTCCCCGGCTGCACGCCCTGGTGCAGCGCGGCCGGCAGCACGGGCTGCCGGTGCGGGAGCTGGGGCCCGCGGGGATCGCGGAGTACGAGCCGCAGGTGCGCGGGCTCGCGGCGATCCGGGTCGGGACGACCGGTGTGTGCGACTTCAAGGCGGTTGCCGAGCGGTTCGCGGCCGAGGTGCGCGGCGCGGGCGGGCTGATCAGGTTCGGGGCGGAGGTCACGGCGATCGACCGCCGCCCGTGGGGTGTGGCGGTGCGGACGGCGGACGGCCGCGTCGTACGGGCCCGGGTCCTGGTCAACTGCGCGGGGCTGCACTGCGACCGGGTGGCCCGGCTCGCGGGCGACGAGCCGGGCATGCGGATCGTGCCCTTCCGTGGGGAGTACTACGAGCTGGCCAGGCCGGAGCTGGTGCGCGGGCTGGTCTACCCGGTGCCGGACCCGGCATTCCCGTTCCTCGGGGTGCACCTGACCCGGGGCCATGACGGCAGCGTCCACGTCGGGCCGAACGCGGTGCCCGCGCTGGCCCGCGAGGGATACGGCTGGCCGGTCGTACGCCCGCGTGAGCTCGCGGACACGCTGGCCTGGCCGGGCTCCTGGCAGATCGCACGCAGACACTGGCGGTACGGGGCGGGCGAGGTGCACCGTTCGCTGTCGAGGAACGCCTTCACCGCGGCCGTCCGGCGGCTGCTGCCCGAGGTCACGGAGGACGACCTGCGCCCCGCCCCGTCCGGTGTCCGGGCCCAGGCGGTATTGCGCGACGGCACGCTGGTGGACGACTTCCTGATCCGCGAGGCCCCCCACACCGTGCACGTGCTGAACGCCCCGTCGCCCGCCGCGACGGCCTCGCTGCCCATCGGGCGGGAGGTGGCACGCAGGGCGCTGCTCCGGGCACAGGGAACGGGGTGGAAGCCGCCCGCCGTAGAATCGGGGCACTGTGTCTGAGTCCTTGAACCCCGCCCCCGAGTACGACGAGGCCCACGATCTGCGCGCCGCAGCCTTCGAGCGGCAGCGCAGGCTGCGTCAGGAACCGCGCTTCCCCGGCGGACCCGCCGCCGACCCGGCCGGGTCGCACCACGAGCGCCGGATCCGCAGCTTCCAGCCGCGCCGCAGCCGTGTCACGCCCGGCCAGGAGGACGCGCTGCAGCGGCTCTGGCCGAAGTGGGGCCTGGACATCGACGGGCAGTCGGTCCTCGACCTGCCCGAGCTGTTCGACGGGCTTCCGGTCGTGCTGGAGATCGGCTTCGGGATGGGCGAGGCCACCGCGCAGATGGCGGCCGACGACCCGGGCACCGGCATACTCGCCGTCGATGTGCACACCCCCGGCCAGGGCAACCTGCTCGGTCTCGCGGACCGGAACGGACTGTCCAACATCCGGGTGGCCAACGGTGACGCGATCATCCTGCTGCGCGAGATGCTGCCGCCGGCCGCACTCGACGGGCTGCGGGTGTACTTCCCCGACCCGTGGCCCAAGAAGCGCCACCACAAGCGGCGGCTGATCCAGCCGGAGTTCCTCGACCTGGCGGCGCAGCGGCTGAAGCCGGGCGCCGTGCTCCACTGCGCCACCGACTGGGAGCCGTACGCCGAGCAGATGCTCGAGGTGCTCACCGCGCACCCCCTGTTCGAGAACACGGCGGCGGACGGCGGCTACGCACCGCGGCCCGCGTTCCGTCCGCTGACCCGGTTCGAGGGGCAGGGCCTGGACAAGGGCCATGTCGTGCACGACCTGCTCTTCGCCCGCAGCTGACCTTTCCACCGCGACTGGGTCCTCGCCCGTGGCTTAGAGTGCCCGGCAGTGGGCTTCGCGGCGTCGCGGGGCCGGCGCACGCACCTCGCGGCGTTGTCGTCAATCACCAACGCTCCGCGTTGGCTCAATCCTCCGCCTTGCGAGGCACGCACCCCAGCCCCGCTCCTTCACCCGCGCTGCCTACTGCCGGGCACTCTTAGCTGCAGATTTCCTGACGGGGCGGTGCACGCACCGCACTGCCCCATGGTCAGCTGTCAGTTCCCCTCGTTAGGGTCATGGGGTGTCCGACGGGTCTGTCCAGCAGCAACAGCCGCAGCCGGCCGTCCCGCTCCTCGAGGAGCAGCGGGTCGGCGAGATCCTGGCGGCCGTGCCGGAGCGGGGCCAGTGGCGCTACCGTCCGCGCCGTGTCGGCATGATCTGGCGGAGCAAGACGTTCCGTATCGCTGCTGTCTTCACGGTGCTCGCGCTGTGCGGACTGGTGATCCTGGCCCTGGTCCGCGCCCAGACCGGCACCGAAGGGTTCCTGGTCGGGCTGGGTCTGGCCGTGCTGCCCGTCCCGCTCCTGATGACGGCGTTCCGCTGGCTGGACCGGGTCGAACCCGAACCCTGGCGGAATCTGCTGTTCGCCTTCGCCTGGGGTGCATGCGCCGCCGCCCTGGTCGCGATCATCGCCAATTCGTTCGCGACCCGCTGGATCGCGACGGCCACCGCGGACCCGGCGGGCGCGGACACTCTCGGGGCCACGGTCATAGCGCCGGTGGTCGAGGAGAGCGCGAAGGCGGCGGCCGTCCTGCTGATCTTCCTGTTCCGGCGACGGGACTTCGGCGGTGTCGTCGCCGGCGTCGTCGTCGCCGGCTTCACCGCGACGGGCTTCGCCTTCACCGAGAACATCCTCTACCTGGGCAACGCGTTCGGCGAGGACCAGCAGATCGGCAACTCGGGCCTGGCGTCGGTGACGGCCGCGACCTTCTTCGTACGAGGGGTGATGACGCCGTTCGCGCATCCCCTCTTCACCGTGCTGACCGGCCTGGGCTTCGGCTTCGCGGCGCTCAGCGCACGCCGCCACCGCATCCGCCGCATCGCGCTGCCGCTGCTCGGACTGATCCTCGCCATGAGCATGCACGCCCTGTGGAACGGTTCGGGGACGTTCGGCCCGTACGGCTTCTATGTCGTGTACGGAGTGTTCATGGTCCCGGTCTTCGGACTGGTCACCTGGCTGGCGGTCTGGTCGCGCCAGCGGGAGCTGCGCACCCTGGCGACCGAACTGCCCGCGTACGCGGCCGCCGGCTGGCTGACCCCGGCCGAGCCGCTCGCGCTCTCCTCGATGCGGGCCCGCGGCCTGGCCCGGGACCTGGCGCGCCAGCAGCACGCGCAAGCGGAGTACGGAGCCCCGGGTTACGGATACGCCTCTGCCTACGGCCCCGCCCACGGCACTCACAGCCGGATCGCGGCTCAGGTACGGAGCCACGCCAAGGCGGAGGCCAAGGCGCGCGGCAAGGCGGCGGCGCGGGCGGTCACCGAGTACGAGTCGTTCGCCACGTCCCTGGCGTTCCTGCGCCGCCGGGCCGGCCGCGGGGCGGCGGAACCGGACTTCACCGCACGTGAACTGGAACTGCTGCACCATCTCTGGCAGCGCCGGGACGTGGCCGCCCCCGCCCTGGCGTACGCGGCGCAGGCAACGGGCCGTCTGCGCCCGCACTACATGGCCCCGGCGCCGGTTCCGCAGCAGTACCAGCCGTACGGCGGCCACAACCCGTACCTGTCGCCCTGAGGACGGCGAACGACTGCGTCTCCTCGGCGGTCCAGCCGAAGACGTTGCCGCCGAGGGCGAGCGGGAAGACCTGAAGGCCGGAAGAGCCCAGTCTGCGGAGAGCGGCCATAAGCGGATCAGCAGATTCCGGCGGTGCTGCTATTCCATGCATGGCGCACGCGAAAGCCGTGGCCAAACGAACCGGCAGCCCTGACGTCGGGGGGTGAGCGTCAGGACTGCCGGGGATCGGTGGCGGGCCGGTGGGACCGGCCCGCGTTCATCGCGTCAGACCGTGAGGCCCTTGTCGCGCAGCCAGGTCATCGGGTCGATGCCCGTGCCGCCCGGGGTGTGGACCTCCAGGTGGAGGTGGGGACCCGTCACATTTCCGGTGGCACCGACGCGGCCGATGGTGTCACCGGTGGTGACCTTCTGGCCGGCGCTGACGTCGATCGACGATTGGTGACAGAACCACAGCTCCGTACCGTCCTCGAGCTCCAGGACCGTGCGGTAGCCGTAGGAGCCGGACCAGCCCGCCGACTTGATGGTGCCGGTGTGGACGGCCTTGATCGGGGTGCCGGTCGGCGCCGCGAAGTCGAGACCGGTGTGGTAGCCGGAGGACCACATCGAACCGGCTACGCCGAAGGTCGAGGTGATCGTGTACGAGGAAGTGGGAATGGCATAGGCGGCGGCCAGTTTGGCGAGCCGCTCGGCCTCGGCCTTCGCCTTCGCCTCTTCCTCCGCCTTCTTCTTCGCGGCCTCGGCCTTGGCCTCGGCGACGTCCTGCTTCTGCTTCGCCTCGGCTGCCGCCTTCTCCGCGGCGGCCTTCTCCTCGGCCGCCTTGGCCTCCGCGTCGGCG
Organism: Streptomyces sp. NPDC051286; assembly: GCF_044455345.1. Lineage (NCBI taxonomy): Bacteria > Bacillati > Actinomycetota > Actinomycetes > Kitasatosporales > Streptomycetaceae > Streptomyces > Streptomyces sp. NPDC051286. The sequence goes on along the minus strand of NZ_JBITER010000026.1, from coordinate 84,083 downwards.
GCGCTCTGCTGCTGCTCTGCCTGCTGGAGGATGCGGGCGCGGAGCGCCTCGCCGGCGTCGGTGGCGCCCTGCTCGGCCTCGGCGGTGGTGATGCCCGCGCTGGTCAGCGGTGCGGCGGCGGTCTGGGCCTGGTCGGTGGCGGACTCCTCGGAGAACAGCGCGCCCACGCCGGGGAGGGAGTTGGCGTCGGGGAGCTTTTCCGCGAGGGAATCGGGAAGAGAGATGGAGACCGGCGGCTTGCTCTGCGCGGTGGCCATGCCGCCCGCGCCGACGGCCGCGATGACGCCGACGCCGAGAACCGTGGAGCTACGGGCGAGCCCGTTGCGCTGCTTGGCGACGCGGTGCCTGCCGCGTACGGGGCGGACGGACTCCTCGGTGGGGTTCCATTCCTCCCAGGCCCGGTCGGTCTCTCCGAGGCCTTCGGTCCCGAACTCGGCGGTGAGCCCGGTGCCGGACTCGGTGCCCGTCGCGGCTGCGTACTCAGTGGTGAAGTCGGAGCCGAACCGGGAAGGGGCTTCGGGGGCAGGCTTGTTGGACGCCACGGAGGCGCACTCCTTTCCTTCCTTCTCGCCTACCGGGTTAGCTGACGGGTTCGGAGCAGGAAGGTCTCCTACGGATTCCTCTGCCTCTCACGAGACACAGGTGTCCGATTCACCCCATGGAGGTGGTTCCCCGGTTCCCTTGCGGAATTCGGCGCTCGCGCACGGTGCCGCCACTGACGACGGCTGGGACGACCGCGCTGCGTTATCGAACGTTAATAGACGCACAGGCCTGATTCCAAGCTGTTCCTACTGATCGTCCACGATCTTGGCCTGGACTTTACTGGACACAACCGGTCGGAATCGGGCGAGTTGACCCGGCCTCAGTCACTACTGTCTTTCTGACGTTGCGTCAAACGTTATGCAGAGCGGCACTCCTCGATTACGCACGGTTGCATCGCCCTCGTGCGCTCACCGCAGCCGCGCCTCATTCCTGCCCGCGCCTCACGATCTTCACGGTCCTGCGCCGCTCCGGCTGCCCCTCCGCGGGCCGTACGACCGCGACCAGCGCCATGTCGTCGGTGGACTTGCCGCCCGTGTGCAGCCGTACGTCATCGGTCAGCGCGGACAGCAGCTCTTCGGGCCCGGGGAAGATCCGCCCACGCAGCCGGGCCGCCGGGTCGTAGAACACCCCATGCTTGTCACGCGCCTCGGAGAGACCGTCGGTGTAGACGAGCAGCGTCGTCCCGGCGGCCAGACCCCAGGCGTCGGCCAGGTCCGGCCACACCCCCAGCCCCATGCCGAGCGGCAGCGCGGGCACGCTCGGCACCAGCACCTCCACCCTTCCGTCGGGGTGGAGCAGCAGCGGCTCGGGGTGGCCGCGGTTGACGATCCGTACCTCGGCACCACCGTGCGGGATCTCGGCGAGCACGGCGGTGACGAACCCCTCGACCGGATCGATCCCGCCGCGTCGCTCCCCCTCCCGCGCCAGCGCCCGCTCCAGCCGATGCGCCACCTCCTCCAGCGAAGCCTCGTGCTCGGCGACCTCCCGGAACGCACCAATGATCACCGCCACCGCCTCGACCGCGTCGAGCCCCTTGCCCCGCACGTCCCCGACCACCAGCCGCACGCCGTGCGGGGTGTCCACCACGGCGAACAGGTCGCCGCCGACGAACTCGTCCGCCTGTGCCGCCTCGTACCGCGCGGCGACCCGCAGCCCGCCGATCCAGTCGTTCGGCTCCGGCAGCACGGCCCGCATGGCGGTCTCCGCGATGACCCGCGCCGAAGCCAGCTGCTCATTGCCGCGCTCTACGACTCCGTTGATGAAGAGGGCAAGGATCGAGGCGGTGAGCACGGTGATGACCTCGAGGGACGGCACGACCTGCAGCACCGTGCCACTCTCGATCCGCAGGATGAGGATCGAGAGCAGCGAGGCGACGCCGATACGGACGGTGCTGGCCCGTGAGAAGAACGGTGCGGCGGCCAGCGGGGCCGCCACGAACAGCGGCACGGCGGTGAACGGCGGCGGGGTGAGGATGTCGAACACGAGCCCGGCGACGATCAACAACGACGGCAGTGCGCGGACGACCCGCCGGGAAGGGCTGCCGCCCCCGCCCCGCACCCCGCGCAGCTTCTCCGCCATCCCCACCTGTGCTCTCCTGCCCGGTACGCGCAGCGGCTCCTGCGGTCTCCTGCCCGATACGCCCCACGGTCTCCTGCCCAGTACGGGCCTGGCTGCGGACGGTGCCGCACTCCACTGTCCAGGCTTGCCGGAGCCCCGTCGCGCGGCGACTCCGCATCGGCCGAAGGGGGGACGGAAAACACGAATCAGGCCCGGCACGCGCTTTGCGTGCCGGGCCTGATTCTTCAGTAGCGGGGACAGGATTTGAACCTGCGACCTCTGGGTTATGAGCCCAGCGAGCTACCGAGCTGCTCCACCCCGCGTCGGTGAACACAACTCTACGCCATCCGGGACGGACGGTTGACCATGTGCTGATCCGCCCGCACCCGTCCGCTCCCAACCACTGCCCCGAGGAACCGAACCGGCCGGTCGGTCTCAGTTCGATTCGGTGATGTGCGGGGCCCGCTTCGCGTGGACCACCGGCTTCGCCGTGTTCGCACCGCGCTGGAGTGCGTGGAGGATCGCCAGCCCCTGGCTGACCACGCCCGCCGCCATCTCGTTGACACCGTTGGTGCCGTTGAGCACGGTGAGGTCGGCCCCCGACATCCCGCGGGCGGCCGCGTCGGCCAGGGCGGGCAGGTTCTCCACGATCCGGTTGGCCGCGATCAGCTCCTGATTGCCGTCCCGGAGCGAGGCGGCACGCGCGGTGTTGGCGTCGGCCTGCGCCTGGGCGACGGTCCGTTCGGCGTACGCAGTGCCGTCGGCCTGGAACTTCGCTTGGTCCCGGGCGGCCTCGGCGAGTGTGCGCTGCCGGTACGCCTCGGCGTCCGCCGGACGCCTGACCTCCGCCTCCAGCCGTTGCGCGGCCAGCGCCGCCTGCCGCTCGGCCAGGGCGGTCTGCTCCTCGATGACCTCGTGCGAGGCCCTGGCCTGGGCGAGCGGTCCGGCCTGGGCGGCGCGGGCGTTGTACTGCTCGGTCTCGGCGAGGAAGCCGGCCCGCTTGATCGCGGTGTCCCGTTCGTACTCGGCCTTGAGCGCCGCGGCCTGCTGCTCCCGCTCGGACGCCTCCTGGTCGGCCCTGGCCTCGGCGATCCGGGCCTGGCTGGCGACGGCGGCCGCGTGCGGGGCGGCGAGGTTGTTGATGTAGCCGGTGGAGTCCTCGATCTCCTGGATCTGGAGGGCGTCCACGACGATGCCGAGCTTCTCCATCTCGCCGTGGCTGCCCGCGATGACCTCCTGGGAGACCCGGTTCCGCTCCCGGATGATCTGCTCGACGGTCAGCCCGCCGACGATGGAGCGCAGGTGTCCGGCGAAGATCCGGCCGGCGAGCTCCTCCATCTGGTCCTGTTCGGACAGGAAGCGGCGGGCGGCGTTCGCGATGGAGACGGCATCGTCACCGACCTTGAAGACGGCGACGGCGCGGACGTTGAGACGGATGCCCTGCTGGGTGACGCAGTCCTCGGTGATCTCCGCCTCGCGCAGCGCCAGGGAGAGCATGCGCACCCTCTGCTTCACCGGCACGACGAAGCTGCCGTGACCGGTGACGATCCGGAACTGGGTGTCGTGCGTCTGCCGTTTCGATCCGGAGATGAGCATCGCCTCGTTGGGCGCGGGAACGTGCCAGAACAACATGAGCGGACTCCTGCCGTACGCCTCTTCTCGACGTGATGTCCCGGTGCGGCGCCGCCCGTCACCGTCCCCCGGCGTCGATCCCCGGCGTCGGTTCGCGGTTCAGGACGGCAGGCGTTCGACGATCACGCCGCGTGCCGAGACCGAGTCGACGACAACGACGCGTACGTCCCTGTCGATCGACGTCGCGGACCATGCGGTGTAGGCCTCCGACCCACCCCGTACGGCCACCAGTACTTCGCCGGGGCCGTTCGGCGGGATCGGCACGGTGACGCGGCCGATCGCCCCGATAGGGCTCCAGGCGGACCCATCTGCGGCGCTCATACGCCACACGCCTCCCTCGGTCATTCCACGGTACTCCGCGCCGCCTCCGCGGGAACGGCCCCGGAGGAACGGTGCGTACGACAGCGAGCGGTGGGTGAAATCCGGTGATATGACTGATTTGTTATTCAGTCGTTCAGGGCTGTGCCGCCGAGACGAAGCGACGAGTCGAACGACGCGACGACCAGGGAGCGGAACGTGGACGACTACCCCCTGCTCAACCTCTTCTGGACCATGCTCTGGTTCTTCCTCTGGATCATGTGGCTCTTCCTCCTCTTCAAGGTCATCACGGACATCTTCCGCAGCCACGACCTCGGCGGCTGGGGCAAGGCGGGCTGGCTGATCCTCTCCCTGGTCGTGCCGTACCTCGGCGTCCTGATCTACGTGATCGTGCGCGGTAAATCCATGGGGAAGCGTGACATCGAGGAAGCCAGGCAGCGGGAAGCCGCCTTCAAGGCGTACGTACGGGAAGCCGCCGCCACCGGCCCCGCGCCCGGCCCGGCGAAACCCAGCGGCGGCAGCGTCGAGGACCTGGCGAAACTCGCCGAGCTGAAGGACCGTGGCGCGATCACGGACGAGGAGTTCCAGCGGGCGAAGACAAAACTCCTCGTCTGAGCTCACCCCGGCACGCAGCGGACGGCGATCCGCTGGACCAGGTTGTTGCCGTAGCCGCCGCGGTTCCACGGCTGGGTGAGGGGCTGGACCCGGCCCCCGGCATCGGTGGCACGGGCGCTGAGGACATAGGTGCCGGGCACCGCCTTCCACGGCGCCTGCCACCGTTGCCAGGCCCAGGTGTGTCTGCCGTCCCCCTCCGGCGGGGCGACGTCGGCGTCGTACCAGGAGCGGCCGTCGTCCGTGCTCACCTCGACCCGGGTGACCGGCGGCTCCCCTGACCAGGCCCGGCCCCGGAGCAGGACCCGGCCGGGGCGTACGAAACGGGTCCGGGACATGAAGTCCGGGAACCCGGGCGGGATCATCAGCGCCCGGGGAGCGATCCGGGTGACGGGTTCACCCGGATCGTCGGGCTCCTGCCGGTAGCGGTAGGCGGTCGTCTGCTGGAAGCCGGTGAACGGGGTCTCGGTGAGCCGGATCTCCCGAAGCCATTTCACATGTGCCATGCCGTACCAGCCGGGCACCACCAGCCGCAGCGGATGGCCGTGCTGCGGCGGCAGCGGACCACCGTTCATCGCGTACGCCACCAGCACTTCCGGTGTATCGCCGGTGGCCACGTCCACCGGCAGGCTCCGCCGGTAGTCCTGCTCGACACCCTGCTCAATACCGTGGTCGGCCCCGCAGAACACCGCCTCGACGGCGTCCGGTTCCACCCCGGCCTCGGCGAGCAGCAGCCGCAGCGGCACCCCGGTCCACTCCGCCGTACCGACCGCCTCGACCAGCCACGGCTGGCCCACCGGCCGCGGTACGAGCCGGGCCCGGCCGTTGCCCGCGCACTCCATCGTGACGCGCAGTGTGACGGCCGGGAACGACCGCAGCGCCGCCTGGTCCAGTGCAAGCGGCGTCCGGACCCTGCCGTGCACGGTGAGCTGCGAGGAGCCGTCCGGCATCTCGGGGATGTCGTAGTGGACCAGCACGTAGTGCATTCCGGGCGGGGTGATGTCGTAGCGCAGCGCCTCCAGCGGCAGACCGTGGTTGCGGGCGGCGAGCGCGAGTTCCTCCGGGCTGATGCCCTCGCCGGGCTCGGCGAGGCGCCCTGGCGGGCTCACAGGGCTCACTCCCGCTCACTGCTCAGGAACGGTCGGTCCATGGATTCATGGTGCGCCCGTCCGGGCATCCCGACCACCGCTCCTCACCTGCCGGACACCGCATCCCGCTCTTTGCGCCGCGTCTGCCGATTGCACGGCCCTCCGACCGGCGGGAGCGTGGATACGGCAGCGGTCCGCACCCGCGGCAAGGAGACGGCCATGGACTCCACCACGCTCGACGCGATGAGGGCCGCGTTGCGCGGTCCGGTCATCAGCCCGCAGGACCCGGAGTACCGCGAGGCCCGCACGATCTACAACGGCATGATCGACCGGCGCCCGGCCGCCGTGGTGCGGTGCACGGACGCGGCGGACGTCATGGCCGCGGTGGACTTCGTCCGCGGCGAAGGTCTCGAACTCGCCGTGCGGGGCGGCGGACACAGCGGAGCCGGACTGTGCCTGGTGGACGACGGCGTCACCCTCGACCTGTCACCGATGCGCTGGGCGCACATCGATCCCGCCGCCCGGACCGGCCGGGTCGGCGGCGGCACCCTGCTCGGCGATCTGGACCACGCCGCCCACGCGTTCGGCCTGGCCACGCCCTCCGGAATCCTGTCGACGACCGGGGTCGGCGGCCTCACCCTCGGCGGCGGCCACGGCTATCTCACCCGCAGGTACGGCCTGACCGTGGACAACCTCCTCGCGGCAGACGTCGTCCTGGCCGACGGCAGCCACGTCACCGCGAACGGGTCCGAGAACACCGACCTCTTCTGGGCGCTGCGCGGCGGCGGCGGGAACTTCGGCATCGTCACCTCCTTCGACTTCCGGCTGCACCCCGTCGACACCGTGGGAGTCGCGATCACCGTGTGGCCGGTCGACCGGATCCGCGAAGTCCTGGAGTGGTACCGGGACTTCCTGCCGCAGGCGCCCGAGGATCTGAACGGCTTCTTCGCCGCGTTCACCGTGCCGCCCGGCCCGCCGTTCCCGGAGGAGATCCACCATCAGAAGATGTGCGGCGTCGTCTGGTGCTGGACCGGTGGCCCCGAGCTCCTCGAAGCCACCCTGAAGGTCGTGGCCGAACCGGGCCCGCCCGCCTTCCACTTCACCTCGCCGATGCCCTACCCGGCGCTCCAGACCATGTTCGACGCACTGCTCCCGAGCGGACTGCAGTGGTACTGGCGGGGCAACTTCTTCGACCGGATCACGGACGAAGCCATCGCCGTCCACGCCAAGTACGCGGAGAACCTCCCCACGGACCTGTCGCTGACGCATCTGTATCCGGTCGACGGGGCCGCCCACCGGATCGGGCCGGACGACACGGCCTGGGCGTACCGGGACGCCGTCTGGTCCGGCGTCATCGCGGGCGTCGACCCCGACCCGGACAACGCCGAGACGCTCAGGCAGTGGTGCGTGGACTACTGGGAGGAACTGCACCCGCAGTCGATGGGCGGGACGTACGTGAACTTCATGGGCACGGGCGAGTCCCAGGACCGGGTACGGGCCACCTACGGCGACCACTACGACCGGCTCGCGGCCGTCAAGCAGGCGTACGACCCCGACAATTTCTTCCACACCAACCAGAACATCAAGCCGGCCGGCCGGTGATGAGGTCACGCGTACAGCAGTGAGGCCACGTATCCGGGGCACACCGCTCGTGTCCTCGTGACCGGCTCTTCGTTACCCAGACCATGATCATCTCTTCCGCCGCCCGGTGTCTGGCCGCGGCCTCGCTGGCCGCCGCAACCCTGGCCACGCCCCTGCTCCTGACTCCCGCCGCGCACGCCGACGCCCAGGAGAGCAGCCTCTTCCTGACCGTCTCCGGCAGCGAGAACACCTGGATCCGCGGCATCGTCCTCCAGTGTCCGCCCACCTTCACGAGTCACCACCCGAAGGCGGCGGAGGCCTGCGCCGCCCTGAACGAGACCGGAGGCAACCTCGACGAGCTGCCCGGCAACCCGCACCCGTGCCTGCTGATCCACGACCCCGTCACGGTCACCGCGCAGGGGACGTACAGCGGCACCACGGTGGACTGGCGGCGCAGCTACCCGAACGCCTGCGTCATGGGGGCGAGCGCGGGGCCCGTCTTCGACTTCTGACCCGGCCCTGAACACACCCTGCCCGGCGTGTGGGCCGGGCAGGGACGTTCCGACATACGTATGGCGATGCTCACCCAGCCAGAACAATCTCAGCGGTCAGCGCGAACAGTAGAGTTTCGGCTGCGTCAAACCGTTCCTGAGCAGTGAGCAGGAGTGAGTCCGCACAGGGGCCCCGCACACGTGCACCGCACCCGGCGTGCCAGATCGCACGGCGACGTTACCCCGACCACCCCAGAGCACCGCAAGCCCACGACCCGACCATCACACGATCGAGCTAAACCGACCTTATGCACGCTCCCCCGCGACCAGTTACCAACCCCCGAACACCGAGGTACCGACCGTGATCCCCGCAGAGCCCCCAATACCCCCGCCCCCTGCGCCCACCGTCGTCGGGATCGGTGCCGACGGGTGGGCGGGACTGACCGGGACCTCCCGTACGGCACTGCTCCGCGCCGAGGTGCTGATCGGCGGTACACGGCAGTTGGAGCTGCTGCCGCCGCAGTGCGCGGGACAGCGGGTGCCCTGGCCCACGCCGCTGCGGCCCGCCGTACCCGGGCTGCTGGCCGCGCACCAGGGGCTCCGCATCGCCGTACTCGCCAGTGGCGACCCCATGTTCTACGGCATCGGCCGCGCCCTCTGCGAGGAGTTGGGCGTCGGGAACCTCCGCGTCCTGCCGCATCCGTCCTCCGTCTCCTACGCCTGTGCCCGGCTCGGCTGGCCGCTGGAGGACACCGAGGTCGTCACGCTGGTGGGCAGGCCCGCCGCCCGCCTGGCCGCCGCCCTGCACGAAGGCCGACGCCTGCTGGTGCTGAGCGCGGGTGCCACAACCCCCGCCGACGTGGCCGCGCTGCTGCGCGAACGCGGCTTCGGGCCCAGCCCGATGCACGTGCTGGAACAGCTCGGCGGCGAGGCCGAGGACTGCGTCACGGGCACGGCCGACGGGTGGGCGCATCCGGCGGGCGATCCGCTCAACGTCATCGCGGTCGAGTGCCGTCGTGCCCCGGACGCGCTGCGGCTCGGCGCCGTACCCGGGCTGCCGGACGACGCGTACGAGCACGACGGTCAGCTCACCAAGCGGCACGTCCGCGCCGCCACGCTCGGGGCACTGGCCCCGGCGCCCGGCGAGCTGCTGTGGGACATCGGCGGCGGGTCCGGGTCGATCGCCGTCGAGTGGATGCGCACCCACCCGTCCTGCCGTGCCGTCACCGTCGAACGCGACCCGGTGCGGGCCGGACGCATCACCCGTAACGCGGACCGGCTCGGCGTCCCCGCGCTGCGCGTGGTCACCGGCCGGGCACCGGAAGCACTGGCCGGACTGCCGGTGCCGGACGCCGTGTTCATCGGCGGCGGGCTGACCGTGCCGGGGCTGCTCGACGCCTGCTGGGACGCGCTGCCCCCCGGTGGACGGCTGGTCGCCAACACCGTCACGCTGGAGTCCGAGGCGCTGCTCGCCGAGCGGTACCGGCGCCACGGCGGCGAGCTGGTGCGGCTCGCGGTGGCGCACGCCGTGCCGGTCGGCGGCTTCACCGGCTGGCGCCAGGCCATGCCGGTCACCCAGTGGTCCGTGCGCAAGCCCGTCGGCACCCCCTCGATACCGTCCTCGTCAGGAGAGAACAGATGACCGTGTACTTCATCGGCGCCGGCCCCGGCGCCGCCGACCTGATCACAGTCCGCGGCGCCCGGACGCTCGCCGCCTGTCAGGTCTGTCTGTACGCGGGCAGCCTGGTCCCCCGCGAACTCCTCGCCGAATGCCCGCCGGACGCCCGTCTCGTCGACACCGCGCAGCTCAACCTCGACGAGATCACGGACGAGTTGGTGCGCGCCCACGAGAACGGGCAGGACGTGGCCCGGCTGCACTCCGGCGACCCGTCCGTCTTCAGCGCGGTCGCCGAGCAGATGCGGCGGCTCGACGCGGCAGGTGTGCCGTACGAAGTGGTGCCCGGTGTACCGGCGTTCGCGGCCGCTGCCGCGGCCCTCAAACGGGAGCTGACCGTGCCGACCGTCGGCCAGACCGTCATCCTCACCCGGATCGCCCACCGCGCCACCGCCATGCCGGACGGCGAGGACCTGGCCACGCTCGGCCGCAGCGGTGCGCTGATCGTGCTGCACCTGGCCGCCCGGTACGTCGACCGGGTCGTCGAGGAGCTGCTGCCGCACTACGGGGCCGACTGTCCGGCCGCCGTGGTGGCCATGGCGTCCCGCCCGGACGAGCTGATCCTGCGCGGTTCGCTGAGTGACATCGCCGGGCAGGTGAAGGCCGCGGGGGTGATTCGTACCGCTGTCATCATGGTCGGCCGCACGCTGGGCGCCGAGCAGTTCCGCGACAGCCACCTGTACTCGGCCGAGCGCGACCGGCACGTCTGCTGACGAGCGGCGCCGCCGGCGTCAGCGCACGTCGCTACGGCCGACGACCGTGCCCGCCCGGTCGATGCAGATGACGTCCACGGCCACCGGCGCCCCGCGCAGCACCGACAGCGCCTGGTCGCGGGCGGCCACCGCGACCAGGTCGCCCAGCGGGACCCCGGCCGCCGCGCACAGCTGAAGGGCGGCCAGACCCGTGTTGGCGTCCGCCACCTCGGCGGTCAGCGACGCGTCCGCGCCGCCCTGCCGGGCGAGTTCGGCGAGGAACGCCTTGTCGACCTGGGAGCGGGCGGAGTGCAGATCCAGATGGCCCGCCGCGAGCTTCGACAGCTTCGCGAAGCCGCCGCAGACCGTCAGCCGGTCCACCGGATGCCTGCGTACGTACTTGAGCACCGCCCCCGCGAAGTCGCCCATGTCGAGCAGGGCGATCTCCGGCAGACCGTACTCGGCGACGACGGTCTTCTCCGAGGTCGACCCCGTGCACCCCGCCACATGCGTGTGCCCCGCGGCGCGGGCCACGTCCACGCCCCGGCGGATCGAGTCGATCCACGCCGAACACGAGTAGGGGACGACGATCCCGGTCGTGCCGAGGATCGACAGACCGCCCAGGATGCCGAGGCGTGGATTCCACGTGGACCGGGCGATCTCCTCGCCGTGATCGACGGACACGGTGATCTCGACGTCGCCCGTGTCCCCGTGGTCCGCCGCCACCCGCGCGATGTGGTCGCGCATCATCTGCCGGGGCATCGGGTTGATCGCGGGCTCGCCGACGTCGAGCGGCAGACCGGGGCGGGTCACGGTGCCCACGCCCGGACCGGCCCGGAACACCACACCCGAACCCGGCGGCAGCCGGCGCACCGTGGCCCGTACCAGCGCGCCGTGCGTCACGTCCGGGTCGTCTCCCGCGTCCTTGACCACGCCGGCCGTCGCCCGGTCCCCGGCGAGTTCCTCCACCGCCAGCGCGAACGCCGGGCTCTGGCCCTTGGGCAGCACGATGGTCACCGGGTCGGGGAAGTCGCCGGTCAGCAGGGCGGTGTACGCGGCGGTCGTGGCCGCGGTCGCACAAGCCCCGGTCGTCCAGCCCGGCCGCAGACCGGTGTGTTTGAGTTGGGCGCTGCGCCCGCCCTTCGCCTCACTCATGTCTGGACCGATCCCATGCACGTACTCGTCCTCGGTGGCACCACGGAGGCACGCCGTCTCGCCGAGCACCTGGCCGGAGCGCTCCCGGCCGGGGCCCGGCTCACCAGTTCGCTGGCCGGCCGGGTGGCCAGTCCGAAGCTGCCGCCCGGCGAGGTGCGGGTGGGCGGCTTCGGCGGAGCCGAGGGGCTCGCCGCGTGGCTGCGTACGCACCGGGTCGACGCGCTCATCGATGCCACCCATCCTTTCGCCGGGACGATCAGCTTCCATGCGGCGTCGGCCGCCGCCGCCGCCCATGTTCCCCTGCTCGCTCTGCGCCGCCCCGGCTGGGTGCCCATGGACGGCGACCGCTGGCACCCGGTCGGCTCCCTGGCCGAGGCGGCGCAGGCGCTGCCCGGGCTCGGGCAGCGGATCTTCCTGACCACGGGCCGGATGGGGCTCGCCGCCTTCGCCGGTCTCGACTCGCAGTGGTTCCTGATGCGGTCGGTGGACGCCCCCGACGGACCGCACCCGGCGCGGATGGAGGTCCTGCTGGACCGGGGGCCGTTCACCCTCGACGGGGAGCGCGAACTGATCCGCCGTCACCGCATCGATGTCCTCGTCACCAAGGACAGCGGGGGTGACGCCACCGCCCCGAAGCTGACCGCGGCCCGGGAGGCCGGTGTTCCGGTGGTGGTGGTCCGCCGGCCGCCGGTCCCGGACGGCGTCCCCGTGGCCCCCACGCCGGAACTCGCCGTGGACTGGCTGTCCGGCCTGCTCGGCTGACGGCCTCCCCCGCGGCAGGGAGTGGCCGTGAGGCCGGACCTCAGGCCTCCGGGTAGCGCCGCGGCGTCCACACGATCTGCTGACCGTCCCCCCGCCGCACCGACCGCGTCTGCGAGGAACCGACCAGCAGGATCGTCCGCATGTCGACATCGGCCGGTTCCAGCTCCGCCAGGGTGACGATGCGTACGCTCTCCGAGGGCCCGCCCACGTCCCGGCCCACCACCACCGGCGTGTCCGGCGAACGGTGCTCCAGCAGCAGGTCACGGGCCTTGCCGACCTGCTCGGTGCGGGTGCGCGAACCCGGGTTGTACAGCGCCAGCACCAGGTCCGCCGCCGCGGCCGCGCGCAGCCGGGTGGCGATCACGTCCCACGGCTTGAGCCGGTCGGAGAGCGAGACCGTGGCGTAGTCGTGGCCGAGCGGCGCGCCCGCGCGGGCGGCGGCGGCGTTGGCCGCGGTCACCCCGGGCAGCACCCGCACGGGCACCTTCGCGTACGCGTCCTGCGAGGCGACCTCCAGCACGGCGGTCGCCATGGCGAAGATCCCCGGGTCGCCGCCCGAGACCACGGCCACGCGGCGTCCGCGCCGGGCCAGGTCGAGGGCGAACTCGGCACGCTCCGACTCCACCTTGTTGTCGGAGCCGTGGCGCGCCTGTCCCGGGCGGACCGGGACGCGGTCCAGGTACGTGGTGTAGCCGACGAGATCGTCGGCGGCGGCCAGCGCCCCGCGGGACTCCGGGGTCAGCCACAGCGGCCCGGCGGGACCGGTCCCGACGACCACGACCTCACCCACGCGCTCCGCGTCCTCGGCCGCCTCCGGCCGCGGCGCGTCGATCCGGCTGGGCAGCACCGCGACAGCGAAGTACGGAACGGAGTCCGGGTCGGTGTCCGCGAGATCGCCGGTGCGCTCCCCGGCCATCGTGGCGCGCTCCACGTAGTGCGCCTCGTCCAGCCGCCCGGAGGCCTCGAAGGCGCGCCGCACGGCGGGGAACGTGCGCCCCAGCTTCATCACCACGGCGGCGTCGGTGGCGGCCAGGCGGGCCGTCAGCTCCTCCTCCGGCAGCGTGCCGGGCAGGATCGTCAGCACCTCCTCGCCCTCGGCGAGCGGGGTGCCGAGCCGGGCGGCGGCGGCGCTGACCGACGTGACCCCGGGGATCACCTCGGTGGGATACCGGTCGGCGAGCCGCTTGTGCATGTGCATGTACGAGCCGTAGAACATCGGGTCGCCCTCGGCGAGCACCGCCACCGTCCGCCCGGCGTCCAGGTGCACGGCCAGCCGGGCCGCGGCCTCTGCGTAGAACTCCTCCATCGCACCCCGGTAGCCGCCCGGGTGGTCGGTGGTCTCCGTCGTGACCGGATAGACCAGCTTCTCCTCGATGTGGTCCGCGCGGATGTGCTCGGCGGCGATGGAGCGCGCGATGGACCGTCCGTGACGGGCGCTGTGATAGGCGATGACATCGGCCTCGGCGATGGTCTGCACGGCGCGTACGGTCAACAGTGCCGGATCGCCGGGACCGAGCCCCACCCCGTACAGCCGACCCGTGTTCTGCTCGCTCACTCTTACTCTTCCTCGCTGGCGATCGCGTTGAGCGCGGCCGCGGCTATGGCGCTGCCGCCGCGACGGCCCCGTACGACCAGGTGTTCCAGACCGGACGGATGGTCGGCCAGGGCGTCCTTGGACTCGGCGGCCCCGACGAAGCCGACGGGCACACCGATGACGGCGGCCGGGCGCGGAGCGCCTTCCTCGATCATCTCAAGCAGCCGGAACAGGGCGGTCGGTGCGTTGCCCACGGCCACCACCGCCCCCTCCATCCGGTCCCGCCACAGCTCCATCGCCGCGGCGCTGCGAGTCGTGCCCAGCTTCTTGGCGAGATCGGGGACCGTGGGGTCCGACAGGGTGCAGATGACCTCGTTGCCGGCAGGCAGCCGCTTGCGGGTGACCCCGCTGGCGACCATGGCCACGTCGCACAGGATCGGCGCACCGGAGCGCAGCGCCGCGCGGGCACCGGCCACGACCCCCGGGGTGAAGTCGATGTCGCGTACGAGGTCGACCATGCCGCAGGCGTGGATCATGCGGACCGCGACCTGGCTGACGTCGGCGGGCAGCCCCGCGAGATCCGCCTCGGCGCGGATGGTGGCGAAGGACTGGCGGTAGATCGCCGGTCCGTCCTTCTCGTACTGGAACACGGTGGTTTCGCTCTCTCCGGTCGGTGGTCGGGCTGCAGCGCCCTCGGGTCGGTGGTTCAGGTACGGGTGCGGCGGGCGGCGTTCACCGCGGCGGCCAGGTCGGACGGGCTGCCGTGAACCGTCACGGGGGCGCCCCGTTCACCGCCGCGGACCTGGGCCACCTGGTGCCCGCCCGGAACGGCGACGACGTCGGCCCAGGCGCCCTTGGGGTGACCGCAGCGGCGTTCGCAGCCGGACCAGTGGACGGGGAGCTGCCCGGCCACGGGCTCTCCGGCGGTCCGTACGAAGGCCTCCGCGTCGCCCCGCACATCCGCCAGGGACTTCGCACAGCCGGGCCGGCCGATGCACGCACCGATCCCCGTCCACGCGGAGCCGGGCCCGACGATCAGTCCGGCCGCATCCCACTCGCGCAGCCGCACCGCCGCGTCGCCGGGCGTCACGCCCGTCACGACGACGCTCCGCCACGGGGTCAGCCGCAGCTCGCGGCCCACGCGGGACAGGCTCGTCCACTGAGCACCGGTGAGCCGCCCGAGCGGCACCCCCACACAGACCGCGGTGCCCACGACGCCGTACGCGGGCTCCTGCGCCGCCGACGCCGGTGGTACGCGCTCCGCGGCACCGGCCACCCGCAGTGCCACCCGCACCGCCTCCAGCAACTCTTCGGCCGCAAAGGGCAGTTCGCTCATCCGCCAGGCGCCCGTCTCCTGCGCCGCCGCCAGAAACGTCTCGGCGGCGATGAGCGCCGCGCGCGGCGCATCGTCCCCGGAGACCCTCAGCACCGCCTCCGCGGCCCCGATCCGCAGGAGCGCGCTCCCGTCGCTCTGCCCCAGCAACGTCACATCCGCGCCCAGGGCATCGACGTCACCACGGCCGTCGTCCAGCGCGAAGAGAAAGCGGCCGGACAACCCGGCCGCTTTGTCACTTCCGCACAACAGCGCGTCCAGCGCGGTCAGCCACGGCCGGACATCCCGGTGGCCCCGGCCGTCGAGCCCGGAGAGCGGGGAGGCCACGACGTTGCGTATCCGCTCATGGCTCCGGGACGGCAGCAGCCCTGCCCCGCCCAGGAGTTCGGCGAGCCGTCCGCCGCACTCCGGGCCGAGGCCGCGCAACTGGACATTGCCCCGCGAAGTGAGATGCAGCTCACCGTCGCCCAACTCCCGTGCGGCACCGTGGAGCGCGTCCGCTTGTCGGGCAGTCAGCACGCCACCGGGGACCCGGACCCGCGCCAGCGCCCCGTCATCCGCCCGGTGGAGCCGCAGCGACCCCGGGCAGGCATCGCCGCGGTCACGGGAGACGGGCTCCCCCGGGGCCGATGGCGGGGTGTCGGAAGTGGACATGGCGGCGAGCATACCGACCATCATTCTGAGCTGTATGAATCCCATCCGATGTAAGGCCCTTACTATGCCTAGCAACGGGCCACCCGGCCCGGTATCGCCCAAGAGCCTGTCGGGCTCTTGGGCGACAGGGGAGGAAGCCCGGTGCGAGTCCGGCGCGGTCCCGCCACTGTGAGTCCGGCCCTGGGCCGGGCGAGTCAGGAACTCCCTTCCCCAAGGTCTCGACACCGCTCGAGCAGGGGAGACCCATTCCGACACCGCCCGGGGCGTGGACACCCCGAGGAAGGCCCGACGCCGCATGATCCTGCTCCTGTCGACGTCCGACACCGACCTGCTCAGCGCCCGCGCCGCGGACGGTCCGGTGACCTACCGCTACGCCAATCCCTCGCGCCTGCCGCTCGACGGCCTCCCCGTTCTCCTCGACGGCGCCGACCTCGTCGTCGTACGCCTCCTCGGCGGGGTCCGCGCCTGGCAGGAAGGGCTCGACCAGGTCCTCGCCACCGGCAGGCCGGTCGTCGTCCTCACCGGCGAACAGGCCCCCGACGCCCAGCTGATGGCCGCCTCCACCGTCCCGATCGGGCTCGCCGCCGAGGCGCACGCCTACTTGGCGCACGGCGGCCCGGCCAACCTGGACCAGCTGGCCCGGTTCCTCTCCGACACCGTGCTGCTGACCGGCCACGGCTTCGAGCCTCCGGCACCCGCACCGTCCTGGGGACCCCTGGAGCGCACCGCGCGCGCCTGTGACGGCCCGACCGTCGCGGTGCTCTACTACCGCGCCCACCACATGAGCGGGAACACCGCGTTCGTCGACGCGCTCTGCCGGTCGATCGAGGACGCGGGCGCCCGCGCCCTCCCCCTGTACGTCGCCTCCCTGCGTACCCCGGAACCCGCACTCATCGACGAACTGCGCGCCGCCGACGCCATCGTCACCACCGTCCTCGCCGCGGGCGGCACCCGGCCCGCCGAGGCATCGGCGGGCGGCGACGACGAGTCCTGGGACGCGGGTGCGCTCACCGGACTCGACGTACCGATCCTGCAGGCTCTCTGCCTGACCAGCTCGCGCAGCGACTGGGAGGACAACGACGAGGGTGTCTCCCCGCTCGACGCGGCCAGCCAGATCGCGGTCCCCGAGTTCGACGGCCGGCTGATCACCGTCCCGTTCTCCTTCAAGGAGATCGACGAGGACGGACTGCCCACGTACGTCGCCGACACCGAACGCGCCGCACGCGTCGCCGGAATCGCCGTACGCCACGCACGGCTTCGCCACATCCCGGCCGGGGACAAGCGCCTGGCACTCGTCCTCTCCGCCTACCCGACCAAGCACTCCCGTATCGGCAACGCCGTCGGGCTCGACACCCCCGCCAGTGCTGTCGCCCTGCTGCGCCGACTGCGCGCCGAGGGCTACGACTTCGGGCCCGAGGACGAACTCCCCGGCCTGGTCTCCGGCGACGGCGACGAGCTGATCTACGCCCTGATCGAGGCCGGCGGCCACGACCAGGAGTGGCTGACCGAGGAGCAGCTGGCCCGCAACCCGGTCCGTATCCCGGCCGCCGACTACCGGCGCTGGTACGCCACGCTCCCGGACGGACTCCGCGACGCCGTCGAGCGGCACTGGGGTCCGCCGCCCGGCGAGATGTTCGTGGACCGCTCCCGCAATCCGGAGGGCGACATCGTGCTCGCCGCCCTGCGCCGCGGGAACCTCCTCATTCTCATCCAGCCGCCCCGCGGCTTCGGCGAGAACCCGATCGCGATCTACCACGACCCCGATCTGCCGCCCTCGCACCACTACTTGGCCGCGTACCGCTGGATCGCGGCGGCGCGGGACGACGGCGGTTTCGGGGCCGACGCGATGATCCACCTCGGCAAGCACGGCAACCTGGAGTGGCTGCCCGGCAAGAACGCGGGCCTCTCCGCGGACTGCGGCCCGGACGCGGCACTGGGCGATCTCCCGCTCGTCTACCCGTTCCTGGTGAACGACCCGGGCGAGGGCACGCAGGCCAAGCGCCGCGTCCACGCCACCCTGATCGACCACCTCGTGCCGCCGATGGCCCGCGCGGACAGCTACGGCGACATCGCGCGCCTGGAGCAACTCCTCGACGAACACGCCCAGATCGCCGCGATGGACCCGGCGAAACTGCCCGCGATCCGCGCCCAGATCTGGACCCTGATCCAGGCCGCCAAGCTCGACCACGACCTCGGGCTCGACGACCGCCCGGACGACGAGGGTTTCGACGAGTTCATCATGCATCTGGACGGCTGGCTCTGCGAGATCAAGGACGCCCAGATCCGCGACGGCCTGCACGTCCTGGGCGGTGCCCCGGCCGGTGCGGACCGGGTCAACCTGGTCCTGGCGATCCTGCGCGCCCGCCAGATCTGGGGCGGTACGGCGTCGCTGCCCGGCCTGCGCGAGGCACTCGGGCTTGACGAGTCCGCTGCCACCCGCACCACCGCCGACGAGGCCGAGGAACAGGCACGCGCCCTGGTCCAGGCGATGGAGGACGCGGACTGGGACCCGGCGGCGGTCGCGACCGTAACGGCATCGCATCCCCGACCGGTCGCGGACATCCTCGACTTCGCCGCCCGCGAGGTGGTCCCCCGGCTGTCCGCCACCACCGCCGAACTCGAGCACACCGTCCACGCCCTGAACGGCGGCTTCGTCCCGGCGGGCCCCTCCGGATCCCCGCTGCGCGGCCTGGTCAACGTCCTGCCGACCGGCCGCAACTTCTACTCCGTCGACCCGAAGGCGGTCCCGTCCCGCCTCGCCTGGGAGACCGGTCAGGCCCTGGCCGACTCGCTCCTGGAGCGCTACCGCACCGACAACGGCGAGTGGCCCACCTCGGTCGGCCTCTCCCTGTGGGGCACCAGCGCGATGCGCACCTCCGGCGACGACGTCGCCGAGGCGCTGGCGCTGCTCGGCGTCCGCCCGGTCTGGGACGACGCCTCGCGCCGCGTCACCGGCCTGGAACCGATCGACCTCGCCGAGCTGGGCCGCCCGCGCATCGATGTGACGCTGCGCATCTCCGGCTTCTTCCGAGACGCGTTCCCGCACACCATCGGCCTGCTCGACGACGCGGTACGTCTCGCCGCTTCCCTCGACGAACCGGCCGAGCAGAACCACATCCGGGCGCACGCCCAGGCCGACCTCGCCGAACACGGCGACGAACGCCGGGCCACCACCCGCATCTTCGGTTCCCGCCCCGGTACCTACGGAGCGGGTCTCCTCCAGCTCATCGACAGCCGCGACTGGCGCACCGACGCCGACCTCGCCGAGGTCTACACCGTCTGGGGCGGTTACGCCTACGGCCGCGAACTCGATGGGCGCCCGGCCCGCGACGAGATGGAGACGGCGTACAAGCGCATCGCCGTGGCCGCCAAGAACACGGACACCCGAGAGCACGACATCGCGGACTCGGACGACTACTTCCAGTACCACGGCGGCATGGTGGCCACGGTCCGCGCCCTGCGCGGCACCGCCCCGGAGGCGTACATCGGCGACTCCACCCGCCCGGAGACGGTCCGCACCCGCACCCTCGTCGAGGAGACGTCCCGCGTCTTCCGCGCCCGCGTGGTCAACCCCAAGTGGATCGAGGCGATGCGCCGCCACGGCTACAAGGGCGCCTTCGAACTCGCCGCGACAGTCGACTACCTCTTCGGCTACGACGCGACGACGGGCGTGGTAGCCGACTGGATGTACGACAAGCTCACCGAGACGTACGTCCTGGACCCGACCAACCGCGAATTCCTGCAGCAGGCCAACCCCTGGGCCCTGCACGGCATCGCGGAACGCCTCCTGGAGGCCGAGTCCCGCGGCATGTGGGCCGAGCCGGACCCTGCGGTACTGGAGGCGCTGCGCCGGGCGTTCCTGGAGACGGAGGGGGACCTGGAGGGCGAGGACTGAGGGCCGGCAGGCGTACGTGGGTGTGGCGCTCCGTTCCGCACGGGGCGCCACACCCACCGCGCCGCCCTCTCGTCGGCTTCCCCGGCACCCGGTCCGACCGCACCACGGCCGGTCACGCGTGAGCCGCCCGACCGGCCGTCCCCCGAGGGGCGGTCGGCCGACCGACCGTCCGTGCAGGAACAGGCCGTACCGGACCCACGCCGGCCGCGGAGCAGACGGCCGACGAACAGGTGGGTGCGCCGGACGCTCGTGGACCGCCGGGAAGAATCGGCAGGACGTCTGGCGTGATCACTCGGCCGGGTGGTCCCGGCCGGGTGACCGCCCGTCGCGCGTTCAGCATCGGCGGAACTCGGGATCATGCGCAGGTGATCTCCGTGAACCGCCGCTCCGTGCGCCGCCCGCGTGGCCTCCTGGCCCCGATCGGTCTCGGCGCCCTCGCCGTCCTGTCCCTGCTGCCGGGCTCGCTGCCCGCCGCCGCGCAGCCGGTGGCCGCCACCCGGTCCCCCGCCGCCGTACCCCTGCCCCCGCCCACCCGTGGGGAGTCCCTGGCCTCCGCGCGGCTCGCCGCGATCCGGCACGATCCGGCCGCGCTGAAGGCCTTCTTCACGGCATTGCCGAAGGGAGGGGACCTGCACAACCACCTGTCCGGCGCCGTCTCGACCGAGTACCTGATCTCACTCGCCGCAGAAGACGGCCTGTGCATCGACGAGACGACGCTGACCGCGGTGCAGCCACCGTGCGGCCCCGGCCGGCGGCCGGCGTCGGACGCCCTGCCCGACGGCCCCTTCCGCCGCTCGGTGCTGCAGGCGTGGTCCATGCAGGACTTCCCGCCGGGGCAGTCGGGACACGACCACTTCTTCGACACCTTCGGGAAGTTCGGTGAGGTCACCTGGCGCCACCGGGGCAAGCTCCTCGCCGAAGTGGCCAACACCGTCGCGGGGCAGAACCAGTTCTATCTGGAGACGATGGTGACCCCCGCGTCGGACGGCGCGAGGGATCTCGCCGCCGAGGTCGGCTGGGACCCGGACCTGGCCAAGCTGCACGGCAAGCTGCTGGCCGGTGGCAAGCTCGACAAACTGGTCGCCGAGGCGAGCCGGGAGACGTTCGAGTCCGACGCGGAGTTCCGCACGGCAGCACAGTGCGGCACGCCCCGCGCAAAGGCCGGCTGCCGGCTGCCGGTGCGCTGGATCGCCCAGGTGTCGCGCGGCAGTTCGCCCGAGCGGGTCTTCACGCAGATGGCCCTGGGACTGCGCCTCGCCGAACGGGACAAGCGGTTCGTCGCCGTCAATCTGGTGCAACCGGAGGACTGGGACAGCTCCCTGCAGAACTACAGCCTCCAGATGCGGATGCTCGACTACCTGCACCGCGTGTACCCCAAGGCGCACATCACCCTGCACGCAGGCGAGTTGTGGCCCGGACTGGTCAAGCCCGAGGACCTGACCTTCCACATCGGTGAGGCCGTGAACATCGCACACGCCGAGCGCATCGGCCACGGTGTCGACCTGGTCCACGAGGACAACTGGCAGCAGCTCGCCCGAACCATGGCCGCCCGGCAGATCGCGGTCGAGGTCCCGTTCAGCAGCAACGCGCAGATCCTCGGGGTCAAGGGCGCCGACCACCCCTTCACCACCTACCGCTCCTACGGTGTGCCCGTCGTGCTGGCCACCGATGATCCCGGCGTCTCCCGGATCGACATCAGCCACGAGTACCAGTACGCGGCCACGACGTACCGCCTCGGCTACCGCGACCTGAAGGATCTCGCGCGGGCCTCCCTGGAGTACGCCTTCCTGCCGGGCACCAGCCTCTGGCAGGGCAACCCGCCCCGGGACGGCTACCGTCTCGCCGGCGCCTGCCGCCACGACATCCCCGGTACGCACAACCCCCGGCAGCAGTGCCGACGCCTCCTGGACGCCAGCACCAAGGCGCGGGTCCAGTGGCGCCAGGAAGCCGCGTTCGCGGCCTTCGAACGGCGGATCGCTGTCACCACGGCAGGCTGACGGACACGACGCACCCGCTCCGGACACCACGGGCGCCCTCCGGCACATGCGTGTGCCGGAGGGCGCCCGGCTGCGAGCCGGCCACGCTGCGCGCTGATCCGGCGGCGGAGCGAGCGGAAAGAGCGCGTCTCCGCCTGCTCGTCACCCCCGCGCCGTCGGCGGTACAGCCCCATGTCCCGTGAGCGCCACGATCGGGTGATGATCGGGTCCGGCAGTTCGTGTTCGGGGTGTTGTGGCTGAACGCGGGCTGGAGGCCGTTACGTTGAATGTCCCGGTTCCTGCGGCTATGTTCCCGACGGGTGCGCCGCGAGGGGTCGGTCTGGTGTACAGCTGACCGTTTGCCGGCTCGACGAAGCACCGTTCGGTCATGACGCAACGTCGCCGGCAGGACCGAGCCGTGCGCCGGCCTTCGCATGAAGGAGAATCTGTTATCTCGAACAGCAAGAGGATCGCGCGTTCCATCGCCGTGACGCTCACCGCAGCTGCCGCGCTCACCCTCAGCCTGCCGGGCGGCAATGCCTTCGCCATTGACCACGTCCAGTGCGTCGGCGGAGAGAACTTTCTGAAGATCTGGTCGCATCTCGACGGCCGTGACAGCGTCGACTGCTACGCGAACGCCGGGAAGACCGACTTCGGCGGATGGTGGGTCGACCGGATCTCCACGGGCAACAACGACCTGATCTACTACGACGCCAACGGCGACTCGGTGAAGATCGAGCGCTGGCACGACATCACCTTCCCGAACCACCCGCCGAGGGTCGTCGCCATCCAGATCCTGTGACACGTTGACATCCGGTCACACGCATGTGCCGGAGGGCGCCCGTGCACGCAGCGGGTACCCGTCAACGAGGGAGCGCCCCGCCCTGGTCAGAACCGGGCGGGGCGCTCCCTCACAGGTCACCGCTGGTCCGTGCGGCGGTACCTTCGCCGGCCCTGTCGCTGATGGTGCGTCAACTCCGGTCAGCACAAAGGGTGCCCGAAGCCTGTCTGTGCGTACCGACCGGGGCACCCTTCGCAGCTGACTATACGCGTCGGACAACCCTGCCGAAAGGGTCGTGGATCGGGTGCTACGGAGGCCCGGAACCGAGCAGTGTGAAGGCTCCGTACGCCCCCGACGCGAGCGCTGTCACGCTCACGACCGCCGCCGCGAGCGCCCTTCGCCGGGCGCCCGCCAGGGCCACCGCAGCCGGCAGCAGCAAGGGAAACGCGGGCATCATCAGCCGGGGCCTGGACCCGAAGTAGCCTGACCCGATCAACGAGATCACGACCACCATGACGCAGTAGACGATCACGGGCAACGGTTGGCGCGGCCGCTGCCGTACGCACGACCACACCACCCAGAAGAGGAAGGCGAAGGCGGCGCACAGTCCGAGCCCCGCGAAGACGTTGCGGCCGAACTGTTCCGCCACGAACACGGCCAGCGCCACCCCACCGTCGATCCGATTGTTCCAGTCTGCCTGGATATCGAAGTACGCGAACGGGTTCCCCTCCCGCACGGCCACGAACACGATGTACGACAGCCAGCCCAGCGGGGCCAGACAGACACCCACCACCATCCGCCGGCGCGTCCGGAGCGGTTCACCGCCGCGCCATGCGGTGACCAGCCGCCACATCGCCGTGACGCCGATCGCTGCGATCAGCGCGGCCGCGACCGGCCGGGTGAGCCCAGCGCCGGCACACAGCACACCCGCCGTGATCCACCTGTCGGTCAGCACGGCGTACAGCGCCCAGGCCGCCAGGGCCGTAAACAGTGTCTCGGTGTACGCCATGGACTGCACGAACGCCGTCGGGTACACCCCCCAGAGCACGGCCAGCAGTACGCCCGCCCGGCGCCCGTACATCCGCGCACCCACAGCGAAGATGCCACAGGCGGCGGCGAGCGAGGCGAGCCATGAGATCAACAGGCCCCCGCCGGCTGCGTCAAGGGGCGGGAACAGGACGGACAGGCCCCGTTCCAGCGCGGGCAGGAGCGGGAAGAAGGCCAGATCGGAGTGGAGGGTGCCGTCCGGGAGCCGGACCTCGTAGCCGTATCCGTGTTCGGCGATCCGCTGGTACCAGACCGAGTCCCAGCGGCCAGTCAGCCGGTGCATTCCGTCCTTGCCGGTGACGGAAGCAGTGAGCACGAGGATCGCAAGGCCGGTGAGCCGTACGGCAATGTAGCCCAGCAGCGCGGGCGCGGCGTAGCGGAGCGAAACCGTCAGCGAACGGCACACGGAACCTGGCCGCAGGTCGGTGGCCCGCGAGAGGGGGACGGCCTTGGTCTCGGGCATGCTGGAGCGTACCGGTTATCGGTGATCACCGCGCAGTATCGGCCTCGGTTTCGCCGGCCCGGCGCCGGCTCCAGACAGCCAGGGGGCCGAGTGTCGCAGGGGCCGGAGCACTGGCCCATGACGGTCCGTCCGAAGGCGTCCGGGCTCACAGGGGGCTGGTCTCGCGCGACGGCAGACCTCCAGGGTTGAACGACGCGGGGTCGGCGCGTTGAGCTGGATCTGGGTGCCTGTCAGTCTGCGCCGTCGAGGATCTGATACCGGAGTCGTACGCGGAGTTCGGCTTCATCGGGTGTGAGGGGTTCGCGGCTTTGGCCGCGGCGGCAACCGTTGACTTCGGTGTTCTGCTCCGCCTCAGAGCAGGCCCGATACAGCCAGGCACGTGGTGCATCTTTCCGGCTTACCAACGAGGACGTCCAGTGTGACGCGGGTCGCATTAAAGGGCTGTCACGTCCGGCGGGGGTTGCTTGTCCCATGGGCGTCACCGGCACAGAAGCCGGTGCCCGACCCTGGGAGATTGCGATGACCAACGGCCACCACATCGTCGTTCTCGGCGCCGGTTACACGGGTATGTTCAGCGCTATCCGGCTGGCCCACCGCACCCGCCGGACCGGCGTGAAGATCACCCTGGTCAACCCTTCGAGCCGGTTCGTCGAGCGTCTGCGGATGCACCAGATCGCCACCGGGCAACAGCTGGCCGACCACCGCATCCCCGACCTGCTCGCCGGTACCGGCGTCTCGTTCGTCCAGGGCACCGCCACCGCCATCGACCCCGACACCCGGCGCATCACCGTCGACGGCGCCACGCCCCTCGGTTACGACACGCTCGTCTACGCGCTGGGCAGCTCGACCGACACCGGGAAGATCCCCGGCGCCGACGTCCATGCGTTCACCCTCAACAGCCCGGAGATCGCCGCCCGGTTCGCCCCGCGGCTCACCGAGGTCGCCGCCGCCGGCGGCACGGTCACCGTCTGCGGCGGCGGCCTGACCGGCATCGAGGCGGCCACCGAGATCGCGGAGAGCCACCCCGGCCTGCGCGTCACGCTGATCAGCCCGGACGAGCCCGGCGGCATGATGGGCGCCAAGGCCCGCGCCCACCTCCACCGCGCGCTGGACCGCCTCGGCATCACCCGGGAGACCGGTGCTCGCGTCACCAAGGTGCTGCCCGAGGCGGTCGAGCTGACCGACGGCCGGATCATCCGCTCCGACGCCTGCCTGTGGACCGCCGGGGTCAAGGTCTCGCCGCTCGCGGCCGACGCGGGGATCGCCACCGACGATCGCGGTCTGATCCGGGTCGACGCCACGCTGCGGTCGGTGTCCCACCCGGAGATCCACGCCATCGGTGACGCCGCCGCCGTCCGCCTGGCCTGGGGACAGCTCCACGGCTCCTGCCAGAGCGGTCTGCCCACCGCTCAGTACACCGCCGACACCGTCGCGCGGCTGGTGCGCGGCAAGGCCGTCAAGCCGTTCCGCTTCGGCTACTACCACCAGCCGGTCAGCCTCGGCCGCCGCGACGCCGTCATCCAGTTCACCAGGACCGACTTCACTCCCCGCCGCCAGTGCCTTACCGGCCGCGGTGCCGTCGTGTACAAGGAGATGGTCAGCGGCAGCCCCCTCATGACGTACCGGTTCAGCAAGCGCATGAACGTCAGCACGATTGTCTCCAAGGGCGGCCGCGCCACCCGCAGGCCCGTGGCATGACCGGCACGCCCGTTCCCGGCGCCGTGATCCACGCCTTGCCGTCCGGTTCGCGGCGCTGGCAGCATGAGCCAGTGATCGACACCGGCGCCGGGCAGGACCCGTACCTCGCACACCGCAGGCTGCTGTTCGCCACCGCTTACCGGATGCTGGGCAGCGTCACCGACGCGGAGGACGTCCTGCAGGATGCCTGGCTGAAGTGGAGCACCACGGACCGCGACACGATCAGCCACCCCAAGGCCTACCTGGTGCGCACGGTCACCAACCTCTCCCTGAACCGCCTCACCTCCGCGCAGGCCACCCGCGAGACCTACGTCGGCCCATGGCTCCCCGAACCCCTTCTGACTTCCCCGGACATCGCCTCGGAGGCCGAATTGGCCGACTCCGTCTCCACTGCCATGCTGGTCGTGCTGGAAACCCTCAGCCCCGTGGAACGCGCCGTCTTCCTGCTCCGCGAGGTCTTCGGCTACTCGCACAGCGAGATCGCCGAGACCCTCGAACGCCCCGAGCCGACGGTCCGTCAAATCGCTCGCCGGGCCCGCGCGCATGTCCAGGCCCGCCGCCCCCGCTTCGACGCCGACCCCGACCGACGCCGGCAGATCACCGCCCAGTTCCTGGATGCCTGCGCGGGCGGCGACCTGAACGCCGTGATGGAACTGCTCGCCCCCGACGTGACCGCCTGGTCCGACGGCGGCGGCAAGGTCACCGCGGCCCGTCGCCCGCTCCACGGTATCGACCATGTCGCGCGCTGGCTCCTGGGCTTCCTGGCCAAGCCCGAACTGGCCGACCTGACCGTGGAGCCGGCCGTCATCAACGGCGAACTCGGCATCCTGGCCACCCTCGACGGGCACACCGTAGGCGCCCTCTCCTTCGACTTCGGTGACGGCCGTATCCACAAACTGCGCTTCCAGGTCAACCCCGACAAGCTCAGCGGCCTGACCCCTGACAACAGCTTGGCGTCCCCTGAAGCGTTCAAGCACGGAGCCATTCCGGCATCGCCCTGAGCCATGGCGAGTCATCCAGGGCCGCCGCAGTCCGTCGCTTGCGACGCCGAAGGCGCCCTCGACGGATCTGAGTAGCCCCGATGCCTTCACATATCTACGGATCCGAACCGACGGACTCAGCGCGTCCAAGCAGGGCCACCGACGTCGTCGTCTCAATCGGCTGCCTCACGAGCGGCCAACTCCCAGTCGAGCTCCCATACACGTATGCTTCCAGCCCCGCTTCCCGAGAGCACAAAGCGGCCGTCGGGTGTCATTGCCAGGCAGGTGAGGCCCGCCTCATGGTCATCCAGGGCACGCAGGCGACGCCCGGTGGTGACATCCCATACGACAGGAGAGGCCCTGAATCCGCCCGAGACCGCGACGTCACCCTTTGCGGTCATCCGGAGAAAACGGTTGGGATCTCCCTTCAAGCCCAGCGGATCGTCCGTGCTGAACGACCGAACGAGTTCCCCCGACGCCGTGTCCCACAGTCGGATCCCCTCGTCTTCGCCGGTCAGCGCGAGACGCCCGTCTGCGCTGAGGCACACCGCGCTCATCGTGTGCAGGAACTCGCCGCGCAGGATGCGTGTGGGCTCAGCACGTTGGAGGTCGTAGAGCTGCACCATGTCGCCCCGGGCAAACGCGGCAAGGCGACCGTCGGAAGCCGTCGCGATTTCATCGACACGGTGACGCCACGCTGATCGCACCTCGCGGCCTGTCCCCAGATCCCAGATCCGAACGTGGCCGCCGTTGTTGCCGACCACGGCCTGTTGCCCGTCGGCACTGAACCGAGCGGGTCCCGAGGCGGCGCGTGGCCCCAGAACCCATTGGCACTTGCCCGTTTCAAGGGACCACAAGCGCACGGTGCCCTCCCTGCTCCCTGACAAAACCAGCCGCCCGTCAGAACTCAAGCAGACTGACTCGACCCTGTCCTCGTGGCCCTCGAGAAGCCGTGTGCAGGTGCCCAAGTCGACCGCCCACACCCGGACTGTTCCGTCGTTACTGCCCGACACTGCGACCCGTCCGTCGCCGGAGACGTCAACCGCACCCACATAGTCGCCGTGCCCGACGAGGACCCTGGGCGACCACGCTGCTCGGAGCCCCGTCTTCCTGCAGTGACGACTCAGCGCCCACCAGGCGGACAGGACCTTCCGCTCGCGCTCATAGCCGGCGGTCTTCCGGGCCTCGGTGAGCAGGCCGAGAGCCGCCGGAAAGCGGCCCTGTGCCATCGCCTGTTCAGCCTCGGCGACCCGCGAGTTCACCAAGGTGCCCCGTCGGCTCAACTCAGTGTGCGGACGCGGCCGGGTCAGGCTCGGAACAGCGTCGTACGCCGTGGGCAGTCGCCATCGTCGCACCTTTCTGTCCTGACCGGCGGACAGCGCGAACCTGCCATCGGGGGCCAGGACGACGATGGCCGTCCCGTTCTCGTGCCCCGGAAAGGTCCTCAGGCATCGGCCGCGGTCGATGTCCCAGAACCGAATGGTGCCGTCGAACACGTCCCCGGAGAGCAAGAACTTCGCGTCGGGGCTCAGCGACAGCGTGTCGGCCGTATGTCCCGTCAGAACGCGGACACACCTGCCATCGGCCAGATCCCAGATCCTTATGGTCCGGTCATGACTCCCGGTGGCCACGAAACGTTCGTCGGCGCTCACGCAGATGGCGGTCACATACGACGTGTGCCCGGTGAGGACGTGCCGGCAAAGACCGGTGTCCAGATCCCACACCCCCACGGATTCCGACCGGCCGGCCCCCCAGGCACCGCTGCCGGCACTGGCCAGCAACCAGCGCCCCAGCGGGCTGGTCCGGACCAAACGCGCGCGCCCGATGTCCGGTGCACGACTCCGCCCTTGCTCCCCACTGCTGGTGTCCAGGAACCGGAAACCACCGTCCGCGCCCGGCCAGTACGCGACGAGGCCGTCCTGGCTCAGGCCGACCCGGGCAAGTTGCATACCGGAGCGGTCCGAGTCCAGGGAAGTGACCGGGTAATCACGCGAGGCGTGCTCGTCAGCCAGGTTCCAGAAGCAGACGGTTCCCTCTCTGTCCGCGGAAACCGCAAACCTCCCGTCCGGGGTGAGGTCGACGGACTGTATCGGCTTGCGATGGCCGTCGAAGACCTTCAGGCACCCTCCGGTGCCGACGTCCCAGAGCCGCACCTTGCCGTCCCAGGTCCCGGTTAACGCCAACCGCCCGTCGGGAGTGAGGGAGAGCGCGGCATCGTCGTGGAACGCCACGGGAGCAACCGCGAAATCCGATCCTGGAGGCGCCGAGAGTATGGCCTGTCGAGCGGATTCCAGCGCGTGGGGCTCCCTCAAGGCGGGCTCGCCGCGAGAGAGCGGCTGCCGACGCGGGTACGGTGGCCACGCGATCTCCCACTCGTCGACGCACCGAGCATCAGTGATCCCGCCGGACCGGGTGGCGCGCAGTGCGGCCTGGATGTCCGGCTCGTCGCTCCATTCCTGCGGCACACCCTCCAGAAGTGCGCAGGCCGAGGCGAGGTCCCCGCGTTCCATGTGCACCTGGGCGAGCAGATGACTCGCTTCCCAAGCCTCGCCTCTGTCTACCCGAAGCGCTTCCATCTCGGCGATGAGTCCCTGGTCGGTGACGGTGCCGGCTCGCCACCGTGCAAGGCCCGCGTTGTAACGGGCCGACATATTCTGCGGATCAGCCGCCAGCGCCTCCTTCAAAGCCCGCTCGGCCTCGTCCGGTCGGCCGAGGTCCAGCAGCGACAGCGACCGATTGTTGAACTCATCGGCACGCAGATCGGCCGCCACGGGAGCCTTACGCGGATACGGAACGCCCACAGCCTCCCGATGGACGTCGGCCAGGACGGTGACGACCTCGGCCATCGAATCCGGCCGCCGCGCCGGATCCTGGTGCAGGCATCTCGCCAGCAGGTCGGCCAGGCCGGACGGCATGGCCGGCAGCCCGGCCGCGCCGCCGCGGCAGCTGTCCAGCGCCGCACCTGCCTCCGGTCCGTCATCCCAGACGGGGCCGCCGGTGAACATCTCCAGTACCGACACCGCGAAGCTGTAGATATCGGTACGCCGTCCCAGCGGACGGTTCTCCGTCTGCTCGGGCGAGGCATACTGCCGTGTTCCGCCACCGCCGCCCGGTACGAGGACGCTGGCGCCGGGTGCGGCATCCGGATCGGCGGATGGGGCGTCCGGTTGGAGCCTGGCTGTCGCGTTTCGCGCCAAGGCCAGTCCGAAATCGGTGATCTTCGCGGTGCCGAAGCCATCCAGCAGCACGTTGTCCGGCTTCATGTCCTGGTGCACCAGACTCCGGCTGTGCGCGTAGTCGAGCCCCCATGCCATCTGGATGGCCACATCCAGTATGCGCGCCAACACCGCTTGTTGACCGCCCTGGTACAGCCGCCGGTCGTCGACCCACTCACGAAGGCTGCCGCCCGGCACGTACTCGGCGAACACCCGAGGGATGCCGCCCAGCGTGCGAACGTAGTGGCAGCCGCACACATGCGGGTGCAACCCCAGCGACACCCACGTCTCGGCTTCGGTGATGAACAACTGACGGGCGGCTTCAGTCTTGAACAGGGCCGGCCGTGGGCATTTCACCGCCAGGTCGACACCCCACATCAGGTGCCGCACACGGTAGACCACCCCCATCCCACCACGCCCGATCACGTCTGCCACCTCGTAGAGGCCATCGACTACGTCACCGACCCTCCACGTGGACAGCATCCCAACGTCCTCCTGCGGCACACTCATGTCGGCCTCCGTGTTGAGTGTGCGCGCCTAGGGCGTGTTTCGAAAGTAGCGTCGTCCGCCCGTAGGGCGGGCCTGGCGGCGTCTGGTGCGTGCGATCGCAAGGCGGAGGGTCACCCCGATACCGGTCGTATCGGGGTGAGCCCGACAACGCGGCGAGCGTGCGTGCCAGGCGTCGCCAGGCAGGCGGGACTTTCGAAACACGCCCTAGTCGACCTGAGCCACGTAGATCGGCGAGCCAAGCAGTACGGACATCCCGCCACGCGGATCGAAGTCCCCGCCGGGGCTGGTCCCGTGCAGCAGCCGCTTGGCAATGAACTCGACGTTCTGTGCGGGGGTCTCGAGACCGCGGACCGCCCGGTGCACGGTGGTGAGCGCTGCGCGATCGGCGCGGGCGAAGCCGTCATCGACCGCGTCGACGACCAGTTCGTCCTCCAGCTCGGACGCCGCACCCAACTGGCTGAGCATGATCGGCATCAAAGACGACGAGGCACGAGACTCCTCTACGCCTGGGACCGAGCCCAGCAGGTGCCGGGCGGACCCTCCGAGCCCCACCACGTTACGGTCGTCCCAGCCACCGAGAAACACCAACGATGGATCCGGGTCGCCGGGCATCGCTCCCCACCTCATCGGCAGCACACCCCCGAAGAACTGGCCCGGTTCATCGACCGATCCGAGATCGCCGTGATCCTGCAGGTGGCGCACGACCCGTTCAAGCCGCGAGAAACGGTCGGCCGCCGGTGGCTCGACAGTCCGCTTCGCCGCGACCATGTGCAGGTTCACACCTAACTCGGTCGTGCGCTTGGCCGCGAAGCCTGGGTCGATCTGTGACAGCAACATGTCCACCTTGCTGTCACTGATGTAGAGGTAGTACCGAACCGTCATAGCCACCCCGTCGCGGTTCTGGCCACGCACGGCCGCGTGGACGCCTTCACACCCCGAAAACCGAGTATGCCCGCCGCCCTGCTCGAATCGCAGCGATTCGATCAACAAGCCCCACAACCTCACGCATCGCTCACGCACGAGGCCGGAAAAGACGAAGCGCCCCGACCGGATGAAACCGATCGAGGCGCTAAGTAGCAGGTCAGAGGGGGTTTTCCCTCGCTGCTGGCGGTAGGCCGTGTGGGACTCGAACCCACAACCAACGGATTAAAAGTCCGCTGCTCTGCCAATTGAGCTAACGGCCCTCGGCGCATCACCCCTGAGCATAGCCCGCCGGAGCCCGGCCGCCGATCGGGTATCGGTTGCCGGGCCTGTCGAGCCGACTCCGGGGGGTCGTTCAATCGGCGGTGATGTCCGCGCTCGTGCGCTTGTGATCCGGTTTGAGGAACCAGTGGCGGGCTGACACGACCCACCATGTCGCCGCGAAACCCAGGACGGCCAGGACGGCAATCGGGGCGTAGTTGAACGTCTCCCAGGTGACGGGGGACAGCTGCGGCAGCATGAAGAGGACCGTGATGACCGCCACCCACACCACCGCGACGATCCCGATGGGCCGGGACCAGCGGCCCAGGTGCCAGGGGCCCGGGGTGAATTCGTCGCCGCGCACAAGGCGGAGCAGGGTGGGGATGACGTACGCGATGTAGAGGCCGATCACCGCGATCGAGGTCACTGCGGCGTACGCGGTGACGTTGATCAGGTACGGGAGGCCGAGGGCCAGCGCGCCGAGGGCGGCGAGCCATACCGCGGCAACGGGGGTGCGGGTGCGGGAGCTGACCGTGTGCCAGACGTGGGAGAACGGGAGTGCGCCGTCCCGGGAGAACGCGTAGATCATGCGGCTGTTCGCGGTCACCGACGCCATCCCGCAGAACAGCTGCGCGCCGATCACGACCAGCAGCAGGAGCTTGCCGGTGGTGGCACCGAGGGCGTCCAGGAGGATCTGGGCAGGCGGGGCGCCGGTCGGTGAGTTCAGGGCTCCGTCGTACGACTGGATGGCGAAGGTGAAGCCGAGCAGGAGGACGAAGCCGGCGATCCAGGAGGTCCAGATCGACCTGACGATGCCGCGCGGGCCCGCCGTCGCCGCGTCGTGGGTCTCCTCCGTCATATGGGCGGAGGCGTCGTAGCCGGTGAAGGTGTACTGGGCCATCAGCAGGCCGATCATCACGACGTAGAAGCCGCTGCCCCAACCGGTGTTGTTGACGAACTCGGTGAAGACGAACGACGCCGACTGGTGCGAGTCCGGTGCGAAGGTGAGGGCGCCGACGATGACGGCGACCCCGAGGACGTGCCACCACACGCTCACGCTGTTCAGGATCGCGACGATGCGGACCCCGAACGTGTTCAGCAGCCCGTGCAGCAGCAGGATCGCGGCGAACAGCAGGATCGTCCGGCCGGGCGTCACCTCGAAGTCGAACTGGAGGTTCAGATAGGCCCCCAGGAAGGACGCCGCACCGAAGTCGATCCCCGCTGTCACGGCGACCTGGCCGAGGACGTTGAACCAGCCCGTGAACCAGGCCCAGGCCGCCGCCGAGCGCGGCGGGGCCAGCCGGTGCGCCCAGAAGTAGAGGCCCGCGGAGGTCGGGTACGCCGAACAGATCTCCGCCATCGCCAGGCCGACGAACAGCGTCATCAGACCGACGCCGACCCAGCCCCAGGTGATGACGGCGGGTCCGCCGGTGTTCATGCCGAACAGATACAGCGTCAGGCAGCCGGAGAGCACCGAGATGATCGTGAACGAGACGGCGTAGTTGGCGAAGGCGGACATCCTGCGGGCCAGCGTCTGCGTGTATCCGAGCTGCGCGAGGCGCTCCTCGTCGGAGACGCCCGGCGGTGGCTTGCTTTCGACCTCGTCTGTTGTCATGACCCCAGCGATGCCCTCGGCCCGGTGCACACATGCGGTCGTCGTGGTTACGAATGGGAAAACATGCCTCGCAACAGGACAGGAAGGGCGCGGCCCGCAGACCGCGCCCTCGTGCTGAGGAGTCGCGTCCGAAGAGGTGCGTACGTCAAGAGAGCCTGGAGTGCATCTGCCAGCCGCTCCCGACCTGCACCACCCGTAAATCAAAAGCGGGCCCAACTCCTGAAGAGCGGGCCCGCTTTCGGTTCAGTTTTTCAGCTGTTCAGCGAGTTTCGCGTGAACGTCAGCCGTTGCGCTTCCAGCGCGGCTTGTCGTCGCGGCGGCCGAAGGAGCCGGTGTTGGTACCGGTGCCCGTGCCACCGCGGTGGTCGTCGCGGCGGCCGGTCGGGCGGTCGCTGCCACCGGAGCGGAAGCCACCCGAGGGGCGGTCGTCACGACGGTCGCGGTTGAACGGACGGTCGCTGCCACCGGAGCGGAAGCCACCGGACGGGCGGTCGTCACGACGGTCGCGGTTGAACGACGGACGGTCGTTGTCGCGGTTGAAGGACGGACGGTCGTTGTCGCGGCGGAAGCCACCCGACGGGCGGTCGTCACGACGCTGGAAACCACCACGGTCGTCACGACGGTCGCGGTTGAACGACGGACGGTCGTTGTCACGGCGGAAGCCACCCGACGAACGGTCGTCACGACGCTGGAAACCACCACGGTCGTCACGACGGTCGCGGTTGAACGACGGACGGTCGTTGTCACGGCGGAAGCCACCCGACGAACGGTCGT
>NZ_JBITER010000026.1:0-50227 GCF_044455345.1 Streptomyces sp. NPDC051286 | reverse complement strand
GGTCGTCACGACGCTGGAAACCACCACGGTCGCCACCGCGGTACCCACCGCGGTCGCCGCCCCGGTCGTCCCGGCGGTCGCCGCCCCGGTTGTCGCGGCGCTCGAAGTTGCCGCGGTCGTCGCGACGGTCGTCGCGCGCCGTGGGCTGCTCCGGTACGGAGACGGCGGCCTCGATCGCGGCCTCCGCCTCGGCGGCGACCTCGGCGACTGCTGCCTCGGGGTCCTCGCCCCGCTCGCGCGCGGCACGGGCGACCAGGCGGTCGGCCTCCTCGCGGAGCTCACCGGCGCGGCGCTGGACGCGCTCCAGCTGCCTGGTCAGGTCGGCGACCTCGCGCTCCGCCTGCTTGGCGGCGTTGTTCGCGGAGTCGGCCTGGACCTCGGTCAGCGAACGGGCACCGGTGATCTCGGCGACCTCCGGGTCGAAGGCGCCCGCGCCGCCGACGATGTGGCGCGAGGCGTCGACACCCGCGTCCTCCATCAGGCGGAAGATCTGGCGACGCTGGTGCGGCAGCGCCAGGGAGACGACGACACCGGACTTGCCGGCGCGGGCGGTACGGCCCGAGCGGTGCAGGTAGTCCTTGTGGTCACCGGCGGGGTCCACGTTCAGCACCAGGTCGATGCCGTCGACGTGGATACCGCGGGCGGCGACGTCGGTCGCGACGAGCGCGTTGACGTAACCGTCCTTGAAGTCGGCGAGCACGCGGGTACGGGCACCCTGCGTCATGCCGCCGTGCAGCGCGTCCGCCTTCACGCCCGCCTCGACGAGCTGCTCCGCGATGCGGTCGGCGCCCAGCTGGGTGCGGACGAAGATGATCGTGCGGCCCTTGCGGGCAGCGATCGCGGAGGTGACCGGCGCCTTGTCCTTCGGCTTCACGACGAGGACGTGGTGCGTCATGGTCGTGACGTTGCCCTGGGCGCTGTCGACCTCGTGGCTCACCGGGTTGCTCAGGTAGCGCTTGACCAGCGTGCCGATCTCGTTCTCCATGGTGGCGGAGAAGAGCATGCGCTGACCGCCGACCGGAACCTGGTCGAGCAGCTCGGTGACCTCGGGCAGGAAGCCCAGGTCGGACATCTGGTCGGCCTCGTCGAGGACGGCGACCTGGACGTTCTCCAGGGAGCAGGCGCCCCGGTTGATGATGTCGCGCAGTCGGCCCGGGGTGGCGACGAGGATGTCGACACCGCGCTCCAGCGCGTAGATCTGGTTGCCCATCGACGTACCGCCGCAGACGACCTTCATCTTGAGGCCGAGCACGTCGCCGTAGGGCTGCAGCGCGTCCGCGACCTGCATCGCGAGCTCACGGGTCGGGGTGAGGATGACCGCGCGCGGCTTCTTCTTCTCGGTATGACCGCCGGCCAGCGTGGCCAGGGTCGGCAGACCGAAGGAGAGCGTCTTGCCGGAGCCGGTGCGGCCGCGGCCCAGGATGTCCTTGCCGGCCAGCGCGTCCGGAATGGTCGCGGCCTGGATCGGGAAGGGCGCGGTCACACCGTTCTGCGCGAGCTTGCGGACGACGCCCTCGGGCAGGCCCAGGTCGGCGAAGGTGACGGTCGGCTCGGCGTCGGTGGCGGAGTCGGTGGTGGCCTCGGTGGAACCGGCGAAGTCGACGGACTCGGCCGTCTCGACCGGCTCGGACACCTCGGCGGCCTCGGCCACTACGGCCTCGGCTTCGGTGACAATCTCGTCGTTCTCGGGCACGACGGTGTTGTCAGAGCTGAAATTGGACATGCGAAATGCGAAACCTTCCGGAGTCTCGGCACGCGCCCATAACTCCGTGATTCGCAATTTCGACCGCCTCAATGCGGTCCAGCCACGGCAAGGGAGAGTACGCGCCACACGGCGCTCTTCTGTGTCGGCGCCGGGCAATGGGATCAAACGATCTACTACCATACGCACTCTCACCCGCATCGCGCAAACCACACGCTCCGGACCACCCGCTACACCGGCCCCACCTGCGGTGATGCCTCGGGAGTCCGCAGCGCCTCCAGGTCGTCCGGCACGCTCATCGCCTCACTGCGGAACTGCGCGGCCGGAGACGCGGAAGGCACCGGAGCCGGACTTGAAGGTTCCGGATCAGGTGAGCTCGGCGGCTCCGGGGTGACCGGCGCGGACGGCCCGGAGGACACCGACGGCTCCGCGGACGGCACCGGCTGCTGCGACCCCCCGCCCCCCGGCGGGGACGGCACCGGCGGATGCCCGCCCCGGGTCGGCAACGGATCACCGGACCCCACGCCCGCATGCGCGCCACCGGGCACGGCCGAGGCACGCGCCGACGCGCTCGGGCTCGGCGATTCGGCGGCCTCCCGGTCGGAGTGCGCCTCCGCGCCCCCTCGGGTACGGGCCCGTCCCGTACCCGCCACCGTGGAGCCGTCCGGTTCACCCGACGGGCCCTTCTGCTCGGCCGACCGCGACGGGGCCGGCTTCCCGGCGTCGTCGCTGATGCTCATGCAGCCGGTGGACGCGGCAATCGTCACTGCGGTGACGGCTGCCCATCGGACAGGGGATGGCAACTGACGCACGGCGGGCACCTCCGGGAGGCGGGAGCGAAGCAGGGCGGGAACGGACAGGGGCGCTGTGCCCAACTCCCGTTCCCCCGCATGGGACACGCCCCACGCACCACCGACCGTTTCGCCGCCGGCCCCTCCGCCGCCGCTCTCCCGGGTGTACTCAGCCGTAACCGAGCGCGTGCAGCCGCTCGTCGTCGATGCCGAAGTGGTGGGCGATCTCATGGACGACCGTGATTTCCGTCTCGGCCACGACGTCCTCACGCGACTCGCACATCCGCAGCGTCGGCCCGCGGTAGATCGTGATCCGGTCCGGGAGCACCCCGGCGTACCACTCGCCGCGATCGGTCAGCGGCGTGCCCTCGTACAGCCCGAGCAGCTCCGGATCGCCGGGGTCCGGTTCGTCCTCGACGAACACCGCGACGTTGTCCATCAGCCGTGTCAGCTCCGGCGGAATCCGGTCCAGGGCCTCGGCGACCAGTTCCTCGAACTCTTCGCGCGTCATCTCCAGCACCCCGCCATTGTCACGTACCCCCGCCGGACCGGCCCCGGACCGCCACTCCCTGCTCTGCCCCGCAATCCCGAATCCCGCGCCCGCGCATGGCCGCCCCCGAACCCGGACACAGGCATCCAATGGCCCGCGCCTCGTTCCGCGCCGCAGTCGCCCGCATCCGCCACGACTGCCGCTCCCGCTCCACCGCCCCCGGCAGCGCCCTCACCCCCGCTCCGCACCCCTACGGGCGCGCCGGGTCTGATCGCCGTCGTCGTGTTCGGCGCCTGGCCGGGCTGCTGCTCGTCGGCAGTGTCCGTACGCCCCTCGGCCCGATGGACACCCGCTCGGCGGGCTCGGCCTGACAACGGCCGAGGTCAGCCGCCATCTGCCGGAGGGAAACCAACCCGGAGCGACCCCTTCGCCTATTCGGTTTGGCTGACACCGAAACGCCGTAGTACAGTCTCCGACGTGCCCAAGGGCGCCGGTCAGGGCTTAACCGTTCCGATACCCCAGAGGTTGAAGAAGAAGCGGAACCTCTTGAGGGGAAGCGGAGTCACATGCTTCTCACGTCCCCTTTCCGGGGGGCGATAGACGCAGAAGCGACACCAGCAGTTCTGCCCTCATCGTCTAGTGGCCCAGGACGCCGCCCTTTCAAGGCGGTAGCACGGGTTCGAATCCCGTTGGGGGCACGCACCACCTTGTGCGACACTTAGTCGCACAAAAGCTTGGTCCTGTGGAGCAGTTTGGAGTGCTCGCCACCCTGTCAAGGTGGAGGCCGCGGGTTCAAATCCCGTCAGGACCGCTGCAGCTCGTAAGTGCTGCGTGGCTGGGTAGCTCAGTTGGTACGAGCGATCGCCTGAAAAGCGATAGGTCGCCGGTTCGATCCCGGCCCCAGCCACCTCTCGAAGGCCCCATCCGGCGGATGGGGCCTTCGTCGTGTCAGTCCTCTTCCCGGTCCACGGAGTTCAGGTCCCGGCTGCGCCACGCCCGCACCCCGAGGACCAGCAGCACCACCGCGACCGCGGCCACCAGCGCAAACGCGTCCGGCACCTGCTCGCCGATGCGCCGGGCCCACTGTTCGACGGCGAACGAATCGTCCACATCCAGCAGTCCGGGCAGCGCGGTCGTCCCGTCGTAGGCCAGGAACAGCGCGCCGAGCCCGATGAAGAACAGCCCCGACAGCAGGGTCGTGGTGTGCAGTTCGAAGCGGCCGAGCCGGAAGGCGCGGCCGCGCAGCCAGGCGCGGCGCCCGAGGTCGAAGCGCTCCCAGACCAGCGCCAGCAGGAACAGCGGGACCGCCATGCCCAGGGCGTAGACGGCGAGCAGCAGTCCGCCGTAGACCGGGCTGGCGCTGACCGCCGCCACCGTCAGGACGCTGCCGAGGATCGGCCCGGCGCAGAACCCGGCCAGCCCGTAGACGGCGCCGAGGGCGTAGACCGACACGGCGGTCGTCGGCCGGATCCGCCCGCTGAGGGCCGCGATCCGGCGTGAGGTGAAGCCGAGGCCCACGATCTGGGCCACGCCGAGCCCGATGATCAGCCAGCCGGCGCCGAGGACCAGCTGGTCGCGGTGGCTGTAGAAGAGCCGTCCGGCGTACGAGCCCGCGGCGCCGAGCGGCACGAGGGTGGTGGCCAGACCGGCGTAGAAGATGCTGGTACGGGCCAGTAGCCGCGAGGCCGAGTCGATGGAGTAGGCGAAGAAGGCGGGCAGCAACAGGGCGCTGCAGGGGCTGACCAGGGCCAGCAGCCCGCCGAGGAAGGCGGCGAAGTAGCCGATGTCCGCCGTCACTTGTCAGCGCCCCCGGAGCCACCGGAGTCCTTGGAGCCGCCCTCTCCCTTGGCGTCCTTGGTGTTGGCGGCCTTGTCGGCCGCCGCCTGGATGGCCTGCTCGAAGACCTCCACCGGCTGCGCTCCGGCCAGCGGGCGGCCGTTGATCAGAAAAGACGGGGTGGAGCTCGCGCCGATCCCGTACCCCTCCTCCTGGTCCTTGCTCACCGCGGCGGAAGCAGCCGCGCTGTCCGCGTCGCGTACGAACCGGCCGATGTCCCGCACCCCCGCCTCCTTGGCGAGCTCCTTCAGCCGGTCCTTGCCGAAGCCCTTCTCCTTGGCCCCTTCGGTGTAGGCGGCTGCGTGGAACTGCCAGAAGCGGCCCTGCTGCCCAGCGGCCCAGGCGGCGCGCGCGACGGCCTCGGATTCGGCGCCGAAGATCGGGAAGTTGCGCCACTCGATGCGCAGGGTGCCCTTGTCGACGTACTTCTTCACCAGGGCGGGTTCGGTGTCCCGGGCGAACTTGCCGCAGTAGCCGCACTTGAAGTCGGCGTACTCGATGAGGACCACGGGCGCGTCGACCGGGCCCTGCGCGAGTTTGTCGGCGGGGTCGCGGCGGGCCAGCCTCGCCAGTTCCGGGAAGACACCGGCGTCCGGGTCGGCGGTGACTTCGGCGACCGAAGTCGAGGAGGAGCGGTCGGCGGGGGCGGTGGCGCGGTAGGAGACGAAGCCGAGCAGCGCGGCGGCGAGGACGACACCGGTGCCGTAGAGCAGCGGCTTCCTGGACGAGGAGGTTGCGGGCGTGGGCATGGCGAAACTCCGTGCTCGTGGTGCGGGAGGGGGAAGGGGACGACCGGATGGCGGGCATCCCCCTAAACCCGCAGTACGGAGAGTTCCACCGGGGATGGCGCGGCAGGTTCCGGCCCAAGCGGCCTGACGCGTGTGCGTGGCTCCGCGGGCCCCTGCCCGGGAGCGGCGCTCGGACCCCATTCGGCGAGACCGGGCGCCTGGTCGTGCGCGGCGCGGGCCCGAACGGGTACGCCGGGCTCGATGCCGTCGCGCTTCGTGCCCTTGCCGCAGCCGGGCATCCCCTGACCGCCGACGGCCGGGCCGGCCACCGCGGTGCCGGAATCCCCGGGCGCGGTCGCCGCCGTCACCGCCGTGGCGGGCACGCAGAACAGCCCCAGCACGACCGCGAGCACCGCCACCAGGCAGCACCACTGCGTACGGGACATGGACGAGGGCCTTTCCACGGCGGTACGAAGATCGGTTGCCCGAAATGGTACGTGCTGTGATCAGGAGCTCCCCCGCAGTCAGCGCGGCCGTGACGCAGACCGCGCGAAATAGGTTCGCCGTTCCTCGGGCCCGGGTGCGATCCTGGGATCCGTATGTCTACTTCCTTTGCCGATCTCCAGTCCCAGCTCGGACACGTCTCGCTCCGCGACGCGCACCGGCTCGGCCGCCGCCTCGAAGGGGCGCGCCGGATCCGTAAGCCCGAGGCCCGGCAGGCCGTGCTGGACGAGATCGCCACCCAGGCCGGGAAGGCAGCCGAGCGGCTCGCGGGGCGCGCCGAACGGATGCCCGCACTCTCGTACCCGGAAGAACTTCCGGTCAGCCAGAAGAAGGACGAGATCCTGGAGGCGATACGCGACAACCAGGTCGTGATCGTCGCCGGTGAGACCGGCTCCGGCAAGACCACGCAGATCCCGAAGATCTGCATGGAGCTGGGGCGTGGCGTCCGGGGCATGATCGGGCACACCCAGCCGCGCCGGATCGCGGCCCGTACGGTCGCCGAGCGCGTCGCCGACGAGCTGAAGACCCCGCTCGGCGAGGCAGTCGGCTGGAAGGTCCGCTTCACCGACCAGGTGAACCCGGACGCGACGTATCTGAAGCTGATGACGGACGGCATCCTGCTGGCCGAGATCCAGACGGACCGCGAGTTGCTCGCGTACGACACGATCATCATCGACGAGGCCCACGAGCGGTCGCTGAACATCGACTTCCTGCTGGGCTATCTGGCCCGGCTGCTGCCCAAGCGCCCCGACCTGAAGGTCGTCATCACCTCGGCGACCATCGACCCGGAGCGCTTCGCCCGGCACTTCGGTGATGCGCCGATCGTCGAGGTCAGCGGGCGTACGTACCCGGTCGAGGTGCGCTACCGCCC
Source organism: Streptomyces sp. NPDC051286 (assembly GCF_044455345.1). NCBI lineage: Bacteria > Bacillati > Actinomycetota > Actinomycetes > Kitasatosporales > Streptomycetaceae > Streptomyces > Streptomyces sp. NPDC051286. The sequence continues at coordinate 43,305 of NZ_JBITER010000026.1, read as the reverse complement.
TCTGCTGGAGGCGGACACGGAGGACTCCGACCGCGACCAGATCACCGCGATCTGCGACGCCGTCGACGAGCTCCAGACGGAGGGCCCCGGCGATGTCCTGGTCTTCCTCTCCGGTGAGCGCGAGATCCGCGACACCGCGGACGCCCTGAACAAGAAGAACCTCCGCCACACCGAGGTGCTTCCTCTCTATGCGCGCCTGTCGCACGCCGAGCAGCACCGGGTGTTCCAGCGCCACACCGGCCGCAGGATCGTGCTGGCGACGAACGTCGCCGAGACCTCGCTGACCGTCCCCGGCATCAAGTACGTGATCGACCCGGGCAACGCCCGCATCTCCCGCTACAGCCACCGCACCAAGGTCCAGCGGCTGCCGATCGAACGGATCTCGCAGGCCAGCGCCAACCAGCGCAAGGGCCGCTGCGGCCGTACCTCGGACGGCATCTGCATCCGGCTGTACTCCGAGGACGACTTCCTGACCCGCCCGGAGTTCACGGACGCGGAGATCCTCCGTACGAACCTGGCGTCCGTCATCCTCCAGATGACCGCGGCCGGCCTCGGCGACATCGAGAAGTTCCCCTTCATCGACCCGCCGGACCACCGCAACATCCGCGACGGTGTGCAGCTGCTCCAGGAGCTCGGCGCACTCGACCCGGACGAGAAGGATCCGAAGAAACGGCTGACGCAGCTGGGGCGGAAGCTCTCGCAGCTTCCCGTGGACCCGCGCCTCGCCCGCATGGTCATCGAGGCCGACCGCAACGGCTGCACGCGCGAGGTCATGGTGATCGCCGCCGCGCTCTCCATCCAGGACCCGCGCGAGCGGCCCTCGGACAAGCAGACGCAGGCCGATCAGCAGCACGCCCGCTTCAAGGACGAGACGTCGGACTTCCTGGCGTTCCTGAATCTGTGGCGGTACATCCGCGAGCAGCAGAAGGAGCGCGGCTCGTCCAGCTTCCGCCGGATGTGCAAGCAGGAGTATCTGAACTTCCTGCGCATCCGCGAATGGCAGGACATCTATGCGCAGCTGCGTACGGTCGCGAAGCAGATGGGGATCCATCCCAACGAGGAGGATGCGCCCGAGCAGGCGGTGCACACCTCGCTGCTGGCCGGGCTGCTGTCGCACATCGGGCTGAAGGACACCGAGAAGAACGAGTACCTGGGCGCGCGCAACGCCAAATTCGCGATCTTCCCCGGTTCGGCGCTGTTCAAGAAGCAGCCGCGGTTCGTGATGTCGGCCGAGCTGGTCGAGACGTCCCGGCTGTGGGCGCGGGTCAACGCCCGGGTCGAACCGGAGTGGATCGAACCGCTGGCCCAGCATCTGCTGAAGCGCACCTACAGCGAGCCGCACTGGGAGAAGGACCAGGCGGCGGTGATGGCGTACGAGCGGGTCACGCTGTACGGCGTACCGATCGTCGCCCAGCGCAAGATCAATTTCGGCCGGATCGACGCCGAGACGTCCCGCGATCTCTTCATCCGGAACGCACTGGTCGAGGGCGACTGGCGGACACACCACCAGTTCTTCCATGACAACCGCAAACTTCTCGGCGAGGTCGAGGAGTTGGAGCACCGGGCGCGGCGCCGCGACATCCTCGTGGACGACGAGACGCTCTTCGACTTCTACGACCAGCGGATCCCGGAGCACGTCGTCTCCGGCGCGCACTTCGACTCCTGGTGGAAGCACAAGCGCCGCGACGAGCCGGACGCGCTCGACTTCGAGCGCTCGATGCTCATCAACGAGAAGGCCGGGGCCGTCACCAAGGACGACTACCCGGACTCCTGGCGGCAGGGGAAGCTCAAGTTCAAGGTGACGTACCAGTTCGAGCCCGGCGCGGACGCGGACGGTGTGACCGTCCACGTCCCGCTCCAGGTGCTCAACCAGGTCACCGCCGAGGGCTTCGACTGGCAGATCCCCGGCCTGCGCGAGGACGTGGTCACCGAGCTGATCCGTTCCCTGCCCAAGCCGATCCGCCGGCACTACGTCCCCGCGCCGAACTACGCGGGCCGGTTCCTGGACCGGGCGGTGCCGCTGCAGGAGCCGCTGCCGGTGACCCTCGCGCGTGAGCTCCAGCAGATGGTCGGGGTCCCGGTCTCCGCCGACGACTTCGATCTCTCCCGGATCCCGGACCACCTCAAGGTCACGTTCCGGATCGTCGACGAGCGGCGCCGCAGGGTGGCCGAGGACAAGGACCTGGAGGCGCTGAAGCTCCAGCTGCGCCCCAAGGCCCGTCAGGCCCTCTCCAAGGCCGCTGCGGCCACCGCGGGGCCCTCGGGCGAGTCCATCGAGCGTTCGGGGCTCACGGACTGGACGATCGGCACGCTGAACCGGGTCTTCGAGACCCGGCGGGCCGGCCAGCCGGTCAAGGCCTACCCGGCGCTCGTGGAGCAGGAGGGAGCCGCGGCGGGCACCGTGGCCGTACGGCTCTTCGACACCGAGGCCGAGCAGCAGCAGGCGATGTGGCGCGGCACCCGGAAGCTGATCCTGCTGAACATCCCGGTGAACCCGGCGAAGTTCGTCTCGGACAAGCTGACGAACCAGCAGAAGCTCGCCCTGTCCCGCAATCCGCACGGCTCCGTCCAGGCGCTGTTCGAGGACTGCGCGACCGCTGCCGCGGACCGGCTGATCGGCGCCCACGGCGGGCCGGCCTGGGACGAGGAGTCGTTCCGGAAGCTGTACGACAAGGTCCGCGCCGATCTCGTCGCGCTGACCGAGCACACGGTCGCCCAGGTGCAGCAGGTGCTGGCTGCCTGGCAGTCCTGTGAGCGGCGCCTGAAGGCCACCAACAGCCTGGTCCTGGTCAACAACGTCACCGATGTACGGAACCAGCTCGCCGCCCTCGTACCGCCGGGCTTCGTCACGAGGACCGGGCTGCGCAGGCTCCCCGACCTGATGCGCTACCTGGTCGCCGCGGACCGCCGGCTCCAGCAGATGCCGACGGCCGTCCAGCGCGACACCACGCGCATGGAGAAGGTCCACGAGATGCAGGACGAGTACGCCTGGCTGCTCGAGCAGATGCCGCAGGGCAGGCCCGTTCCGCAGGATGTCCTGGACATCCGCTGGATGATCGAGGAGCTGCGGGTGAGCTATTTCGCGCACGCCCTGGGCACCGCGTACCCCGTCTCGGACAAGCGGATCGTGAAGGCGATCGACGCCGCGACTCCGTGATCGGGCACCCCTCGGGGGCGTAACTCCCCCACTCCCTGTCGTGGGGCAGGCCGTAAGGGAGCCATCACCAGGAGTGAAGTCGACTGGAGCCGCCAATCTCCTGTACAGTCTGGTTTCGCAGGCAGCCGCAAGGAAGCCGCGAAAACCTGGTCCTGTGGAGCAGTTTGGAGTGCTCGCCACCCTGTCAAGGTGGAGGCCGCGGGTTCAAATCCCGTCAGGACCGCAGTAACGAAAGCCCGGATCCTTCTGGATCCGGGCTTTCGCGTGTCTTGACTCCGGCAACTGCCGACGGGTACTCAGACAGCAGGGGCCGCCCCTGTTCCTCGGCGCGGGGCGGCGCGGTCCACCGGGAGGTGGCGCGGATGGCGGCGTCCACGGCGAGGCATGAGACCCGAGCGCTGCTGCGCGCCCATCTGGCGGCCGCTTCCGGCTACCGGCATCTCACCCGGCACTGTCCGATCTGCCACCTGCTCCTGAGGCTCGCCATGGAGCCCGTGGCAGCCTCCCGGCCCGCCCCGCCCCCGGAACCGCCCGCGTCACCGGGCAGGGCCCCAGCGGCCGTTCAGGAGTCCGCGGCGCTCGCCGCCCCCATGGCCACCCACGGAGAACAGAACTGCGCCGACCGGACCGAGGAGGAAAGCCCTGCCGGCACGTGACCAATGGCGAGGGCGTCCGTCTCCCGGCAGTGGCAGGCTCGACCTTGGCAAGACTCAGGCCATGTGACGGGTGTCACTGAATGAGTTTTGAGAAAGCGTGACTTTACACCCTTCCTACAACTGGCGAATTTAATATGTGCAATTGCACTCCCCGGAAGATGCTTCCGCAGGGAGGCCCGGGGGCAGCCCACGAGCCCCCGGCATCCCCCGGGGGACCCGTGCGTCCGAGTCGGATGCGCCCGGACGGCACTCCACGCAAAGCCGGAGCCCCGGCCCACCGACCGCCCCGCGGGCACAAAAAGATCGCGCTGGACCCGGCGGAGTCCAGCGCGATCGAACGACATACCCCGTATTGCACAGGTATGGCGCCCGTTGGGGCGGGCGCCCGTCGTGTGGAGCTATGGGTGGGCGGACGCGGGTTGGGGGACCCGGGCAGCCCGGTTGTGACGCGGCGACAGGGGTGTGTCAGGCCTCGCTGCGCTGCTGCGGAATACCCGCAAGCAGTGCGCGGACCTCTGCCTCGCGGTACCGGCGGTGTCCACCGAGCGTGCGGATGGACGTGAGCTTGCCTGCCTTGGCCCAACGGGTGACCGTCTTCGGGTCCACGCGGAACATCGTGGCAACCTCAGCCGGGGTCAGCAGCGGCTCGGCATCAGGGGTGCGAGCGGTCATGAGCGGCCTCCTCGGGAGAACCGAACCATCTCGGTTCTTTCCTCTAAATTCTGCACCTTGACCCGCGTTGCCCGAAATGGCGGACGCGGGCCGAGTCGGTTATAGGACGAACGGCTTGTCCTCGGCACTACAACTACACCATCCGTCCAGCCGCGTCGGCCAAACCGATGGAATTGCCCTCCCAGGTGTTCATCAGCGACGGAAGCCGATGGACCATGCCATAGCGGACAGTCACACCACCGTGACGATCAGTCACAGAGCGATCAGGAGCCATCAGACCCCCCATAGCGTGCAATGCAGAGCAATCCGCCCACACTTGGACGGATGGAGTCCTCCCCGGACTCCTTGTCCTATTTTGGCACGAGGAGTGGGGAAGGGCGCAAGGGCCCAGTTAGTGCTATCCATCACCCTTGAGGCAAAGGCCCGGTTCGGGACGTAGGTCCTAGCGCCTCAGGAGTACGCTCCCGCCACTTTGCCCTCACCACTCCCATGAGTCACACGGACGAGCCGCGGGTGAGGCCGGTTTCCGACCCTGCACCGCCGGACTCAGCTGGCGAACTGACGGTCTCTCACGGCCCGCCAGCGCTCGGCCAGCCGCCCGTACGCCGCACTCGCCCCTTCGGTGTCACCGGCCCGCAGCGCCGCGATGCCCTCGGCGACATCCGCGGCCGACCGGTCCCCGGCGAGCTGCTCGGCCGACAGTGCGTGCACCAGTCCGCCGTAGTCGAGCTCGACCAGCGCGCGCGGATGGAACTCCTCCAGCCACCGGCCGACGTCCACCAGGCCCTCGGTCAGCGACCCCTCGTCGACGGTCTCCCTCAGCGTCCTCAGCGACCTGGCCAGCCGGCGGCGCGCCTGCACCATCGGGGTCCGGTAGCGCAGCACCGGCGCTCCCCCGCCGTCGGCCGCCTCCCTGTGTTCCCGCTCCTCGTCCGAGAAGAGGACGAACCAGCGCACCGGTACCTGCCACACCGCGGTCCGGATCCACGGCCGGGCGTCCGGATTGCGCTCTGCCCACCGCTCGTGGTCCGCGAGCGCCTGCCCGCGCACCACCGGCGGCAGCACCGCGTCGAGCACCGGGGCGGGGAACATCTCCGCCAGCTCCTCCAGCGCCAGCCAGCCGCGCAGCCGGGTCCGCCACGGACAGACGCACACCACACCGTCCACCTCGGCGACGAACGCGTCCCTGCTCTCGTGCACCGGCACCCCGACCGGCGGGGTGGCCGCCAAGTCGGCCAGCGAACGGCGGAGTTCGTCCTGTGCCGTGGGGATGCGGTCGCGCCCCGCGTAGCGGGCCCAGTGGGCCCGCTCCGGCTCCGGAAAAGCGGCCAGCGGTTCGTACACCCGGAGGTAGGACGCGTAAGGGACGAGCACCGAAGACACCACCGACATGCCTCAGATCGTGTCACGCCGGTACTCCGCCGGGGGGTGATCCTTGGCACTGGAACAGATCTACGGCCGCGTAGGACTTACGCTCATGCCCAGTCGGACCGTCCGTGCCGGTCGGTCCGGGGCCCTCCCCACCTTCAGGAGGGTCTTCCGCCGCTTCGTACTTGGGAGTCACCACCGTGACCGATGTGACCGACGGCGTCCTGCACACCCTGTTCCACTCGGATCAGGGGGGACACGAGCAAGTCGTGCTCTGCCAGGACCGCGCCAGCGGCCTCAAGGCCGTCATCGCCATCCACTCCACCGCCCTGGGCCCGGCCCTCGGCGGCACCCGCTTCTATCCGTACGCCTCCGAGGAGGCGGCCGTCGCGGATGCGCTGAACCTGGCGCGCGGCATGTCGTACAAGAACGCCATGGCCGGTCTCGACCACGGCGGCGGCAAGGCCGTCATCATCGGCGACCCCGAGAAGATCAAGACCGAGGAACTGCTGCTGGCCTACGGCCGGGCCGTGGCCTCGCTCGGCGGGCGCTACGTGACCGCCTGCGACGTCGGCACGTACGTCTCCGACATGGACGTCGTCGCCCGCGAGTGCCGGTGGACCACCGGCCGCTCCCCGGAGAACGGCGGCGCCGGCGACTCCTCCGTCCTCACCGCGTTCGGTGTCTTCCAGGGCATGCGGGCCTCGGCCCAGCACCTCTGGGGCGACCCGACGCTGCGTGGCCGAAAAGTGGCGGTCGCGGGCGTCGGCAAGGTCGGCCACCACCTCGTCGAACATCTGCTGTCGGACGGCGCCGAGGTCGTGGTCACGGACGTCCGGGAGGAATCGGTACGCCGGATCACCGATCTCCACCCCGAGGTGGCCGTCGCCGCGGACACCGCCGCGCTGATCCGTACCGAAGGCCTCGACATCTACGCCCCGTGCGCGCTCGGCGGTGCGCTGAACGACGAGACCGTCCCGGTGCTCACGGCCAAGGTGGTGTGCGGCGCGGCCAACAACCAGCTGGCACACCCGGGCGTCGAGAAGGATCTCGCGGACCGTTCGATCCTGTACGCCCCCGACTACGTGGTGAACGCGGGCGGCGTCATCCAGGTCGCCGACGAGCTGCACGGCTTCGACTTCGACCGATGCAAGGCGAAGGCGTCGAAGATCTTCGACACCACGCTGGCCATATTCGCACGTGCGAAGGAAGACGGCATTCCGCCGGCCGCTGCGGCCGACCGGATCGCCGAGCAGCGGATGGCCGAGGCGCGGCGCGCCTGACCGCTCGTCACCGACGGTCACAGAGCCCCCACCGGGCGTCGCGGCCGTTCCTCGGACCGCTGCCCCGCCGACCGGCGAGACAAGACTCACGCCGGTCGGCGGGTCGCATGCCGAGAAGAGGTTAAAATCGCAGTTGACCAGCGAGGACGGGGCTTCTCGTTGGCCCTGTTCCGGGGCGTGTGATGCGGGCGGCGTACCGTATGGCCACGGAAGCAGGTACCGTTAAAGCCCTACGGGCACGGTCTCTCTGCCGAGAGTCCGTCCTGAAACATGAACGCGTGTCAAGACTCTGGGGCCGTCGAGCCCCGTCACCGAGGGGGTCGAGCCATGGGGCGCGGCCGGGCAAAGGCCAAGCAGACAAAGGTCGCCCGCCAGCTGAAGTACAGCAGCGGCGGGACTGACCTGTCGCGTCTGGCCAATGAGCTGGGCGCATCGCCTTCGAGTCAGCCACCGAACGCAGAGCCGTTCGAGGACGACGACAAGGAAGATGACCCGTACGCACAGTACGCGGACCTGTACAACGATGACGACGACGAGGACGAGGACGACCAGTCCGGTCCGTCGTCACAGCGCCGCGGCGCTTGACCTCGCGCTGACACAGAACCCGGTCCGGGCCTGCCCGGACCGGGTTCTGTGTTGCGCTTTTCGGGGCCGATCGGCAGCTTGAGCCTGCCCGGCGACCAAGAGCAAGATGGTCACCGGACGGGATCGGTGTGCCCTGCCCCCGCCACGTGTCCCACTCCCCCTCCCGACAGGCTCTGCCCCGTCGCGCCGCCCGGCACGCACACTCGCCGCGTCGGCCGGAAGCCCTGGTAGCTCCTTCCCCAAGCTCTCAGCTTCGTTCGAGCAGGGGAGAACCCACCTCAGGGCGTCCGGCAGCCCTGCGATCGCACGCACCGGACGCCACTTCGCATGGGGCAAACGCTGCCGGTCATTGCACTAGCGCGCGTACGTGCCGACCAGCTCGGCACCCGAGCCGTGCGTACCGCGGTCCGTGATCTCGCCAGCCACCCAGGAGTCGACCCCGCGGTCGGCCAGCGTCGTCAGAGCGGCATCCACGGATTCCGCCGGGACGATCGCGATCATGCCGACGCCCATGTTGAGCGTCTTCTCCAGCTCCAGCTGCTCGACCTGACCGGCCTTGCCGACCAGGTCGAAGACCGCGCCGGGCGTCCACGTGGAGCGGTCGACAGTGGCGTGCAGGGCGTCCGGGATGACCCGGGCCAGGTTGTTGGCGAGACCGCCGCCGGTGACGTGGCTGAAGCCGTGTACCTCGGTCGTACGGGTCAGCGCCAGGCAGTCCAGCGAGTAGATCCTGGTGGGCTCCAGGAGCTCCTCGCCGAGCGTGCGGCCGAACTCCTCGACGTCGCGGTCCAGCGTCCAGCCGGCCCGGTCGAAGAAGACGTGGCGGACGAGCGAGTACCCGTTGGAGTGAAGTCCGGACGACGCCATCGCGATGACCGCGTCACCCTTACGGATACGCTCCGGGCCGAGCAGCCGGTCGGCCTCGACCACACCCGTACCGGCGCCCGCGACATCGAAGTCGTCGGGGCCGAGGAGGCCCGGGTGTTCGGCGGTCTCGCCGCCGACCAGGGCGCAGCCGGCGAGCACGCAGCCTTCGGCGATGCCCTTCACGATGGACGCGACACGCTCGGGGTGCACTTTGCCGACGCAGATGTAGTCGGTCATGAAGAGCGGCTCGGCGCCGCAGACGACCAGGTCGTCGACGACCATGCCGACGAGGTCGTGGCCGATGGTGTCGTACACGCCCATCTTGCGGGCGAGGTCGACCTTCGTGCCGACGCCGTCGGTGGCGGAGGCGAGCAGCGGACGCTCGTAGCGCTTGAGGGCCGAGGCGTCGAAGAGGCCGGCGAATCCGCCGAGGCCGCCAAGGCCCGCAACCTCTGCGCGCTGCGTCTTCTTCACCCACTCCTTCATCAGCTCGACGGCACGGTCGCCGGCCTCGATGTCGACGCCCGCTGCCGCGTAGGAAGCACCTGTTGTCTCAGACATTGCCTGGGATCTTTCGTGTGGAAATACGGGGCTGGTGGCAGGGCTGGTGTGCGTGGCCGGTCACGGACGACGCAGTGCGTCGGCCGCCGCGGTCGCCGCAGGGCCTGCCGCCAGCTCGGTCTCCAGCAGCTGCTTGCCGAGCAGCTCCGGGTCCGGGAGCTCCATCGGGTACTCACCGTCGAAGCAGGCGCGGCACAGGTTCGGCTTGGCGATCGTGGTCGCCTCGATCATCGCGTCGAGCGAGATGTACGCGAGCGAGTCGGCCCCCATGGACGTGGAGATCTCGTCGACCGTCATGCCGTTGGCGATCAGCTCCGCGCGGGTCGCGAAGTCGATGCCGAAGAAGCAGGGCCACTTCACCGGCGGGGACGAGATCCGGATGTGGATCTCGGCGGCACCGGCCTCGCGGAGCATCCGGACCAGTGCGCGCTGGGTGTTGCCGCGGACGATCGAGTCGTCGACGACCACCAGGCGCTTGCCCTTGATGACTTCCTTGAGCGGGTTCAGCTTGAGGCGGATGCCCAGCTGGCGAATGGTCTGGGAGGGCTGGATGAAGGTCCGGCCGACGTACGCGTTCTTGACCAGGCCGGCGCCGAACGGGATGCCGCTTGCTTCCGCGTAGCCGATGGCGGCGGGCGTGCCGGACTCCGGAGTCGCTATGACCAGATCGGCCTCGACCGGGGCCTCGGCGGCCAGCCTGCGGCCCATCTCCACGCGGGAGAGGTACACGTTGCGCCCGGCGATGTCGGTGTCGGGGCGGGCCAGATAGACGTACTCAAAGACACAGCCCTTGGGCTTCGCTTCCGCGAAGCGCGAGGTGCGCAGGCCGTTCTCGTCGATGGCGACGAGCTCGCCCGGCTCGATCTCGCGGACGAAGCTGGCACCGCAGATGTCGAGGGCGGCGGACTCGGAGGCCACCACCCAGCCACGCTCCAGCCGGCCGAGGACGAGCGGGCGGATGCCCTGCGGGTCACGGGCTGCGTAGAGGGTGTGCTCGTCCATGAAGACGAGGGAGAAGGCACCCCGGACATCAGGGAGCACCTTCGCGGCGGCCTGTTCGATGGTGAGCGGCTTGCCGTCGTCGTCGGTCTGGCCGGCGAGCAGGGCGGTCACCAGATCGGTGTCGTTCGTCGCGGCGACCTGGGTGGCGCGGCCGTCCTTGCGGGGAAGGTCGGCAACCATCTCGGCGAGCTGGGCCGTATTGACCAGATTGCCGTTGTGACCCAGGGCGATCGAGCCGTGCGCGGTCGCACGGAACGTCGGCTGCGCGTTCTCCCACACCGAGGCACCGGTGGTGGAGTAGCGGGCATGACCGACCGCGATATGGCCCTGGAGAGATCCCAGAGACGTTTCGTCGAAGACCTGCGAGACCAGTCCCATGTCCTTGAAGACCAGGATCTGGGACCCGTTGCTCACTGCGATGCCCGCGGACTCCTGTCCACGGTGCTGCAGGGCATACAGTCCGAAATAGGTGAGCTTGGCGACCTCTTCACCCGGAGCCCAGACACCGAAGACGCCGCAAGCGTCCTGGGGGCCCTTTTCTCCGGGGAGCAGGTCGTGGTTGAGTCGTCCATCACCACGAGGCACACCACCGAGTGTAGGCGAGGTCGACCACTGGTCCGAATTGGGGATACCCCGTCGGAGCACCGGGGAAGAGGCCCGAAGTGCCGTTCCGGAGGCCACGTGCGCGGTCACGGGCAGTGACGGAATTCGGCTGTCGGCGGGGGGCGGAGGCGGGGCAGGATCCGCTACAGGGCGGCTGACGCCCGGCCTCCCGGCCGTTTACCGGCTAGTTCAAGCCAGGGGGTGCCCCCGGGGGTGCCGGGCCCGGTGGTGGCGCTCGGTGAGTCCGCCGACGGGGCGCCGGGGGCGCTGGCCGAACGCTCGTTTCGTGGCGAGCCTCACACCGGGTGCGTGCCGCCGAGGCCGGTATGCGGCTTCTCCGCGCCGGCGGCGTCACCGTCGGGTCCGCTCCGCTGTGCGCGGGCCGCCGGTGCGCCGCGCGCGGGGTGCTGGTGCGCCTCGCCCCTGCGTCCGGACTGCGAGACCGCACTGACGGGCGCATGCCCCCTTGGCGGCCTCCTGACCCGCGCAGCCCCTCGGTGACCGCTCGGTCACGGGAGCGGGTGCTGCGGCGCGGCGACCGGAAGTACCACCGGGGCGAGAACGGCGCCGACCGGCTCTTCCAGCTCGCCCCAGACCCGCGGGAACAGGCGAACCGGGCAAAAGCCGAGCCGGAGCTGCCGGCCGAACTGCGGGCGTGCCGGGAGAAGACGTACGCCGAGGGCCAGGACGCCGACGCTGACAGGCATGCGGTGTCTGAGCATGGCCATGTGACGACACGAAGGGCCGGTCCGGTTCCTCTCAGCGGAGCAGCGGCAGCAGGTCGCCGAGATCGGCCCGCTCGCCGCCGGCACTGACCTCTGCCGCATCGAGCGCCGCCCGCCACCGCGTACGCCCGGTCGCGAGCCGGATCCAGGTCAGCGGATCGGTCTCGACGACGTTGGGCGGCGTACCGCGCGTGTGCTTCGGGCCCGGGACGCACTGGACGACGGCGAACGGCGGAACGCGCACCTCCACCGAGCCGCCGGGCGCCTTCTCCGCGAGGGCGTCGGCGAGCAGTCGGGTGCAGGCGGCGAGTGCCTGCCGGTCGTACGGGATGTCGAGCCCGGTCGCCGCGCTCAGGTCGTCCGTGTGCACGACGAGTTCGACGGTGCGGGTGACGAGGAAGTCACCCAGCCGCATCACACCGACCCGGGTCGGCAGCAGCCGGTCCTCACCCACGCCCGGCACCACCGCGTCGAACCGGTCGGCGACCTCCGCGTACAACGCGTCGAGGTCGGGACGGTCCGCGGCGAGCGCCCTGGTGGCGTCGGCGATCCGGCCGGCCCGCCCCGCGGTCGAGAACGGCCACTCCAGCAGGGAGACCTCGGGCTTGTCCCCGGGCGGCTCGGGCAGCTCCAGGTTCCGGCAGACGTTCGAGACCGCCATGGTCAGATGGACGGCCAGCTCCCGCACCGTCCACTCCCCGAGCCGGGTCGGCAGGGCGAGCTGATCGGGCGTCAGCGTGCTGACCGCTGACCGGACATGGGCGAACTGCGCCTGTACGGCGGTGCGGGTCCGGGCGAGGTCGTAGCGGCGGGCGCGCTTCTGGGACGGCGGCATGGGAGCGAGCCTACGGGGTGTCCCCACGACGAAGCCCCCGCCCGGCGGACCGGGCGGGGGCTCAGATGCCACGCAGTCGAACAGCGCTCCGGCTCAGGCGAGCAGACCGGGGATCGTCGCCTCGTGGGCCGTGCGGAGTTCGCTCAGCGGGATGCTGAACTCGCCCTGGACCTCGATCTCCTCGCCGTCCACGACACCGATCCGGGTGACGGGCAGACCCCGCGCCCCGCACATGTCGTTGAAGCGGAGCTCCTCGCTGCGCGGAATCGAGACGACCGCGCGGCCCGCAGACTCGGAGAACAGGAACGTGAACGCGTCCAGACCGTCCGGCACCACCAGCCGGGCACCCTTCCCGCCGCGGAGGCAGGACTCGGTGACCGCCTGGATCAGGCCGCCGTCGGAGAGGTCGTGCGCCGCGTCGACCATGCCGTCGCGGGACGCCGAGATCAGGATCTCGCCGAGCAGCTTCTCGCGGCCCAGGTCGACCTTGGGCGGCAGCCCGCCGAGGTGGTTGTGGACGACCTCGGACCAGGCCGAGCCGCCGAACTCCTCACGCGTGTCGCCGAGGAGGTAGAGGAGCTGGCCCTCGTCCTTGAAGGCGACCGGGGTACGCCGCGTCACGTCGTCGATCACGCCGAGCACGGCCACGACCGGTGTCGGGTGGATCGCCGTCTCACCGGTCTGGTTGTACAGCGACACATTGCCGCCGGTGACCGGGGTGCCCAGCTCCAGGCAGCCGTCCGCGAGACCGCGGGTGGCCTCGGCGAACTGCCACATGACGTCCGGGTCCTCGGGCGAACCGAAGTTCAGGCAGTCCGAGATGGCGAGCGGCTTGGCGCCGGATGTGGCGACATTGCGGTACGCCTCCGCCAGCGCGAGCTGTGCACCCGTGTACGGGTCGAGCTTCGCGTACCGGCCGTTGCCGTCGGTCGCCATGGCCACGCCCAGGTTCGACTTCTCGTCGATCCGGACCATGCCGGCGTCCTCGGGCATCGCGAGCACGGTGTTGCCCTGCACGAACCGGTCGTACTGGTCCGTGATCCATGCCTTCGAGGCCTGGTTCGGGGAGGCGACCAGCTTCAGCACCTGCTCGCGCAGCTCGGCGGCGTTCGCCGGGCGGGGCAGCTTGTTCGCGTCGTCGGCCTGCAGCGCGTCCTGCCAGGACGGGCGGGCGAACGGGCGGTGGTACGTCGGGCCCTCGTGGGCGACGGACCGCGGCGGCACGTCGACGATCTGCTCGCCGTGCCAGAAGATCTCCAGCTGCGAGCCCTCGGTCACCTCACCGATGACGGTGGCGATGACGTCCCACTTCTCGCAGATCTCCAGGAAGCGGTCCACGTGCTGCGGCTCGACGATCGCGCACATGCGCTCCTGCGACTCGCTCATGAGGATTTCCTCGGGCGAGAGGGAGGAGTCGCGCAGCGGAACGGTGTCCAGCTCGACGCGCATACCACCGGAACCGGCGGAGGCCAGCTCCGAAGTGGCGCAGGAGAGACCCGCGCCGCCGAGGTCCTGGATGCCCGCGACGAGCTTCTCGCCGAAGATCTCCAGGGTGCACTCGATGAGGAGCTTCTCCTGGAACGGGTCGCCGACCTGGACGGCCGGGCGCTTCGCCGGACCGGTCGACTCGAAGGTCTCCGAGGCCAGGACCGAGACGCCGCCGATGCCGTCGCCGCCGGTGCGGGCGCCGTACAGGATCACCTTGTTGCCGGGGCCGGAGGCCTTGGCCAGGTGGATGTCCTCGTGCTTCATCACGCCGATGCAGCCTGCGTTGACGAGCGGGTTGCCCTGGTAGCAGGCGTCGAAGACGACCTCGCCGCCGATGTTGGGCAGCCCCAGGCAGTTGCCGTACCCGCCGATACCCGCGACGACACCCGGGAGGACCCGCTTGGTGTCGGGGTGGTCGGCCGCTCCGAACCGCAGCGGGTCGACGACCGCGACCGGACGGGCACCCATGGCGAGGATGTCGCGGACGATGCCGCCGACGCCGGTGGCCGCGCCCTGGTAGGGCTCGATGTACGAGGGGTGGTTGTGCGACTCGACCTTGAAGGTGACCGCGTACCCCTGACCGACGTCGACCACACCGGCGTTCTCGCCGATGCCGACGAGCATCGCGTCGTTGGCGGGGACCTTCTCGCCGAACTGCTTGAGGTGGACCTTGCTGCTCTTGTACGAGCAGTGCTCGGACCACATCACGGAGTACATGGCGAGCTCGGCGCCAGTGGGACGGCGGCCCAGGATCTCGCGGATCCGGGCGTACTCGTCCTCCTTGAGGCCGAGCTCCTTCCAGGGCTGCTCGACGTCCGGGGTCTCGGCCGCGTGCTTGACCGTATCCAGGCTCATGCGTTGACCAGCTTCTTGATGATCGAGGTGAAGAAACCGAGACCGTCGGTGCGACCGGTTCCGACCAGCGGCTCGACGGCGTGCTCCGGGTGCGGCATCAGACCGACGACATTGCCCGCGGCGTTGGTGATGCCGGCGATGTCGCGGAGCGAGCCGTTGGGGTTCACGTCCAGGTAGCGGAAGGCGACGCGGCCCTCCGCCTCCAGCTCGTCGAGGACGCGCTCATCGGCGACGTAACGCCCGTCCATGTTCTTGAGCGGTACGGAGATCTCCTGGCCCGCGGAGTAGTCCGAGGTCCAGGCGGTCTCCGCGTTCTCGACGCGGAGCTTCTGGTCGCGGCAGATGAAGTGCAAGTGGTTGTTGCGCAGCATCGCGCCGGGCAGCAGATGCGCCTCGGTCAGGATCTGGAAGCCGTTGCAGATGCCGAGGACCGGCATCCCCGCCCTGGCCTGCTCGATGACGGTCTCCATGACCGGCGAGAACCGGGAGATGGCCCCGGCCCGCAGATAGTCGCCGTAGGAGAAGCCGCCCGCCAGGATGACCGCGTCGACCTGGTGCAGGTCCTTGTCGCGGTGCCACAGCGATACGGGTTCGGCGCCCGCGACCCGTACGGCCCTCAGGCTGTCCTGGTCGTCGAGCGTGCCCGGAAAGGTGACGACTCCGATACGAGCAGTCACTTCGACTCCTCGGCCTTCTCCACCTTCACGGTGAAGTCCTCGATGACGGTGTTGGCGAGGAACGTCTCGGCCATCTCGTGAATGCGACCGAGGGCGGCATCATCGACCGGCCCCTCGACCTCCAGCTCGAAACGCTTTCCCTGACGTACGTCCGCGATTCCCTCGAAACCGAGACGGGGCAGTGCACGCTGCACCGCCTGTCCCTGCGGGTCGAGGATCTCCGGCTTGAGCATGACGTCGACTACGACGCGTGCCACTGGCACTCCCGGTGGTGGTGTGGTGCGGCTGTTTCTCCGGGGGGCTCCCCAGACCCCCGCAAGTCCCCTCAGCCTACCTGCCCAGAAATTCTACGCGGGTAGATATCAAACGGGCTCGATCACGTGGAGATATCGGCTGTGACAACAGGCGGGAAAAGTTCCGCAAAGAGAAATCCTCACGGCACTTACATAGAAGGCGGACACGCGGAGGCAATTGGCCGGGCTTCACAATGCGGTGCCTGTCGCTGTACAAATGATTACCGGGGAAAGCAGGATTACCCCTAAACAGTCGACACCGGTCGACCCGCATCCGCCTAGCAGCCGGAAGGCCGGTCATCAGCGCATGCCAGACGCGCCGATGCCGTAGGAAAGGACCGATATCCGTGGCTCAGCGCGTAGTGGTCACCCTCTCCGACGACATCGACGGGGGAGCAGCGGCGGAAACGGTCACCTTCGCCCTGGACGGGAAGTCGTACGAGATCGACCTGAATCCGTCCAATGCAAAGAAACTGCGCAAGGCCCTCGCGCCGTACATGGCGGCCGGCCGCAAGCAGACAAATACCGGCAAGCGCGGCAGGACTCCCGCCTCATACCGGCACACCTCACTGGAACCCGACCCGGCGGCCGTGCGCGCCTGGGCCCGCTCGCACCGGATGGACGTGCCGGCCCGCGGCCGGATCCCCAAGAAGGTCTACGAGGCGTTCCGCGAGGCCAGTTGAACGACACCCTGCACGGACCCCGCGGCGACACCCCGCGGCACCGACTTGCGCGACACCCCATCAGTTCGGCTAGAGTCTGGAGCACGCCGAGGGGCAAGGCCGAAAAGCCGGGCCTCACGCAGCGTGCGGGTGTAGTTCAGTAGCAGAACATCCCCCTTCCAGGGGGAAGGCGCAGTGTGCAATTCCTGTCACCCGCTCTGCATCGCTCTCAACAACCACTCCGGTGGATCGGGTAGAGTGGTGTTCGCACCGCCCAGTGAAAGCTGAGCGGCAGCAATGCGGACGTGGCTCAGTTGGTAGAGCATCACCTTGCCAAGGTGAGGGTCGCGAGTTCGAATCTCGTCGTCCGCTCTTGATCGAAGGCCCTGGTCGATACAGACCAGGGCCTTCGTCGTATTCCGGCACCCGTCGGCCCCGGTCCCGCATGACGTTTGTCATGGGCAGTGGTGACAGCTCGCACTGCTCACCGCCATGATCCGGCGGAAGTCTGAGGACATGACCAGCGATGAATGCGTGATCGAGGCGGACGGGGTGCGGCGCCGCTATGCCGGCGGCTTCGAGGCTGTGAGCGAGATCTCCTTCTCTGTGGCGCGCGGCGAAATCTTCGCGCTGCTCGGAACGAACGGCGCGGGCAAGACGTCCACCGTCGAATTGCTGGAGGGCCTGGCCCGGCCCGACGGCGGGGTCGTACGAGTGCTCGGCCACGACCCGTACCGCGAGCGCGCCGCCGTCCGCCCCCGGATCGGGGTGATGCTCCAGGAGGGCGGCTTCCCGTCCGATCTCACGGTCTCCGAGACCCTGCGGATGTGGGCGGGATGCACCAGCGCACCGCGGCCCACCGGTGAGGCGCTGGGGCTCGTCGGTCTCACCGGCCGCGCGCGCGTCCGGGTCAAGCAGCTCTCCGGCGGCGAGAAGCGACGCCTCGACCTGGCGCTGGCGCTGCTCGGCAGGCCGGACGTGCTGTTCCTGGACGAGCCGACCACCGGACTCGATGCCGAGGGGCGGCGGGACACCTGGGAGCTGGTGCGCACGCTGCGGGACGGCGGCACGACGGTCCTTCTCACCACGCACTACCTGGAAGAGGCGGAATCACTCGCCGGCCGGCTGGCAATCATGCACCGGGGCCGGATCGTGGTCGCGGGGACCCCCGCCGAGGTGACCGCGTCCCGTCCGGCCCGGATCCGGTTCGAGCTGCCCGTGGGGGTCGGTGCGGGGCGGCTGCCGCTGGGGCTGCGGGCCGCGGCCGACGGGCGGCGGATCGGGATCCGCACCCGCCGGCTGCAGGACTCACTGGGCGAACTGCTCGGCTGGGCAAGGGAGTCCGACGTGGAACTCCTGCGGCTCGACGCCCGTTCGGCATCGCTCGAAGAGGCATTTCTCGATATCGCGCGGACGGCGCAGGAAGCGGCGGTGACGGCATGACCGGCACGACGGTCCGGGGACGGCTGAGCGCTCTCGGACGGGCCGAGCTGACGCTGCTGCTGCGGAACAGATCGGCGGTCTTCGTCGCGCTGCTCGTCCCCGTCGTGATGGTCGTGGCGATGAAGTCGTCGCTCGAATCGGTCGACCTCGCCGGGACCGGGGTGACCGTGGCCGGAGCGGCGCTGAGCGGCGGTGTCGGCATGGTGCTGATCCAGGTCGTCTACATGAACCTGGTCGCCGCCTATGTCGCGCGGCGCGAGGATCTGGTGCTGAAGCGGCTGCGTACCGGGGAGGTGCCCGACCGGGAGATCCTCACCGGGACCGCGATGCCGTCGGTGGCGCTGGCGCTCGCACAAACCGTACTGATGATCTCGGTCGGCGCGGCCGTGTTCGGGCTCGGCGGGCCGCGGCGGCCCGAGCTGCTCGCAGCCGGGCTGCTGGTGGGTGTGGTGATGCTGACCGCGCTGGCGGCAGCGACGTCCGCGGTGACCCGCACCGTACAGACCGCCCAGCTCACCACCCTGCCGCTGTTCCTCGTCTCGATGGTGGGCTCCGGGCTCTTCGTGCCCCTGGACGTGCTGCCGGACGGGATTGCAGAGGTGTGCGAACTGCTGCCGATGACCGGTGTGATGACCCTCGTGCGGACCGGCTGGCTCGGCGGCGAGGGCGCCGGCCTGCTCGGGGCGGGGCTGAACGCGCTGGCCTGGACGGCGCTCGCGGTGTTTGCTGTGCAGCGGCGGTTCCGCTGGGAACCGCGGCGCTGACGGCCTCCCCTGCGGTGGGGAGTGGATCAGCAAGCGGCGTCATGCGGCTTCGACGACAACGCCGCACGCGCAGCCGCAGGGTGTCGGGAGCCCGTCCCCGTCGTGGGGCAGGCCGTGAGGGGGGTGTGCTGTGTGGGAGCGGATACGGGGCCGGTGCGGCCGCAGCGGGCTCGACAAGGTCGATCTTTACACCCGCGGGACGCTGTACAGCCTGGTGTGGCTGGGGGTCGCCGTGCAGTCGGCCCTGTCGCTGACCCGCCCGGTCCGCGCGTCCGCCGCGCCCTGGCTGATCATCACCGTCTGTCTGCTCGCGGTGGCTCAGGGCGTGCACGCCACCCGGATGACGTCACCCGCGCTCGACACGTACCTGGGCCGGGCGGTGGCCGGCAGCGGGCAACTGCTCTGCGGGGGCGCGCTGATGGCCGTGAACCTGGCGACCACGGTGGCGCTCGCCGAGAGTGCCGGGCCGGACGGGTTCCCCGATCTGTGGGTGGCGCTCGGAGGAGCTGTCCTGCCGTTCGGCATGTGGTTCAGCCTGAGTGTGCGACGGCGGACCGTGGCCCTGGCGCACGCGATCCTGCTGGCGGCGCTCTGCGGGGTCTGCGCGCTCGTCGGAGGCAGTGAGCGGGTCTTCGACGTTCTGCTGTCGGTCGGTTTCTGGGGCGGCTGGACCGTGCTGACCTCGCGCTGCTCCGCCTGGACGCTGGATGTGATGTGGAAGCTCCAGGAGGCCCGGGACGTGGAGGCGCGGCTGGCGGTTGCCGAGGAGCGGCTGCGGTTCGGCCGGGACATGCATGACGTGCTGGGCCGCAATCTCGCCGTGATCGCGCTGAAGAGCGAGCTGGCGGTGGAGCTGGCGCAGCGCGGCAAGCCGCAGGCCGTGGACCAGATGGTGGAGGTGCAGCGGATCGCCCGCGCCTCCCAGCAGGAGATCCGCGACGTCGTACGGGGCTACCGGGAGGCAGATCTGCAGACGGAACTCGTCGGGGCGCAGAGCGTGTTGCGGGCGGCGGGAATCGAGTGCGCCATCGAGGGGACCGCCGGTACGGGCCTGCCCACGCCCGTGCAGTCGGCCCTCGGCTGGGTCGTGCGGGAGGCGGCGACCAATGTGCTGCGGCACGGCGATCCGCGGCGCTGCACGATCCGGCTCGGGGCGACCGCGGACTCGGTGGTGCTGGACATGGAGAACGACGGGGCGGGCGCGGGGGTGGCGATGGCCGGTGCGGGTGGTTCCGGGCTGGCCGGGCTACGGGAGCGACTGGGCACGCTGGGCGGTTCGCTGGACGCGGGTCCGGCGGGGAACGGGCTCTTCCGGCTGACGGCAACCCTCCCGGTACCGCGGCCGCGCACGGCCCCCTTGCCGGAGGAACGATGACGACCGCGCAGACCGTACGGGTGCTGCTCGCCGACGACGAGCATCTGATCCGGGGCGCGCTGGCCGCGCTGCTCGCGCTGGAGGACGACCTCGTGGTGGTCGCGGAGGCCGCGACCGGTCCGGAGGCGCTCGCCATGGCGCGCGCCCATCGCCCCGATGTCGCGGTCCTCGATCTGGAGATGCCGGGCGCGGACGGTGTGAGTGTGGCCACATCGCTGCGGGCTGAACTGCCCGGCTGCCGGACCATGATCGTGACGAGTCATGGCCGCCCCGGACACCTGAAACGGGCGCTCGCGGCGGGCGTGCGGGCGTTCGTCCCGAAGACGGTCAGCGCCCGGCAGCTGGCCGGCATCATTCGTACCGTCCACGCCGGAAACCGTTATGTGGACCCGGAGTTGGCTGCCGACGCGATCTCCGCCGGGGACTCGCCGCTGACGGTGCGCGAGGCCGAGGTGCTGGAACTGGCGGCGGACGGGGCACCGGTCGCGGAGATCGCGGAGCGGGCGTCGCTGTCGCAGGGAACCGTCCGGAATTACCTCTCCGCGGCCGCTTCGAAGCTCGGCGCGGAGAACCGTCATGCGGCGGTGCGTCTCGCGCGGGAGCGCGGATGGGTATAGTAGGCATCGCGCTTCGGCGCATGCGAACGTAGCTCAGCTGGTAGAGCGCAACCTTGCCAAGGTTGAGGTCGCGAGTTCGAACCTCGTCGTTCGCTCCACGCAAGAAGGCCCCGGTCCTGTGACCGGGGCCTTCTTCATGTCCTACTGCCAGGTGTGGCCGGTGAGGACTTCGTACGCCTCCACGTACTTCGCCCGGGTCGCGTCGACGATCTCCTGCGGCAGCGCCGGCGGCGGCTGCTCGCTCTTCCGGTCCCAGCCGGAGGCCGGTGAGGTCAGCCAGTCGCGCACGAACTGCTTGTCGTACGAGGGCTGCGCCTTGCCCGGCTCCCAGGCAGCGGCCGGCCAGAAGCGGGACGAGTCCGGGGTCAGCACCTCGTCCGCGATGATCAGGTCCTCCCCGTCGAAGCCGAACTCGAACTTGGTGTCGGCGAGGATGATGCCGCGCTCGCGGGCGATGTCGCGGGCCCGGGCGTAGATGTCGAGGGTGGCGCGACGCAGCAGGGCCGCGGTCTCCGCACCGACCTCGCGGGCCACTTCCTCGTACGACACGTTCTCGTCGTGGTCACCGACGGCCGCCTTGGTGGCGGGGGTGAAGATCGGTGCCGGGAGTTCGGATCCGTTGACGAGCCCCTCGGGGAGGACGAGTCCGCAGACCGTACGGGACTCGTTGTACTCGACGAGGCCCGAGCCGGTGAGATAGCCGCGGGCGACGCACTCGACGGGGACCATTCGCAGCGACTTGCAGATCAGTGTCCGCCCGGCCCAGTCGGCGGGGGCTCCGGCCGGGAGCTCCGTGGACAGGACGTGGTTCGGGACGAGATCGGACAGCTGGTCGAACCACCACAGCGAGAGCTGGGTGAGGACGCGGCCCTTGTCGGGGATCTCGGTGGGCAGGACCCAGTCGTACGCGGACATCCGGTCGCTGGCGACCATGACGAGGTCGCCCGCCTCGTTCCGGTACAGCTCGCGCACCTTGCCGGTGTGGAGGTGGGTGAGTCCGGGGACCACCACCGGCTCGGGCTTTTCTACAAATCCGGACACGCTGCCTCCGCGTAGGTTGATCCAGGAGTCGTTCCGATTCTCCCGTATCCGGTGGGATGGGGCGGAGCGGGGGGTTGAGGACACCCGCAGGTGACTCCGGACGGCCCTTCTCAGAGCCTGCCGAGTGACCTTCGACCGGAGAGCGGACGCGGCGTGGTGCGTGCGATTCCAAGGCGCCGGAAGGTCCTCGGATGGGGTCTCCCCTGCTCGAACGAAGCTGAGAGCCCGGCCAAGATCTTCAGTGCCCTCCTAGGCCATTTCGGCAACGCCGGAAGCGTGCGTGCCACACCGCGTCCGGCCGATCAGAGGCCGCCCGACATCTCTCAGCCGCGTTTGCAGATGCGGTCGAGGAGATTGGCAGTGGCGCGCTGGATGCGGGTGTCCACGTGGCCCGGGCGGTCCAGGGCCGGGGACCAGGCGAAGGTGCCGGAGGCGAAGACGAGTGCGCCGGACGGGGCGCGGTAGAGGGACGTCTCCTGGTGGCGCGTCGCGCCTTCGCTGTCCTGGTACGGGGAGTGGGCGAGCAGAATGCGGCTGTCGTGCTCCGGGAGGGCGGTGCGCGGGAAGTAGCGGTCGGCCTCGCCGGCGACCAGTCCGTCGATCTCGTCGCCCTCGTCCGCCCCGGTCGCGTCCCAGAGCCAGTGCTCCGCGTTCCGTACGACCAGGGGGTGGGGGTCGGGAACCCGGCCCGCGTACTGGATGCCGAGGACCTGCTGCTCGGCCCGGTCGACCTCGCGCCAGAGTGCGGGCCTGCCCGGGCCGCGGCGTTTGCGGCAGGTGAGCAGCCGGTCCGGGACACCGGACGGCGACGGGGAGAGGCTGACCTGCCAGTACATGGTGTTGGCGGAGAGGAAGACGAGCGAGGTGCCGCCGCCGCGCGCCGCTTCCACGGTGCGGCGCATCGGGACCGACCAGTACTCGTCGTGGCCGGGGAAGATCAGGCCCCGGTACCGGCCGGCGTCGATCCGGCCGGCATGCAGATCGCGGGTGTCGGCGTACCCGATGTCGTAGCCGTACCGCTCGGCCCAGCGGATGAAGTCGTAGGCATGACCGACGTGGAGGGGCAGCCCGGCGCCCGCGTACGGGCGGTCGAAGGAGACGGTGACCGCCGCGTCCTCCTCGCCGAGCAGCCGGCCCTGTTCGTCCCACGCGTGGTAGAGGCTGGCGCCGGTGCGGCCGTCCTCGGGGTAGAGGTTGTACGCCTGCCAGGTGATGTCCGGCAGGACGAGCAGCAGATCGGCCGGGTGGTCGTCGCGGACGGTGAACGGGATGTGGGAGCGGTAGCCGTCGACCGTGGTGAGCACGGCGACGTAGGCGCCGATCGACCAGTAGGTGGGGATCTGCAGCCGCCAGGACTGCCACCAGTGGTGGCAGGAGACGGTGCGGTCGGCGGTGAGCGGGGCGGGCTGGACGATGCCGGAGAGCCGTGGGCTCGTGGTGATCTTGGCGGCGCCGTCGCCCCCGTAATGACCGATCCGGTAGATGTCCACGGTGAACTGCTGCGGCGGGTCCACGGTGATGTGGAAGTCGATCGCCTCACCGGGGGCTGCGGCGCCGGTCGAGGCGAAACCCTTGATCTGGCGGTGGACGTCGTCGGCGGTACGGGTGCCTCCGCCGGTGGAGCCGCGGGCCAGGGCGGGATCGGCGTACCAGGGGACGACCTGGCCGGTGTCGTCGAAGTAGTTCTCGCTGCCGCGGAGCCAGGGCAGGGGGCCCTGGCCGAACGGATCGGAGACGGCATGCGCGAGGGCACCCGATTCCCATCGGCGAATCTGCTCCGCCCCCATGGCGCTTCCCTCCCTCGAGTCCCCCGGGACAACAGTGGTGCGTTGACTGTCGGCGTCGATCCCCAGCACATCACATAACGCATGCACCTCGTCACCGTTCGTCGTGAATTGACGTGAACGGAACGCTTTTCTCCGGATCGTGGGGCCGACGAGCCCCTGACCCGCGGGAGCGCGCCCGTGGGTCACGGCCTCCCCCGCGACAGGGAGTGGATCGGCGAGCGGCGTCGTGCGGCTTCGGTGGCAAGGCGGAGGACGGGGTCGACGCGGAGGGGGCACCTCCCACGCCCTTAAGGCTGTGGGGGAGTCGGTGACCGACGACAACGCCGAAGGGGGCCCCTCCCTGCTCGAGCGAGGCCGAGAGCTTGGGGGAGCAGTCGCAGGGCGTCGGGAGCCTGCTCCCTGTCGCGGGGGAGGCCGTCAGACGAGGCGGACGGGTTTGTCGGTGCGGACGCCCACCGAGGCGAGCCACGAACGCAGCGGTCCGGCGTCGCCGTCCTCGACCAGGCTGAGGACCGGGCTGCCCAGATCGGCCCGGCGCTCGCCGTCGACCAGCAGCGCGGGTCCGTCGAGCCAGTCCAGGCCGGGCGCAGCACCCGCCGTGTCCACGGCGGCGCAGCAGACCATCGCCGCGACATGGTCGGCGAGCAGCTCCGCACCCGTACGGGGCGGCTGGAGCGGGAAGAGCGGCAGCGGGTCGGGTCCCCAGAAGTCCAGGACGTCGCCGCCGGGGGCAGGGCACGCGCCGGAGACACCGGCCGCCGGGGGGCACGGCGGGGCCGCTGCCTCCTCGCGGGCCACCGCGGCACTGATCCCGGCGGCGAGCTCCTCGCTGCGGCCGCTCCGGCCGGCCAGATGCTCGACGACCCGGGCCAGTGTGGGCACGGCGACGTCCACGGGATCGGCGCCGTGCGATCCGGGCATCGCGTGGGCCCCGTTCTCCTCCGCGGCCGCCGGCGCATGTCGTACGCCCAGCGCGTCCAGGACGCGGTGCAGACGGGCCGCTTCGGTGCGCCACTTCCGGTCGACGACTTCTTCCGGGTACTGGTGCCAGTCGACCGGTGACCAGTCGGGACCGGTCTCCGCCGGGCCGCCGTGGAAAAGCCGGGCGGCCAGCAGCGAAGCGGCTTCGTCGGCCGCTCCGGGCTCCTCCAGGAGGTCGCAGGCGGGGCGCTCACCGAGCCGGGAGGCGAAGCTCTCGGCGAGCCGGTCGCGCCGGGAGAGCTCAGTGAGGGCGGAGACGACGCCGGCGTCGAGCCGGGACGGCCAGCGGCCCATCCGCCAGGCGGGCAGCGCGACCCGGGTGAGCAGCCGGTCCCAGCCGGCGTAGGCAAGTCCGACCTGCTCCTGGGCAACGATCCGCAGCCCGTAGTCCACAGCCTGTGCGCGCTCGGACGCGGCGGCGGCGACAGCCCGCTCCATCGCTGCGGCATGACCACGACAGGCGCGGAGCAGCAGCCGTGCGATCCGGCCGACGAAGCGGCGCGGCACTCTGCGCAGCGTCGCGAGCGGTCCGGGCACGGGGGTGTCCGCGTCGGCGACCGCGCCGTCCAGTCCCCGTACGAAACGGCGGGCGGCGGCTATGTCGGGATGGGCGGAGGGACCCGTGCCCGCGACGACCGGGGCGAGCACCGCCCGTAGCTCCGCGACCCGCATCCACCACAGGAACGGCGAACCGATGACGAGCACGGGCGCCGTCTGCACGCCATGACGGCGGCCGCCGGAGACGGCGGGCCGGCCCGCGGAGCTCCAGGCGGGCTGCGCGGCGGGGTGGGTGCGGTCCTCCAGCCAGCTGTCGCAGTCAGGCGTGAGGGCTATGGCCGACGGCGCGGGGACGCCGAGCCGGTCGGCAAGATCCCGGACCAGCCGGTAGAGGTCGGGGGCGGCCTGCTCGCTGAGCGGGACCGTAGGGCTGACCGCAGGTCTCGCCCGCACGATCGCGACCGAGACCGCGACGGCGCCCAGCAGCACGAGCACGGCGCAGGCCGTCACCGCCCAGCGCACGGCGTAGAAGACGCCACCGCCGATACGGCCCTGCGCACCCGCGACGAGCAGCACGACGGCGACCGCCGCCGGCAGCAGGGCCGCGGCCATTGCCCTGCTGCGAATGCGCAGCAGGGCGAGAGCTCGGGTGCGCGCAGCCTGCGCGCCCAGCTCCTCACCAGCACCGGTACCGGACACGGCCGGACGTCACCCCCTTTGCCCCCGCGGCGGTATTGCTCACTCCCCCACTGTGGCACCCGTCACAGACATCGCAATGCCGGTGGGCCAAGTGCCGGAACGCCTGCGCCGCACCCTAGTTGGGGCCTCGGCGGACGTCATCCGGATAGCCCAGCCGTCACTCGATGGAATGGCTTTGGGTAAAGGTGCTGACGTGCCGGTACCCATAGGGCAGGGGCACGACGTCGCCCCCTCGGGCCCGAGGTGCGAGGGGGCGAAATGGAGGTACCGGACCGACCGATCAGGCTTCGGCGGCCTTTCGGGCGATGTCCGTACGGAACTGCGAGCCGTCGAGCCGGATCCGAGCGGCCGCCGTGTAGGCGCGCTCCCGGGCGGTGGCGAGGTCCTCGCCCGTCGCGGTCACGGACAGCACCCGGCCGCCCGCGCTGACGATCGTGTCGCCGTCCCGCCTGGTCCCGGCGTGCAGGACGTACGCGTGCGGAGCATCCTGCGCCGCGACGTCGTCGAGGCCGCCGATCGGGTCACCCGTCCTCGGTGTGCCCGGGTAGTTGTGCGAGGCGATGACCACGGTGACCGCTGCGGCGTCGCGCCACCTGAGCGGGGGCAGCTCGTCCAGGGTGCCGTTGGCGGAGGCCAGCAGAACACCGGCCAGCGGGGTCTTCAGCCGGGCCAGGACCACCTGGGTCTCCGGGTCGCCGAAGCGCGCGTTGAACTCGATGACCCGGACGCCCCTCGAGGTGATCGCGAGTCCCGCGTACAGCAGCCCGGAGAAGGGGGTGCCACGGCGGCGGAGCTCGTCGACGGTCGGCTGCAGGACCGACTCCATGACCTCGTCGACCAGCTTGGGGTCGGCCCACGGCAGCGGGGAGTAGGCGCCCATACCGCCGGTGTTCGGGCCCTCGTCGTTGTCGAGGGCCCGCTTGAAGTCCTGGGCGGGCTGGAGCGGCAGCACGGTGGTGCCGTCCGTGATCGCGAAGAGGCTCACCTCGGGGCCGTCGAGGAACTCCTCGATGACCACGCGGTCGCAGGCCAGCGCGTGCTCGCGGGCCGCCTCGACATCGTCCGTGACGACGACGCCCTTGCCCGCGGCGAGTCCGTCGTCCTTGACGACATACGGGGCGCCGAAGGCGTCGAGGGCCTCGTCGATCTCGGCGGGGGTGGTGCAGACATAGCTGCGGGCGGTGGGAACGCCGGCCTCGGCCATCACGTCCTTGGCGAACGCCTTGGAGCCCTCCATCTGAGCCGCCTCACGGGACGGACCGAAGCAGGGGATGCCTGCGGCGCGGACGGCGTCGGCGACGCCGGCGACAAGCGGCGCCTCCGGGCCGACGACCACCAGCTCGGCGCCCAGTTCGGTGGCGAGGCGCGCGACGGCGGCGCCGTCGAGTGCGTCGACCGGGTGCAGTTCGGCCACCTCTGCGATGCCGGCGTTGCCGGGAGCGCAGTACAGATCGGTGACGTCGGGGTCGAGGGAGAGAGAGCGGCACAGGGCGTGTTCGCGGGCGCCGCCGCCGATGACGAGGACCTTCACGGGGTGCAGCCTAGCCGCCGGGGCACGGCCGTCCTGACGGGCGCCGCTCCGTGGGCACCCCGTGGAGCGGCTGCCGGGCACTCTTACTCGTTGGTGAACTCCTCGACGACCGTGGCACCCAGCTCCCGGACGATCAGGTCGTGGCCGGAGAGGGCGGAGTCGACCAGGTCCGGGTCGTCCGCCTCGGGGGTGTCGTCCTCCGGCGCGACCGAACGCGGCGGCTCGGGGGCCTGGTGCGGCTGGGGTGCGGGCGCCGCGGCGGGTGCGGGACCGGTGCCCGGCTGCTGGTGCGGGGCCGGCGCGGGCGCGGGCCGGGACTCGTACTGCTGCGGGGCGGGGGCGGCCGGACGCTGCGGTGCGGCCGCGGCGGAGGGCCGGCCGCCGCCGGTCTGCGGAGGCTGCCCCGCGCCGCCCGACGGGTCGACGATCGCCTCGACCTTCCACTGCGCGTTGAACTGCTCGGCGAGCGCCTGCTTCAGTACGTCCTCGCTGCCGCTGCTCGCGAAGTTGTCGCGGGCGCCCGCGTTGAGGAAGCCGATCTGCAGGGTGGTGCCGTCGAACCCGGTGACCTGCGCGTTCTGGCTGAGCAGGATCCAGGTGAACCGGCGCCGGTTCTTCACGGCCTCCAGGATGTCGGGCCACATGTTCCGCACCTGTGCGGCGCCCTGAGCCATCCCCGGACTCGGCTCGGCCGCAGCGGGAGCCGGCGCGGCGGCGGGCACGGGAGCGGGGGCCGCAGGCGTGACGGGGGCGGGTGCCTGACCGGGGGCGGAGGCGGTCGGCCAGCCGCCGGGACGGCGCCCCGGCTCCGGCGCGGCCGCGGCGGGCCAGGCCCCGGGACGCTGACTGCCGGAGGGAGCCTCTGCGGGCGGCTGCGGTGCGGGCGCGGCGGGCGCCGCGTACTGCGCAGGCGCGACCGGTGCCGTGGGCGCAGCGGGCACGGGCGCGGCCTCGGGTACGTCCCCCCGTACCGCGGCCCGCGCCGCAGCGGCGCCGCCGCCCGGCGGAACCATGGCCACGGGCGCATGCGCCTGGGCCTCCCGCCCCGGTACGTACCCCATGGCGGGCCCGGCTCCGGCGGTCGCGAACGAAGCACCGCGCTCCAGCCGGTCCAGCCGGGCCTGCAGCGAACGCTCGTCGTCGAAGGCGGCGGGCAGCAGCACCCGGGCGCAGATCAGCTCGACCTGGAGACGCGGCGAGGTGGCCCCGCGCATCTCCGTAAGCCCTTCGTTGACGAGGTCGGCGGCGCGGCTCAGCTCGGCGGCGCCGAAGACGGACGCCTGGGCCTGCATCCGCTCGACCACGTCGGCGGGTGCGTCGATCAGCCCCTTCTCCCCGGCGTCCGGCACGGCGGCCAGGATCACCAGGTCGCGCAGCCGCTCCAGGAGGTCGGCGACGAAGCGCCGCGGGTCGTTGCCGCCCTCGATCACCCGGTCCACGACCTCGAAGGCCGCGGCCCCGTCGCCCGCCGCGAACGCGTCCACGATGGAGTCGAGCAGCGAGCCGTCCGTATAACCGAGCAGCGAGGTCGCCATGGCATACGTCACACCGTCGTCGCCCGCGCCGGCCAGCAACTGGTCCATGACGGACATCGAGTCACGCACGGAACCTGCGCCGGCCCGCACGACCAGCGGGAGGACGCCGTCCTCGACGAAGCTGTTCTCCTTGCCGCAGACCTCGGCCAGATAGTCGCGCAGCGTCCCGGGCGGTACGAGGCGGAACGGGTAGTGGTGCGTACGCGACCGGATCGTGCCGATGACCTTCTCGGGCTCGGTGGTCGCGAAGATGAACTTGAGATGCTCCGGCGGCTCCTCGACCACCTTCAGCAGGGCGTTGAACCCCGCCGATGTGACCATGTGCGCCTCGTCGATGATGTAGATCTTGTAACGACTCGACGCGGGCCCGAAGAAGGCCTTCTCCCGCAGATCACGAGCGTCGTCCACGCCACCGTGCGATGCGGCGTCGATCTCGATGACATCGATCGATCCCGGGCCGTTGCGCGCGAGGTCCTGGCAGGACTGGCACTCCCCGCACGGCGTCGGCGTGGGGCCCTGCTCACAGTTCAGACAGCGGGCGAGGATCCGCGCGCTGGTCGTCTTCCCGCAACCGCGCGGACCGCTGAACAGGTACGCGTGATTGACCCGGTTGTTCCGCAGGGCCTGCTGCAGCGGGTCAGTGACATGCTCCTGCCCAATGACCTCGGCGAACGACTCGGGGCGGTAGCGGCGGTACAGCGCAAGGGACGACACACATACGAGGTTATCGGGGCGGACCGACAACCGGCCCCGGACCGGGGACACCACCAGGAAAGGAACGGCCGCGGAGGCCCGGAAGCCGCAGGAATCGACGCCACGGGCCCGAACACGCAAGGGCCCCCCACGCACCCGCCAGAGCCAACCTACCCTTGCTGCCTTCCGGCCCTGGGGGAGTTCAGTCAGATAGCGCCACGTGAGGGGCTGATGCCCACCTTAGCCGATCCCCACCCGGTCAAGTCCACTCGCCCGCCCTCCCGACCCCCCTCGTGGGAACGGGTTCGCGAGCACTCCTCAACGTCTTGTATTGTTTGCCGCGGAGGATTCGCCTAGTGGCCTAGGGCGCACGCTTGGAAAGCGTGTTGGGGGCAACCCCTCACGAGTTCGAATCTCGTATCCTCCGCCATTGCTCTCACCGGGCAATACAAGGTAGCCCTGATCTGCGATTACGTGGATCAGGGCTACTTTGCTTGGTGACGGCTCGTGCTGCGGCTCACTGTCCGCAGGTCGCTACGCAAGACGCTTCGGTAACCGGCACTTGTCTAGCGGCCCAGCCAGAGGAGCCCGCAAGACATGGCAGCACGCAATCCACTGCGCGCACAGACGCGCGTCAGGGCATCGAGCACGACGCCCGCACAGTCTCAGTCGCACTCACTCTCTCCCGCTCCCGTACGCGCAGTGCGGAGCGCTGAGGACGTACGTCTCGCACTCGTGGCAGAGCTTGAGTTGCACCTGAGCACGACCACGAACAAGCAAGGCCGTCCGTTCCAGCGCCGGACGATCAACGCCTACAAGTACGCGGCGGTCCAGCTCCACCACTGGCTGACCGCATCTCCGCAGATCAACGCGGTGGGTGTGGAAGTCGCATCGTTCACCGACGTGGACACCGCCACGCTCAACCGCTATTTCCGCTGGTACTACCAGGAGCACGACGTGCCCAAGTCGCAAGACGGCAAGGGCGGGTACACAGGCGGGACGAACACGACGCAACGCAACCTCCGCGCCCTGTTCGCCTACCTCGCCGAGGAGTACGACGTCCCCGACCCGTACGCAGACCCCAAGCTCCAGCGCTACGCCACGCCTCCGATGGGCAAGCCCAAGACCCTGTCCGAGGAGTTCGTGAGAGACACCCTGGCAGTCACCGCGTGGGGACCACAGCCAGGACGCAAGAACTTCCACTCTGTCCGCGATCACGCCATCCTGCGCGTGCTGACTGAGGGCCTGCGCTCCGATGAGCTGCTGAATCTCCGGGTCCAGGATCTCGACCTACGCGCCGCCACTCTCGTCGTGGTCCCGATCAAGATGGACCGCAACAGCACCGACGGTCGCGTGATCCCGCTCCAGCCCAAGACAGTCAAGGCACTGACCCGCTATCTCCGCGTGCGAGCACTGCATCGCCGTGCCGACGACGAGTGGCTGTGGCTCGGGACACGTAACCGCTCTCGGTTGCTGTACGCGGGTCTCCACCGCATGACCAAACGGCGAGCCGAGGAAGCCGGGTACGACCCAGCCGCAGTCTCGCCCCACTCCTTCTGTCACACGTGGGCGGATGACCTGAAGGCCAAGGGCGTGAGCGGCGAGCACATCATGGCCATCCGAGGCTGGCGCTCACCCGCGATGCTCCGACGCTACGGCGCGGACATGGCCACCCGCCGAGCAGTCGACGCGGTGCAGAGCCTGGGCGATCGCTACTGACCCAGCGCTGACCAGCGGCTAAGCGCACGCCGGCGAGCACGAGTAGGCGGGTGTGGAAGGTCCCGATGGATCTACCACACCCGCCGTCACGTCTCCGTGCTCTGCCGGTCCGGGTACGAGACGAACGAGCCGAGGCCCGGCTCGGTGTACGTCAGGCCCTCGTTCCTCAGCGCGGACAGAACCTTGTGCGCCGTGGCGTTGGCGATGCCGAACTCCGCCGTGATCTGCACGACGGACGGCACACGCGTACGGGGCGGATAGGTGCCGTCCTCGATCCGCTTACGGATCACTTCGGCTACCTGCTTCCAGCGCGGGATGTCCGGTGCGAACTCGATCATCCGTCCAGCATGGGCATACCTGGACATCCACGCGATTCGTAGAATGCGTAGCATCCCTAGAATGCCCTAGAACACAGGGCTACTGTGTGACGAGCACTACACGCACAGCAGCAAGACCCGCATCAAACCGAAGGACCCCGGCAACCGATGCAAGCGGTCCCGGGGCATGGCCACCAGCTACTGAGGAGCTGACGACATGAGCCAGACTAACCACCTTCGCCTACTGCCCTGGAGTGGTCCTGAGGGCAAGCTCGCACACCTCATCACGGATGGCACCGAGACGTTCCTCTCTCGGCTCGCCGACACGGTGGAAGCCGAGCAGATCGAGACGGCCACCGTCATGCGGGACCTGGCCATCTCATACGGCGTGGACGTAGTGAACCCCTCGGCCGATGAGCTCCGGTTCATCATCCGCCGTCTGTGCGAGTCGGTGACCGACCTACTCAAGATCGCCGAGAGCCGGGCACAGCGCATCCCCGCGTACGAGGGCGCCGACGACGACACGACCACAGGCGACGGGGGTGATGGCGAGTGACCCCGCGCAGCGACGTGACCCCCGTGCAGGCCGCCTTCGCGGCGATCGGGAAGCACTGCGCTTCCTGCCCAACCTGCATGACGGTGAACGCAGACGGCACGAACCAGAACCTCCCCTGCGAAACGGCAGACCGACTGGGCCAGGCGTACAAGGACACGCGACGGGCTGCCGCTCGCTCTGCCTCTAGCGCGTAACCACCCACAGACGAGAGCCCCGAGACTCCCCCAACGCCGATGGGTCTCGGGGCTCTTGCGTGGGCGTCAGGCGTTGACGCCGCTGCCGACGTTCTGCACCTGCTCCGGGTAGGACAGGCTCTCGGTACGGGAGAGCTCCTTGTAACCGCCCTTGCCTTGCAGCTCATCCAGGGAGTTGCGCTGGCTCTCAGCGGGCCACGAGTCGAACCCATCGGGAACGTTGAACTCCTGCACCGTCGTAACGACCTTGATCACTCGCACAGCCATCCCTCCGCCGTTGGTGCGCCGATGGTAGCGACGCGTGCTCTGTCGAGACGTACGCAGTGCAGACGCATCGTTAGGGCGCTCTGAGCGCGTCTCTCGGCTCCCAGCAGAGCGAGAGCGACAGAAGATACGCGCTCAGCAACCGATCTCGCCTGACGCTCGCACAGAGCTTTTTACTGACGTCAGTAAAAACCGCGGCAGAGTTCCCATCACTTTCTGCACGCTCAGAAAGTGATCCTGGCTGGTCAGCGGGTGCCGGCGAGCACGTCTCGGCAGACCCGGCGGGGATGCTTCTGCACCATCCCATCCACGGGTAATAGGTGAGGTGCGCACCTACTCCTTACTGTCTGGGTTGTTGCGTGGACTTTCGTGCACGGGTTGAAGGGATCTTGGTCCGGCTGGGAAGTTTTTCTTTTGCACAGCCGGTGGGCGGGGAAACGTGCTGGTCAGCGTGGCTATACCGTGCGGTGTTGCCAGCTATCCACAGGTCTCTCCCGCAGGTTGCGCACAGCCGTGGGTCAAGTGTCCCCAGAATCGCGGATGTTGCGCACAGGGCCTGTGGACAACCAGATTGGGGACGGGCCGGGAGCGTGCCACTATCAACGAACCGAGCGGCTAACTGCCCCTCTGAGCAGCACTGTTGATGATGAGCAGGTTTCACGTGAAACGGCACGTGGGGCAACCCGACTACGCGTAAGCGGAATCGAGCGTCTCATTTGTCGGGTGCGTGCCGTAGAAAAGACAACCAAGACAAGACGCGAGGCGCACCCGAAGCACTTTGACGAGAGAACGGGCGCACCCCGCCAGAGAGCCAGGAGGAACATGAACACGCCCCGCCCGACTCACGGCACCTCGCTCCCGGATGGGAGCCTGGGCGCTACGACCACTGTTCCAGAAGCCAGTGACAACACCCAATGGCTGGCGCTCGCCGCGGTAGCCAGCTGCGTGATTGGCGCCGACCGTCTTGGCGCAGTGCTCGACTCTGCGACCCAGCTAGTCACGGTGATTATCGTGCTGCTGCTGGTCCGAGCCCGGCTGAAGAGCCCGAGTCCAGCTCCGGTCCCGGATGGTCAAGACGTCCGCTGACGTCTGACGCCAGCGGCTACGACTGCTGAAGTAGTTGTAGCTGCGTGGCTCCATGCGAAAGCCCCGATCACTCGGGTGAGTGTCGGGGCTCTCTGCTCGGGCTGGTGTGGTACGTCAGACAGTCACGCGCTCAACCGTGCTCGCGGGGATCTGCTGGCGCTTGCCGTCGGCGTCGGTGAACTGAAGGAACTTGATGCTCCAGCCGGTGACGCCCTGGGCGGCGAAGGGCTCTTCAACGCCCTTCACGTAGACGCTCGCGGCCTTGCCCTTGTTGTCCTTCCACGTCTCGCGAGTGACCTCGATGGGCTCGGCGGCAGGGGTACTCACAATCTGAGTACCCTCGGCAGGCGCGCTCTCGGCCTGTGCCACACCAGCCTTGGGAGCGGCAGCCTTCGCGGCGCTCTCGGTGGTCTTGCCCATCGCCGCGTCTCGCATTGCCTTACGGCATCCGGCTCGCCCGGCCTTCGTGCTCGGGTGTTCGCAAGCGGCGTGAGAGAAACGGGCCTTGGTCATCGTGTGCTCCTCGGGTTCGTCGTTGTCGTGCTGGCAGGTCGACACTCTCGGAGTACGCGATACGTCCGAAGGCTCACGGCACGATTCCGTGGCGAATCGTGATGGCAACGCTGCCAATGAGAGCGGCTGGTGTGGCACGAGACCTGATAACGATTTGCCCCGGAATCCTTGACGCCAGACCCGCGCCCTGAATATCGCACCTTTCCGAGCTATTCAGAATGCACGTACAGTGAATCCAAGAATTCACAGAGTCCGTGCACGGAGGAGGTGACATGGCGCAGCACGACATCCAGCGGCGTAAGGCTGAAGCCTTGCTGGTGCAGAAGTACCAGGCGGCTGGAATGAGCAAAGCCGAGATCAGTCGGAAGACTGGCCTTTCCCGCACGCAGATCTCCCACAGGCTCAACGCGGCGAACAACGACCTGGAGGAGTACACCAGCCAGGAACTACGGAACCAGACTGAGATCCTCCTGAACGACGTTATCCGCCGAGCCTATGAGCGGATCGAGAGCGGCGAGTTGGACGACAGGGAAGCGGCCTCGTATCTCAAGGTCATCTCCGACACCGCCATGAAGAAGTCGCGGCTTCTCGGAATCGAGGCCCCGGCCAAGCTGGTGCATGAGCTGGAGCAGCAATGGGGGTCGGACGATGCCCGTTAAGGCTGTATCGGCTGTGTCACGCAAGGCAGCGCGAGACACCGTGGATTTCTGCGAGGTCCACCACGAGGGTTGCAAGAAGTACCGCAATCCTGACCCGGAGTTCTGGGGCCACCGTAATACTGATGGTCGGGGACGAGTGAGGCCCGGCTGGATCATGACTCCCGAAGAGATGCTTGACGTCCACCTGGATTCCCTGGCTGACGGAATCCACCTCTTGGGAGGTTCCCGAGAAGAGTTCCTGGCGCGACCGTGCAGGGTCGTGCAGATGCCTCGCGCCGAATATCGGAAGAGGTTCGGCAAACCCTCGGACGAGGAAGAGAAGAGGCTACGGGACTTGATCGACCGCAGGTTCCGGGAGAACCCGCCGGAATACCACCGACGCCTGTATCCCGAGACACCCGAGTACTGGGCCTGGGTGAATTCACTGCCGCCCACCCAGAACAGGGCCTCTTACACGCTGAAACCGCTTATCCGTGAAGCGATGGCGCGGGGGCACAACCCGTACACCGACGGCCCGGAATTGGACCGCCACACCCAAGACGTACGCGAGGGCTACGGCAACGCCGTCCCGGATTTCGAGGAGTAGGACCATGGCCGACAGTGCATCCGAACTGATCCTCCGCCAGATGCGCGGCGAGGTCTCGTCCAGCTACGTACCGCCCCGCGCCAACCCGAGCCAGGTACCCATGCGCCACGGCGTGGACCCGGAGTCTCAGATGCTCATGGACTTGATGCGCGGAGGCACCGAGGAGGAGATCGGCGAGGCTCGGGCCGAGCACAACCTCCAGACCCACCGGGGCCAGCGGGCGTATGAGGCTCGTGTCCATCAGCGCGCGGGGGACAACCTCGGCCTCCTCTACGGGGCGGACCGCGAGGTGGCCTTGCAGCGCGCCCGCCAACAGCTCCGCATCGAGGACGCCCAGGCTGCCGAACCGGCCAAGCGGAAGGCCGCCTACGACGCGATGGTGGCGATCACCCGCCGGGAGAACGAGGAGAACTCCACGGAGGGCATCACGCGCCGTCTCCGCGAGCACGGGGCCAAGCAGCGCGAGGACGGCATGGACAGGCTGGCGAAGAAGATCGTGGCCGAGCTCCGGGGCGACCAGACCACCGCACAGAGCGACGCCGAGCTGGTGGCCAAGCTGCGGGACATCGCCGACGGCGTGGCCACCGCCTAGCCGGCCGACTGCACCACCCAACCAATAACTCGCGTAACTGAAAGGTAGGCCCAGCAATGGCAAACATCACGATGGATCTCCAGGACTTCAACTCCCTGATGGCGCTGGGCACCACCAGCCGCCGGGCTCTGTTCCTGGACCTCTACAACACCGGCCGCACCAAGCTGAGCGCGTCCACCGCGACCGGCCGGGCCAGCGTCATCGTCGCCCCGACCAGCCCCAGCATCAACCAGGACCCGGAGAACACGGTCATCACCCGCGTGAAGACCGCGATCCAGGCAGCGGCATGACGACCGCGCCCGACCTGGAAACGCGGGTCCTCGACTTCATCCGGAACAACCGCAGGGAAGACGGCGGGATCTACCTGTCCCGAGTCGTCGGCGGGTTCAACGTTGAGGTCGAGACCGCCGAGATCGAGGCCGCCCTAACCCGGCTGCACGACCAGGGTCGCATCCAGCGAGTAGGCCGCGAGAAGACCATGCAGCGAATCTTCCTGGCCGACTGGCGGTAACACAGACCGGCTGGTGTGGGAGGGCTTCAAAAGCCCCACTATCCACTCCCACACCAGCCTTCAATTCCCGTGAGTGAGGACGGGATTCCCGGAGTGCGAGCCGGGAACACGAGCGGGGGGTGTGGTACGTGGGGGTTTTCTCGTCGTTCTCCACCCGTACCACACCCCCCGTTCTGCATATCCATTCCTCAGGAGGTGAGTCGTGGTCAGGAAGAAGAACAAGGCCCGTAAGCGGTTCATGGCCACGAAGAAGCCGACCGAGCAGCGAACCAAGGACCAGCAGCCGTACGCCGACACGATATGGCACGCATTCATGAGAGCGGTGGTAACCGATGGGCGCCGTTGACGTAGACCCGGAACTCAAGGGCTGGATCCTGGAGTTCGTCTGGGAAAAGCGATGGGTTAACCATCGGCGCATCACCCGGGAGTTCTTCCCCGATGACCCGGGCGCCGCCCAGCGCTATCTCGACCAGCTCAAGGCCGAGGGGGCGATCCGGGACGTCACCAACGGCGGTGGCCAAGTGGCCTGGCGTCCTGCCACTGAGGCCACCGCTGGTCCGATCATCCCGGTCAAGTGGGCTCAGTACGCCGACGGCAAGACCCACACTCTCACCGAGGACGAGATCCGCGAGAAGTACGGGATCAGCGTTCCGCAGTTCCGCCAACGCCTGAGTTACACGACGGACAAAAATCCGTGGACGGCATCTTCCCGTGTCGAGAACGGCACAATTCAATTCCGCATCGAGCCGGACGAATTCGACTCCAGGAGCCCGAGCGTGCGGAATCGAAATCGAAATCGGGAGCGGTACGTTTCTCATGCCCACTGCGACCACCCGATCACGCGCACGGACCGGCTTGCGTGCGAGAAGGACCGTAAGACCCTCAACCGATACCAACTCAGCCGGGAAAGGAGATTCCCGGACGAGGTAGCCAATGGACGCCGTTGACCCCGAGCGACTTTCCTTTGGAGCGTGGATTTCGCGCTGATACGCTCTTGATGTTGGCCGCACTGCCAGCCCCGGAAAGCCCCCGAATGACGCCAGCCATCGGGGGCTTTCTGCTGGAATCGCTCTTGTGCGCATCTAGGGCGCTCTCACGTCTCGACTGTGAGTGTGTGTCGGCGAGCGCTCAGAGGAGCCGAGAGGCGCTTTCTAGACGTCCTAAAACGTACAAGCTCAGCTTGTGTCGAGACGTTGAGCGCGCGCGCTTAGTCGTCGTCCTGCTCCAGCATCTCGGCCCAGAGATCCAGGAAGGCGCTGTAGTCGGCACAGGCTCGGGAGTGCCTCTTGACGTCCTCATCCTCGATGCCTTCCAGGGCGTCCTGGCAGTCGGCGCACAGGCCCGTCATCTGCCACTCGGCTACGTACTCCTCCGGCGCATCGTCCGGCATGGTGTGGCGCAGGTTCCCCGCCGTGTCGAATACCGGCAGACCGCAGCCGATGGGCTCACTGACGCAGCGGCCCTCTTGGACGGCAGCGCTCACGGAGTCGCCCCCGAGAATCGCCGCCATGAACTCGTCCAGGGATATGTGGCTGCTCACTTGACCCTCCCCGCGATTCCGTGATTTTCAGCGCGGGGAGAGAGTGCTTTACGATGCATTTGTGTGTCCTTTGATAGCGGGTGCACAGTGAGCCCCGAGAGTGACTTGGCGGTTATCTCGGGGCTCATTTATGGGCTGGCTCAGACCTGTTCGTGATGCTTGACGAACTGGAAGCGCATCCGCGCTCCGAGCGTGCGTGTGGTGACCGTCAGGGAGTTCCGGCGCGCGTAGCTGTAGAGAGTGCTACGGAAGCCGGTCAGGCTGCCCGAATAGCTCTCGGCTTCCTTTGCGGTGATCTCCCACCAGAACCCGTCGGTGAACTCATCCCACGGGATCTGCTCGGGCTCTTCCAGTTCCGACGAATCAATCCGCGTTGCCATTTGTCGCCTCCTTTCAATGACTGCGACAACACGAATAACGCTAGAGAACTCGAATAACACGCACAAACACTCAAGAGTCGGGGCGAATTAATGGCCACCCAGAATAAGAGGTGGCTCTATATTGCTCGCCGGTAACTTGATGTGTTGTGCGTCACAGAGGGGTGGGTACGACGACGCGCGAGGCACGAAACGGGCTGGTGTGGCACGCCTCACACAAACTCCGTTCTCCCAGGTCACAGCGTTACATGGCATATACACCGACCGAGGGTACCTACCCGCGAGTAACAAACTCGGCTTGATTCCCACACCAGCCCGCAGCCATCGTTTCTCCATCGCCGACAACGGGTCGACAGGGAAGGGAAA
Organism: Streptomyces sp. NPDC051286; assembly: GCF_044455345.1. Lineage (NCBI taxonomy): Bacteria > Bacillati > Actinomycetota > Actinomycetes > Kitasatosporales > Streptomycetaceae > Streptomyces > Streptomyces sp. NPDC051286. Next base: position 4,772 of record NZ_JBITER010000026.1, on the reverse strand, counting down.
ACCATGGCCAGGCTGATTGACGCGGAATGGTTGGATCAATTCAAGGCAGGCGTGGGGATCCCTCGGGACGACTGGCCCACAATCGCTGAGAGCGACTCGTGGGACGAATGGATGAAGGGCGGGACCTGGGTTGCCCGCGAGGGGGAGGACTTCACCGGCTCGGCAGAGGAGTTTGGCAATGAGGTGTGGCGCCGGGGCGAGGCGGCAAACCTGTTCGCAGAGGTGGAGACGCGGCCACAGCCGCGTCAGGCGGGCGGGCGAGTGGTCTTCCAGTTCCACCACCTCCTGACACAGGAGGGGAAGGTCCTGGACTTCTCGAAGCCTGCACCGGTGCATGATGCGGAGACTGGGGAATACCTGGGCTACTGGTTTATGCCAGGCGGTTGGCGGATCCCTTTGCCTGACGGATGGAGTCCACGGTGGACGGACGACGCGGCCTAAAGCTCTGTGCGCTTCTCTCGGAGCCTGTGAGTCGTCGCCTATCGAGTTCATCGCACACGCTCTGTCGTGAGCCTAGAACACTGCTCACGCTCGCCTAACGGGCGTCGATAACGTCTACGTCTCGTACGCGCGCACATCGATTCACGAGAAGCCCCGTACTGAATTCCGGTGCGGGGCTTTCTCTATGCCGCAGGACTTGAATTGCAAAGTCTGAGTAAAGAATTGCGGCCGCACGTCAGCAAGGGGTGATGCGGACATTTTGAAGTGCGGATTTTCCACTGAGACGATTGATCTACGGGAACGCCACCGAAAGAGAAAGGACGGGAAATGCCCGAGCAGAAGGAACCGCGTCGGTTTTTGAGTCACGCCCACTGCAATCACCCGGCGACCAAGGTCGCTCGCAGGGAATGCCGGATGGCCCTGCGCCACGCCGACTGTGACCACGGCCCGACTCAGCATGAGCGGATCTGGTGCACGCGCCGGAAGAACAAGGCCGCCGAGGCCGAGTAACCCCCATCCGCGAACCGAGGGAAGAAAAGGAACCATGAGCCATGAACACGCTAACGCGGCTGAAGGTATACCGCCGCCATCACTGCAACCGCCAGCACCGGACCCACGAGACATTCGCCAAGTGCGTGTGGCGGAACGCTATCTGGGTCCGCGCATTCGAGCCGGGCAACGACCTGCCCTATGCCCTCGTCTCGAACTGCCGGAAGCCGTATCTGTCCGGGGATCAGCGCATTGTCAGCCTCTGGGGTTCCCAGGGAAGAGCGGAGCTCCAGAAGGAATGGATCGATCGCACGGGATGCGGCGGAGGCTGCTATCGAGCCCACGAAGTGATCCGGCTGGAAATGGAGCCATGAGAAAACCCCTGCCTGGGAACAGGGGCTCTCGTGGAATTGAACTGCCAGGAAAGGAAAGGCAACGGCTGTGAGCGTAGCATCGCTCTTTGCGGATACACAATTCCTCGTCATCTCGGGGAAGCGCAATTCTCAAGACAAACTCCGGCTTCAGCCGCGGGGGCTCATAGACGCTTCGGGACTCGCCACGCTCGAACCCGAGAAGGAGCGCCCGGAGCTTCTGTTCGCTCCGTTCCCGATGACGGACGACAACGCCATGCCGTCCATCGCCCGCGCTGGTGACGGCGGCTGGCTCGTCTGGTCTGACGTGGACCACACCCTCAGCACGGAGCGGAGGGACTGGGCTAAAGGGCTCGGCGCCTGGCTCCTGGCCTCGGGCACGCCTGGCCATCGTCAGGTGTTCATCCGCCTGGACCGTGCCACACCGCCCCATCACATCGAGGCGCTGAACCGCGCCCTCTGCGAGAAGCTGGACGGCGACGAATCCAAGATCTCCCGCGCAGCCATCATGCGCGTGCCGGGGTCGCTCAACACCAAGGGCGGGCAGCGCCGTCGTGCGCATCTCGTGCACGAGTCAGAGCGTGTCTGGAGCGCCCCTGAGCTTGCCTCAGCGCTCGGTATGGAGCTTCCCGACACAGATACGCACTCTCGCTCTGTCGCCGTCTCTGAGACGCCTACAGCGATCCGCAAGAGCGACCCGCGTTACCAGCACGTGGCTAACAAGCTCCGCATTGCCAACCAGAGGTTCCGCGCGGGCAATTACAAGAACCGGCACGCCCTCATGTGCTGGCTCGGGCTGTCCTGCATCGAGGCTGGTGTGGGAGACCCCTCGGAGCTCCTGTGGGTCATGGAGCAGTGCGACGCGGCCGTGTCCAAGTGCTCGGACGAGGGCAAGTCCATGTCTCACCACGTCGGCCTCATCCTCAAGAGAGCGGGCACGGCCAACCTCGCGCCGGTGCCCGAGCGTGAGAGTGCCGGCGAGCGTGACGAACCGGGCGTGACCAGCGCGGATGATGACGAGCCGGGCCAGCGGAAGGCCAAGGCGCGGAAGCGCAAGAGCCGGTTCCTCACTCGCCAGGAGCTCCGCGACCGGCCCGAGCCGAAGTGGCTCATTGAGCGGCTGCTGCCTGAGTACGGCGTCGGTCAGCTCTTTGGACCGACCTACGGCGGCAAGACGTACGCGGCTATCGACCTGGTCATGCGGATCACCACGGGGATGAGCCACTGGATCGGGCACACGATCCGCGTCAAGGGGCCGGTGTTCTACGTCCTCATGGAGGGCGGGTTCGACTTCGCCAAGCGGCTCGACGCCTGGGAACTCAAGCACGGGCGCAGCTCGGATGAGCTGTACGTGATGGTTGAGGAGGAACTGAACCTGGCCGACCAAGGGAGCCTGGATCAGCTCGCCAAGGACATCCGCGCCGTCTCTTCCACACCCCGCCTGCTGGTCATCGACACTCAGAGCCTCGCTATCCAGGGCGTGGACGAGAACGACAACACCGGCATGAACGAGGTCATGCAGCGGCTCAAGGTTCTGTCCAAGTCGCTCGGGTGCTTCGTTCTCCTGGTCCACCACACCGGCCACGCGAATGGCGAGCGCGGCCGTGGCGCGTCAGCCATGCCCGCGGCGCTGGACACGATCATCCGCATCAACGGCTCGGACAAGGACGGGCGGAAGATCTCGGTGCCGAAGGTCAAGGCTGGGCGCGAGATCCAGGATCGGGACTTCCGCTTGGAGGAGCAGGCGAACGGCTGGCCCGTGTTCGTGGAGCTGTCCGTGGGTGACGCCCTGCTCCAGAACCTGACCAACGAGGAGAAGATCATCCGCTTCCTCAAGTGGAACGGGCCGCTGGCACCGCCACAGATCGCCGAGGGGATCGACGGGGTTGCCTACAGCACCGTGCAGAACCTCTGCCGGACCATGGCCGACCCGGAGAAGTGCCCGAGGGGCGAGAAGCCGAAGCTGGTCATCACCAGAACGGTGGGGAAGAGCAAGTTCTACGCCGTCGCGGATCACCTGAAGAACGCGGATGAGCCGGACCCGGCTGATCTCTGACGGCTGAGAGAGCCGCGTGTATGCGTGATGCGTCGCTCCGCGCTATCGCTGAGCTATCGCTGAGCATGATCGGTAAAGCTCAGCGCTGAGCATCGCTGAGCCCGGATCCACCGGTTTGATGTCTGTGGACGGCTTCTCTCGGAACGAAGAAGTGCCTTGTGACCTGCGATGATGGGGTTTCTCTAGGACCACATCAGGCACGATCAGCAAGGCACTTCCGAGATGCAATCTTCCCATGCCGCAGCGGCGGTCTCATCCGCGTTCGACGACCCGAACCTGATCGCGTACGGCGGCCTGGAGCCGGTGGTGCGGTTGGCCGAGCGGTGCGGTCTGCCCGCACTGGTCGGGGAGTACATCCGTCTGCCGGCCTCGAAGGACGGCACCGGTGCCTTCCCCGCGGCGAAAGTGATGTCGCTGGTGGGCGGCATGGTCGCGGGCGCCGACAGCATCGATGACATGCACCGGCTGCGGCACGGCGCGATGAGCCGCCTGTTCTCTGGCGTGCGGGCCCCGTCCACGCTGGGGTCGTTTCTGCGTTCCTTCACGCACGGGCATGTGAAGCAACTGCACGCTGTGGCCCGCCGGTTCCTTCCCGAACTGGCCCGTCACGCCCCGCTGCTGCCCGGCGCGGACCAGGTCGCCTACGTGGACATCGATGACACCATCCGCCGCACCTACGGCTACGCCAAGCAGGGCGCCGGCTACGGATACAGCAAGGTCAAGGGCCTGAACGCGCTGCTCGGTATCGTCTCCACACCCCTGGCTGCCCCGGTGATTGCCGCCACGAGGCTGCGCAAGGGACCATCGAACTCCGCGCGCGGGGCGGCAGCGTTCGTCGCCGAGACCATCCGCACCGCTCGCGCCTGCGGCGCGAGCGGCCTCATGGTGCTGCGCGCGGACTCGGCGTTCTACGGCGCCGATGTCGTGAACTCCTGCCGGGCACTGGGCGCGCGGTTCTCCATCACGGTGCGGATGAACGCTTCCGTCAAGGCCGCCATCGCCCGCATCGACGAGGACGCCTGGACGCCGATCAAGTACCCCACGGCGGTCTGGGACGAGGAAGGCCAGTGCTGGATCTCCGACGCCGAGATAGCCGAGACCGGCTACACCGCGTTCACTTCCAAGCCGAAGAAGCAGCAGGTCACCGCCCGTCTGATCGTGCGCCGCGTCAAGCGCCTGAGCACTGACGCCGTCCCCGCTGGGCAGGGCACGCTGTTTGACACCTGGCGCTACCACGCCGCGTTCACCGACTCCCCGCTCTCCTTGACCGATGCCGAGCGTGATCACCGACGGCACGCTGTCGTCGAGCAGGTGATCGCCGATGTCAAGAACAGCGCCTTCGCCCACGTGCCGTCCGGGCATTTCCAGGCCAATGCCGCGTGGCTGGCCCTGGCGGCGCTGGCGCACAACCTGAC
>NZ_JBITER010000025.1:0-108239 GCF_044455345.1 Streptomyces sp. NPDC051286 | reverse complement strand
GTATGGCCTTCGGCTTCAAGGACGCCACCGCCCTCATCGCCCTCGCCATGCTCACCCTCGGCGGACACCGCCCCCACCTACCAAGCCGTCAAACCGCATAACCCCGCCCACGGAAGCGACCGAAGAGCCGGAAAAGGGGGCGGGGACGACGACCGACGACATCCTGCCGTAACCCGCAGCGGCGGGTCACGCCCCACCATGACCCGTCCCCGTTCCGCCTTCGAAGCGACCGGTCCCGCCTCAAACTCTGTAGCCGTCGCAGTCATCCACGGCAGCAACCAGCAAAAACGGGTGATAAAGGACTAGATCCATACTTAACCCATCAGTCACAAGGCGTTCGTGATCAGGCAACACCGCTCCGTCACAGTGAACTCATGACTGATGTGACCTCCGCGAAGAGTGCCCGCCGCCCGCACCACTGGCGACGGGACCTGATCGAGCTGGCCGCCCTGTTCACCGCCGTCGCGGTGGCCGACGCGATCGTCAACATGATCGGGCACCAGCCCGACGGACCGTATCTGCTGATCGCCTCGGCCCTGGCCCTCGCGGCGACGGCCGCGTTCCACACCTGGTGGGCACGGCGACACAGTCACGCCCCGCCGCCGACCACCGTCGACTCCAGCGTGGACCTGTCCCACCACACGGTCACCGACAATGCGGCGGCCACTGCTGCCGCATTGTCGGTGACCGCGCCCGCCGCCTCCGGTCCGGCCCCGTCCGACGAGGAAACGGTGCTGTGGCGGATGCGCACCACGGTCCGGGACACCCCCGGCAGCCTCGCCGCGCTCTGCATCGCGCTCGCCCGGCACCGGACCGACATCCTCACTCTGCAGACACATCCGCTGACACAGGGCACGGTCGACGAGTTCCTGCTGCGCGCCCCCGCCTCGCTCCAGGTCCGGCAGCTGAGCCGGGCGATCTCCGCAGCGGGCGGCAACTCCACCTGGATCGAGCGAGCCGACGCGCACGACCTGGTGGACGCCCCGACCCGGATCCTGGAACTCGCCACCCGCACCGCTCTGGACGCCGCTGAACTCCCGCTCGCTCTTCGCCAGTTGCTCGGGCGCTGCACCATCCACTCGCTGCCCGCCGTCTCACTCACCGGCCGTGCGACCGGAGAGAGCGCGCCGGTCGAAGGGATGCTTGATGAGACAGTGATGCGACTGCGCGACCCGTCCGGCGGTGCGATCACCATCGAGCGGCCCTATCTGCCGTTCACCCCGACCGAGTTCGCCCGGGCCCGCGCCCTGGTCGAGTTCGACGCCCGACTCGGCCCCCGCGTCCCACGCAGCGAGCACGTGCTCACGCTCCCCGAGGGCAATGAGATCACCGTCCGCCGCGCGGACGGGAGCGACCTGGCCGCCGCACGCGCCCTGCACAACCGCTGCTCCGAGCAGACGCTCCGGCTGCGCTACCACGGTCCCGTCCGCGATGCCGACCGCTACCTGGACCACCTGCTGAGCCCCAGGTTCGGCCGCACCCTGGCCGTCCAGACGGCCTCCGGCCGCCTGGTCGCCCTGGGACACCTCCTCTGGGACGGTGACGAGACCGAGGTGGCCCTCCTCGTCGAGGACGACTGGCAGCGCCGGGGCATCGGTTCGGAGCTGCTCGGCCGCCTGGTGACGCTCGCCGTCGAGGCCGGCTGCGACAACGTCTACGCCGTCACCCAGGCCTCCAACACCGGCATGGTCGCCGCCATGCGAGCCCTCGGACTGCCCCTCGACTACCAGATCGAGGAGGGCACGCTCGTCATCACCGCCCGGCTGGACGCGACTGCGGTACGCTCCCTGCCGCCGTACGAGCAGGCGGGTCGCTGAGCGCCTGACAGAGGTCGGCCCAAAGGTCCTCGACGTCCTCCAGGCCGACCGACATACGCAGCAGCCGGTCTCCGACACCGGCAGCCTGCCGGTCTCCCTCGTCCACGATGCGGTGGCTGATGGAGGCCGGGTGCTGGATCAGCGTGTCCACACTGCCGAGACTCACCGCGGGAGTGATGAGCCGTACGGCGGAGATCACCCGGTGCGGATCCCCGTACACCTCGAAGGAGACCATGGCCCCGCCCACCGCCGGGTAGTGGACCCTGGCGATGCGCGGGTCGGCGGCCAGCCGACGGGACAGTTCGGCGGCGCTCGCGGAGGCGGCACGTACCCGTACCGGCAGGGTGGACAGACCCCGCAGCAGCAGATATCCGGCCATCGGATGCAGTACCCCGCCGGTGGCGAAGCGCACCTGTCGCAGCCGGGCCGCGAACTCCTCGTCGCAGGCGACGACGCCGCCCATCACATCGCCGTGCCCGCCCAGGTACTTGGTGGCGCTGTGCAGAACGATCCGCGCGCCGTGCTCGACGGGCCGCTGGAGGACCGGGGTGGCAAAGGTGTTGTCGACGAGCAGCGGAACCGACCCGCAGGAGTGCGCGATTGCCCGGATGTCGACCTCGGCGAGCGTCGGGTTGGCCGGTGTCTCGACCACGACCAGGCCGGTGTCCGGACGGATCGCCTCCGCGATGCCCGCCGGATCGGTCCAGGTGACTTCGGTGCCCAGCAGCCCGGCACCAAGAAGATGGTCACTGCAGCCGTACAGCGGACGGACGGCGATCACATGGCGCAGTCCCATGCTCGCGCGGGCCAGCAGAATCGCGGTGAGCGCCGCCATTCCGCTGGCGAACGACACAGCGCTCTCGGTCCCTTCGAGTCGGGCCAGAGCCGTTTCGAACCGGGCCGTGGTCGGATTGTCGAGCCGGGCGTAGACGGGCGGCCCGTCGAGCCGGGCGCCGGTGGTGGCGAAGGTGTCGATCCGTTCCGCCTCTCCCCTGGAGTCGTACGAGGGGTAGGTCGTGGACAGATCGATCGGCGGGGCGTGCAGGCCGAGTGCAGCGAGGTCGTCGCGTCCGGCGTGCACGGCTTCAGTGGCCAGCGCCCTGGACCGGGGTGTCGTCGAGGGCCGCATCGAGGCTTCGGTGTCCATGACACCACTCTGAACAGGTGCCGGACCGTGACGTCGAAGCACCGTGCTACGTTCGGCGAATGGCCGATTCCGTCGTTCTGGACCCGGTGGACCTGCACATTCTGCGGCTGCTGCAGAACGATGCCCGGATCACGTACCGCGAGCTCGCCGCCGAGGTCGGGGTCGCACCGTCCACCTGTCTGGACCGGGTGGCCCGGCTGCGCCGCTCAGGCGTGATTCTCGGCCACCAGCTGCGTCTCGACCCGGCCAAGATCGGCCGTGGTCTGGAGGCGCTGCTCTCGGTGCAGGTCCGCCCGCACCGCAGGGAGCTCATCGGCCCGTTCGTCGAGCGGATCAGGGCGTTGCCGGAGTCCCGTGCGCTCTTCCATCTGACCGGCCCCGACGACTATCTGGTCCACGTGGCCGTTGCCGACACCGCGGATCTGCAGCGGCTGGTGCTCGACGAGTTCACCTCGCGGCGCGAAGTGGCCCGGGTGGAGACGCGGCTGATATTCCAACAGTGGGAGTGCGGGCCGCTGTTGCCGCCGGCCGCCGCGGCGCCCGGAAGGACCGCAGAATCCGAATGACCGGTTCCGGCCACTGCGGTAGGTGATCCGCGTCCTCCACGCCGAACCGGAATGAACTGTGTCAATTCCCTGCGTTCCATTGATAGTGACGCCGGCCCCCTGGCCGTACGAAGATGTCCGCATGTCAGACACTACGAACAGCGCACTGCCCCGCCAGGTCGCCGACGCCTATGTCGACGCGCTCATCGAACTCGACCCCATCTCAGGCACCTACCTCGGTGCGGCGGAAAGCTCCCGCCGTCTTCCCGACTTCTCCCCCGCCGGGCAGGAAGCCCTTGCCGAACTCGCCCGCGCCACCCTGGTGAAGCTCGACGCCGCAGAGCAGCTCCCGGGCGCGGACAGCGACGCAGAGCGCCGCTGTGGCCGCCTGCTGCGCGAGCGGCTGACCGCGGAGATCGCTGTCCATGAGGCCGATGAGGGCCTGCGGGCCGTCTCCAACCTGCAGTCACCGGCGCACAGCGTCCGCCAGGTGCTGATGCTGACGCCGACCGAGACCGATGAGGACTGGGCGGCGGTCGTGGAGCGGCTGCTCGCGGTTCCCGGAGCCCTGGAGGGGTACCGCGCCTCGCTCGCGCTCGGCCTGGAACGGAAGCTGTACGGCGGTCCGCGCGCCACCGCCACTTTCATCGGCCAGCTGAACGAGTGGATCGGGCAGGACGGAACAGGGTTCTACCAGGGATTCGTTGCCGCGGGCCCGGACTCGCTGCGCGCGGACCTGGACGACGCCGCCCGGCAGGCCGCGGAGGCCACGGAGGCGCTGCGTGACTGGATGCGCGATGTGTACGCCCCCGCGATCGAGGGTGCGCCCGACACAGTGGGCCGCGAGCGGTACGCCCGCTGGTCCCGTTACTTCAACGGTACCGATCTGGATCTCGACGAGGCGTACGCGTACGGCTGGTCCGAGTATCACCGGCTGCTCGGCGAGATGAAGACCGAGGCAGAGAAGGTACTGCCCGGGGTCGGCCCCTGGGAGGCGCTGGCCCATCTCGATGTGCACGGCAAGCACATCGAGGGTGTCGACGAGGTTCAGGCCTGGCTGCAGGGCCTGATGGACGAGGCGATCGAAGCCCTCGACGGCACACACTTCGAACTCGCCGAGCGGGTACGGAAGGTGGAGTCCCGGATCGCACCGCCCGGCGGCGCCGCGGGCCCGTACTACACGGGTCCGTCCGAGGACTTCTCGCGTCCCGGCCGCACCTGGCTGCCCACCATGGGCGAGACCCGCTTCCCGGTGTACGACCTGGTCTCCACCTGGTACCACGAGGGTGTCCCGGGCCACCACCTGCAGATCGCCCAGTGGGCCCATGTCGCCGACGGTCTCTCCCGCTACCAGGCGTCGATCGGCATCGTCAGCGCCAACGCAGAGGGCTGGGCGCTGTACGCGGAGCGGCTCATGGACGAGCTCGGCTTCCTGCCCGACGCGGAGCGCCGCCTCGGCTACCTCGACGCGCAGATGATGCGTGCCTGCCGGGTGATCGTGGACATCGGCATGCACGCGGAGATGGAGATCCCCGCGGACTCCCCCTTCCACCCCGGTGAGCGGTGGACACCCGAGCTGGCGCAGGAGTTCTTCGGCAACCACAGCGGCCGGCCGGCAGACTTCGTGGAGAGCGAGCTGACCCGCTACCTGTCCATGCCGGGGCAGGCCATCGGTTACAAACTGGGCGAGCGTGCCTGGCTGCTGGGCCGGGAGAACGCGCGCAAGGCGCACGGCGACGCGTTCGATGCGAAGGCCTGGCACATGGCCGCCCTGTCGCAGGGGCCGCTGGGTCTGGACGATCTGGTCGACGAGCTGTCGAAGCTCTGACCCGGACGGTTATCGACAGGAAGGCGGTCGGGCCCGGTTCGGTGGCCCCGACCGCTTCCCCCAGTGCCTCCGGCGACGAGACAAAGGCGGCGCTCACGGCGTCGCTGGCCTTGGCGGCGTTGCCGGAACCACTCAGCGCGGGACCCCGCCGGCCGCGCGGTGGAGCACCGCCGACCCGTGCCGCTCCTTGACCACTTCGAGCTGGGCGGGGATCCGGCGGCGCAGATCGCCGACGTGGCTGACGATGCCGACGCTGCGGTCCCGCTCGCGCAGCGAGTCCAGTACGTCGAGAACCTCGTCCAGGGTCTGGTCGTCGAGACTGCCGAACCCCTCGTCGATGAAGAGTGTGTCCAGCCGGACCCCTCCCGCCTCGTCGGTGACAACGTCGGCGAGACCGAGCGCCAGGGCCAGGGAGGCGAAGAACGTCTCGCCGCCCGAGAGCGTCGCCGTGTCGCGCTCACGGCCGGTCCAGGCGTCGACGACATGCAGTCCGAGGCCGGACCGGCGGCCTCCGGTGCGGGCGTCGGAGTGGACGAGCGTATAGCGGCCCGAGGACATCCGCTGCAGCCGTGCGGTGGCGGCGGCGGCGACCTGTTCGAGCCGGGCGGCAAGAACGTACGACTCCAGCCGCATCTTCCGTTCGTTGTCCGCGGAGGTGCCTGCGGTGAGCCCGGCCAGCCGGGCCACCCGGTCGTACTCGTCGCGCAGCGGTCCCAGCGTGCGCACGTCCTCCGCCGCGCGGCGGGACAGCCGGCCGAGTTCGGCGCAGCGCTCCCGGGCGGCGGCGAGCGTGGCGGCGGCGTTGCGCAGCCGCCCCTCGGCCGCGTCGTACGCGGCCTGTGCGGCGTCGGGGTCGGCCTCTGGGTGCTCGGCGGCGGCGCGGGTCTCGGGCTCGGCGAGCCGTTCGGCGACGGCTGCGGCCTCGGCCTGCCAGGCATCGATCCGGTGCTGGATGTCGCGGTGCTCAGCGTCCGTGAGCAGGGTGGCAGCGGCAGCCTCAGGGGTGTCGAACCCGGCCCGGAACGCGGCGTCCGCGAGCCGGCCGTCGGCCTCCTTGCTACGCCGCGCCGCCAGCTCCTCGGCGCGCACCGCCTCGGCGGCGTCGGCGAGCAGGGCCACCCGGCGTTCCAACAGGGCGGCGTGCGCGGCGACGCTGCCGGATTCGCCGCGAGCAGCCGTCAGCTCGGCTTCTAGTCCCGCCTGTTCCCGATCGAGCCCTTCCCGCCGCGAAATCCGGGCGGCGGAGCGGCGCTCGGCCTGCTGCCGCGCTTCGAGCCTCTCGCTCTGCTCCCGCTCGGCCACCGCAAGGGCCTCGCGCGCGGCGTGCATTCCGGCGGCGGTACGGTGCGCATGGGCATGCTCGGCCGCCAACTCGGATACCAGCGCCTCAAGTTCGACAACGGCGGGTTCAGTAGCATGGGGCCCGTCATCGGCAGTCCCGCCAGCTCCGGGGGCAGTGGCATCATCGGCAGCGGCCCCCACCACAGGGAGCGCCGCGGCACGCGCCGCCGCGTGCTTCTCCCGTACGGCTCCGAGCTCCCGATCCGCCTCCGTACGCGCCTGCTCGGCCCGCCGGTACACGGCGAGAGCCGTCTCCTCGGCTGCCCGGTCGACATGCCCGTCCGCCGCACGCGCGGGCTCCGGGTGGTCGCCCGACCCGCAGACCTTGCAGGCCTCGCCGTCGACGAGTTCCGCCGCGAGCTCGGCGGCGATGTCGCGCAGCCGCTGTTCGCGCAGCCCAAGCCACCTCTCGTGTGCCCCCAGGGCATGCTCGCGGGCCGCGGCCAGCCGGTCGGCCGCATCCGTCGCCTCGGCCGCGAAGGCGTCGCGGCGACGGGCCGCGTCCAGGCGGCGGCGGGCCGGCTCAAGCCGTCCCGCAAGGTGTTCGGCGCGGGTCGCGGACTCCTGGGCCGTCTCGATGCGTTCCTGCAGTCCGCGGCGGGTGGACTCCCAGCCCGCCAGCCAGCCTTCCGCTTCCTGGACCAGTTCGTCGTCGGCGCGGGCCTGGCGTTCCAGTTCGGCCCGCTCGGTGTCGATCTCCGCGCTGCGCCGCTCGGCACGACGCGCGGCGTCGAGACCGCCGAGCTCCTGCCGGAGCCTGCGTTCCAGGGTTGCCAGCTGCTCGGCACCCGCGTCGACAAGGGTGTCGGGCAGCTGGGCGCGGGCGCGCTCACAGGCCCCTCCGGCAGCCCGGTGGGCACACTCGGCGTCGTCGCGCAACTCCAGTGCGGGGGCGACGAGTTCTGCCTTGCGCGACCGTTCGAGCCGCTCGCGCTGCCGGTCGCGCTCGGGGCGGCGGGCTTCGAGCTCGGAGGCGCGGCGACGCGTCTCCTCGTACCGCCGCTGGAGTCTGGCGAGTTCGCGCGCGGTGTCGAGTTCGCGGCGGGCGAGGGCCTGCCCGCTCTCGGCGGCGGAGAGTACGCACTCGGCGATGTCGAGCCGTTCCCGGGCGTTGCTGCGGGCCGCCGCAGCCCACTCCAGTACGCCGTCCGCGAGTCCCGGATCGCCGGGCCGGGCGTCCGGCAGGGGCAGTTCACCGGCAGCCGGTCCAGCGGCCTGGGCGATCCGCTGGGCGGTCCCGAGGATCTGCTCGTCCCCGGCCTTGACCTGTGTCTCGGTGGTGCGGCGCAGCTCGGTGAGCCGCTCCTCGACGGCCGCGAATCGGCGGGTGTCGAAGAGTCTGCCGAGCAGTTTGCCGCGGGCTTCGGCATCGGCGCGCAGGAAGCGTGCGAAGTCGCCCTGCGGGAGCAGCACCACCTGGCAGAACTGGTCCCGGCTCATCCCGACGAGCTGGGTGATCTCCTCGCCGATCTCCTGGTGGGAGCGGCTGAGCGCCCGCCAGCCGTGCTCGGGGTCGTACTCGCGCAGCCAGCTCTGCGCCTTCTCGGTGGTGAAGCCCTCGCCCTTCTTCTTGGGGCGGGGCTGGGCCGGGCGCCGGGTGATCTCCAGGTGCCGTCCGCCGACGGTCAGCTCCAGCCGGACCTCGGTGGGGAGGCCGGCCGGGGCATGATCGCTGCGCAGTGAGGTGCCAGGGCTCTGGCGGGCTCCGGGCACCGCGCCGTACAGCCCGTAGCAGACGGCGTCGAGGACGGAGGTCTTCCCTGCTCCGGTGGGTCCGTGCAGCAGAAAGAGCCCGGCGGCGGAGAGCGCGTCGAAGTCGACTTCCTGGGTGGCGCCGAACGGGCCGAAGGCGGTGAGGGTGAGCCGGTGGAGTCTCAACGGTTCACCTCGCGCACGCCGTCGTCCACCCGTACGTGGTCGAAGGCGCCGCGCAGCACCGTGCGCTCCTGGTCGTCCGCCCCGTTCCCGCCCCGGACATGCGCCACGAAGTCCTCCGCGATCTGCTGGTCGTCGCGCCCCCTGAGGCGCTGTGCGTACGAGGCGAACGGGTCCTCGGGGGTCCGCTCGGGTTCGAAGACGAGGCTCAGGGTGTGCGGAAACCTGTCCAGGAGGCGGGCCATGGGCTCGTCCGGACGGACCGGGTCGGTGAGGGTCGCCTCCACCCATGCCTCCTCGTGCCGGGCCAGCGCGGGATCTTCGAGCAGGGTGTCGAGGCGGCCGCGGAGGCGGGCGAGCGGGCGGGGCACTGGGCAGTCGATCCGCTCGGCGGTGATCGTTCCGGTGGCTCCGAGGTCGATCAGCCACATGGTCTTGCGGTGGGCGACCTCGGAGAAGGAGTACGCGAGGGGTGAGCCGGAGTAGCGCACCCGGTCGGTGACGGCCTGGGAACCGTGCAGATGGCCGAGCGCCGTGTAGTCGACGCCGTCGAACACTCCGGCAGGTACGGCGGCCACACCGCCGATGGTGATGTCGCGCTCGCTGTCGCTGGGTTCGCCGCCCGCGACGAAGGCGTGGGCGAGGACCACGGAGCGGGTGGACTCCGGCCGGGTGGCGAGGTCGGCGCGGACCCGGTCCATGGCGGCGGTCAGCACCGCTTCGTGTCCGGCCCGCTCCGCCTTGAACACGTCCTTGACGAGGGCCGGTTCGAGGTAGGGCAGCCCGTAGAACGCCACATCGCCGTGCTCGTCGTGCAGGACGACGGGGGTGGCGCACTCCGCCGGGTCGGTACGCAGATGGATACCGGCCCGTCCGATCAGTCCCGCACCGACGCCGAGCCTGCGGGCCGAGTCGTGGTTGCCGGAGATCATCACCGTGGGTACGCCCGCGTCGGCGAGCCTGTGCAGGGCCCGGTCGAAGAGTTCGACGGCGGAGAGCGGAGGCACGGCTCTGTCGTACACATCACCCGCAACGACGACCGCATCGACCTCGCGCTCATGGACGGCCGCCACCAGATGATCGAGGCAGGCGGCCTGGGCCTCCAGCAGCGAGACGCGGTGGAACGACCGCCCCAGGTGCCAGTCCGATGTGTGCAGAATCCTCAAGACCTGGCTCCGACCTGCATGTTTCTCTTCCTTCGCACCCAGCGTCCGCGCCTGCCGTGCCCGGGAGCCGCACCGGACCGGCGCAGGAGCACACGGTCGGCACCGGCCACGTTAGGGCGTGTTTCGAAAGTCCCGCCTGCCAGGCGCCGCTCCTTTCGAAACACGCCCTAACGCCGTTGCGCCCCTGATCCCTCACGAACCGGCTTCCTCACAGCTCACAGTCTCCCATCGCCGCGCACCGCCTCCGACGCGTTCGGCGAAGAAGACCGATCCACGTTCCGATGCCGGGCCGTCCCTCCCCGCCGAGCGCGTTCAGGTGTCCCCGTACGCCTCGCCGCCCAGCTCCAGCAGCGCCTCACCCGCCGTCGTATCGGCCAGCCAGCGCCGGAAGCCCTCGACATCCGCGTCCGGCAGCCCGATCTCGATGATCACCGCTTCCTGATACCGGACCTCCCGGACGGCCCGTCCGGTGGCGCGCAGATCGTTCTGGAGCCTGCCCGCCCGCTGGTGGCCGACGGTGACCGTGGCGAGCCGGAACCGCTGCCGGGTGATCGTGCCGAGCTCGTCGAGCGCCTCGCCGACCGCTCCGCCGTACGCCCGGATGAGCCCTCCGGCGCCGAGCTTCACCCCGCCGTAGTAGCGGGTGACGACGGCGACGACGTACCGCATCTCCCGGCGCATCAACATCTGCAGCATGGGCACGCCCGCGGTGCCGCCGGGCTCCCCGTCGTCACTGGCCTTCTGTACGGAGGCGTCGGCGCCGATCACGTACGCGAAGCAGTTGTGGGTGGCGGTCGGGTGTTCCCTGCGGATGTGTGCGACGAAGTCCTGTGCCTCCTGCTCGGTGGCGGCGGGGGCGAGCGCGCAGATGAAGCGCGATCGGTTGATCTCGGTCTCGTGCACGCCCGCTCGGGCGACTGTCCGGTACTGCTCCTGCATCCGTCCACCCTATGCGCAGCAGCGGGAATGGCCCGCGGCCGCAGTCCGTTGTCCGGATCATGTACGCAGACGCAGCAGAAACCGCAGAGACGATCCGCAGAATTCTCCGGGACACGGGCGACACCTGGGCCGTGGTCGGACTGTCCGGCAACGAGTCACGCGCGGCCTACCGCGTCGCCGCGGTCCTCCAGCAATTCGGCAAGCGCGTGGTCCCGGTGCACCCCAAGGCGGAACGGGTGCACGGCGAGAAGGGATACGCGTCGCTGGCCGACGTCCCGTTCCCGGTCGATGTCGTGGACGTCTTCGTCAACGGCGGACTGGCGGGCGCCGTCGCGGACGAGGCCGTCAGGATCGGCGCCAAGGCAGTCTGGTTCCAGCTCGGCGTGATCGACGACGCTGCGTACGAACGCACCCGGGCGGCCGGACTCGACATGGTGATGGACCACTGCCCGGCGATTGAAATACCCCTTCTAGACCGATAAGTGACATACCACCCCTCGGCCGAATGTGCGGGGTATCACACCTGACACTCCGCTGGGAGAATGCCCCCTCGTGACTGCCATCAGTACGCCGAGTGCCGTGAACGTCGCCCACCGCCGAAGCCGGCTGGCCGGTCAGCTGTCCCGGCTCGGCGTGGAGCGGAGCGCCGTCCTCCTGGTGCATGCGTCGATGCGAGCGGTGGGAGCGGTCAGCGGCGGGACCGGTGCCGTGATCGGTGCGCTGCGGGACGCGCTCGGCGAGGACGGCACCCTGATCGTCCCGTCGTTCACGCCGGAGAACTCCGACACCTCCCCCCAGTACCACAACCGGGTCCGCGGCCTCACCGACCACGCCCGGGAGGCGGTCCGCGCGAGCATGCCACCGTTCGACCCCGCCACCACGGCCGCACCGTCGATGGGCCGTCTCGCGGAGACCGTACGGCTGACCCCGGGGGCGGCACGCAGCAGCCACCCCCAGACCTCGTTCGCCGCCCTCGGCCCTCTCGCCGACAAGCTGGTCGCGCACCACCGTCCCGACTGTCACCTCGGGGAGGAGTCACCGCTGGCCTGCCTCTACGACGTACGGGCTCAAGTGCTGCTGCTCGGCACCGGTTTCGACTCCTGCACCGCGTTCCACCTCGGCGAGTACCGGGTCCCCACCCCGCCACGCCGCACCTACCGCTGCGTGGTGACCACCCGGGGCAGACACCACTGGTGGGAGTACGAGGACGTGGCACTGGACGACAGCGACTTCGCCGCGCTCGGGGCGGAGTTCACCCGCACTGACAACGGCGCGGCGGTACGCACCGGCCCGGTGGGCTCGGCAACCGCCCACCTCTTCGACTTCACCGACGCGGTCGACTTCGCGACCCGCCGGCTGCCGTCGGTGCGGGGGGCGCGGGCGTAGCGGCGCGTCGGCACGGCCGCAACTGGGCAGAAGGCCTGTGCGCGTATATACCAACGCGTCAGCCTGCGCTCATACTTGCCGCGTATCGGCCTTACGGGGAGGCACCGGATGGAGCAGCTGATCCACACGGAGGACGGTCGCGCTTTGGCCGTGGAGCACTACGGAAATCCGCACGGCAGGCCTGTCTTCCTGCTCCACGGCACGCCGGGCAGCAGACTCGGTCCGGCCCCGCGCAGCTCCGTCCTGTACCGGCTGGACATCCATCTCATCACCTACGACCGTCCCGGGTACGGCGCCTCGCACCGATTACCGGGGCGGCCGGTGGCCCATGTAGCCGCCGACGTCACCGCGATCGCGGACGCCCTCGGCATCGGCCGGTTCGCCGTGGTCGGCCGGTCCGGTGGGGCGCCGCACGCGCTCGCCTGTGCCGCGCTGCTGCCGGATCGCACGGCGCGCACCGCCGCGCTGGTGGGCCTGGCGCCGCGTGACGCCCAGGGACTCGACTGGTTCGACGGAATGACCGAATCCAACGTGCGTGAATACATCAACGCCGCAGCGGGCCACCACCAGCTGACGGCCGCACTGGAGCGCCGTTCCGAGTCGATCCGGGCGGACCCGATGGGTTCGGTCGCCGATATGCACCGCAGGCTGCCCGATTCGGACCGCGGGATCGTGTCGGACACTGGGATCAGGGCCATGCTGGTCCGTAACTTCGCCGAGGGTCTGCGCAACTCCGCCGACGGCTGGGTCGACGATGTCATGTCGTTCAGTAAGGACTGGGAGTTCCGTCCTGAGGACATCACTTCACCCGTGCTGCTCTGGCACGGCGAGGACGATGTCTTCGCCCCGGTGCAACACACCCGGTGGCTGGCGGAGCGCATCCCGGGTGCGGAGCTGGTGGTGGAGCGCGGTGCGGCGCACTTCGGCGCGTTGCGGGTGCTGACGCGCGTGCTCAGCTGGGCCACCGGGTGACCCCGACCGCCGCATCGGCGACTGGGACGACCCGGTCCGTACCGCACGAACCGGCCGTCCTCGCGGCTCCTGCCCCCTGCCCCGCGCTCACACAGGCTGCGGCTCCAGATCCCGGTTGATGCGCCGCCAGGTGCGGGCTGCCACCGCGATGGGATGGTCCACACCCAGGTGTTCGACGGCCAGGGACACAACTTCAGCGCGCAGCTGGTCGGCCTCGCTCTCCCTGTCCAGCGCGCGCAGGGTGTTCGCCAGGTTGGAGCGGCAGGCCAGCACGTCCGGGTGGTTCGGCCCGTACCGGTCCAACAGCCCTTCGAGAGCCGCCCGTTCCCACCTCTCGGCCAGGTCTGGCCGGTTCAGGTCGCCATAGGCGTTGGCCAGGTTGATCGCGGCGCAGAGGGTGAACGGATGGTGTGCGCCGAGGCTCTCCTCCAGAGCGGCCCGGACCTCCTCGCCCCATTCCGCCGCCTCCCCGGCCGCGCCCATGCCGCGCAGGTAGATGGCGACGTTGTTACGACAGGCCAGGGTGAACGGGTGCTCGTCGCCGAGCGTGTTGCGGTAACCGTCGAGCGCCTGATTGGCGAGATCGAGCGCCGCCTGCTTGTCACCGAGGGCGGAGAAGTCGGCCGCAAGGTTCAGCCCGCAGGCCAGAGCGTCCGGAACCTTCGTTCCGTAGCGCTCGCGGTAGCGGTTGTACGTCTCCTCTGTCAGCCGCTTCGCCTCGTGCGGCTGGCCGGCCTTGCGAAGCGAGACGGCAAGACTCTTCGCGGTACGCAGCGCCTCCGGCACATCCGCGTTGAGAACTCGCTCGAATGCGGCTTTGACCTCGCGCAGGATCTGTACCGAGGACGCGTACTCCCCGGTCTCCCGCAGGTCCCGGCCCAGGTGTCCCTTGGTGGTCAGGGTGTACGGATGGTCCACCCCGAGCAGCGTGCTGCGGCGCTCCACCGTGAGTTCGTCGAGCCTGCGCGCCGCTTCGCTGTCGCCGGTCAGGCGGTAGTCGATGGCCAGGTTGTGGGCGGCGACGAGGGTGCGAGGGTGGATGTCCCCGAACGTCTCGCCCATGACGTGATGGATCTTCCGGTCCCGGGCCAGCGCCTCGTCGAACCGGCCGAGTGCCCGGAGGTCGGCAGCCAGGCTGCCGGTGGTGATCAGCAGGCTGGGGTGGTCCTCGCGCAGCAGTCGGGCCTGCCGGGCGAGGGTGTCCTCGTCCATCGTCCGCGCTTCCTGGTAGCGGCCCTGGGCACGGAGGGCGTTGGCCAGTTCGAAGCGGAGATTCAGGGTCTGCAGGTCGTCCTCGCCCAGCTCCTGGGTCCAGGCAGTGTTGAGCTGGGTGCCCAGCACCCGCGCGCTCTCCAGATCCCCTCGCTTGAGGAGGTATCGGATCCGGTCGACCATGAGCTGCCGGGCCTCCGCCTCGTCGCAGTCGGCGATCCCCGACGGACCGAGGTGCGGCCAGATCAACTCGAAGGCCGGCCAGCTCTGGGGATCGTTGACCGGGTTGTCCTGGTCCGCTCCCTGCGCTGGGCGGGCCTCCGCCAGGATGCGGTGCACCTCGTGCACCGCCGTGTCGCGCTCCTCGGCGCTCAGCCCGGCCCGGACGGCGGCCTGGACGAGGCGGTGGATCTGAATGCTGCTGTCCGCCGGGTCGACCTTGGCCAGGGCGAAGCGGTTGAGTGCCTGGATGACCCTGCCGAGCATGTACCGCTCCCGGAGATCGGGGTCGTACGGCAGCAAGGACCGGAACATCGAGTCGCTGCCGATGAGCGTCATCGAGATCGGCTCGGCGGAGAAGAACGAGCACAGTTCCAGCAGGCGGGCAGCGGCTCTGGACTCCTTGCGCAGCCGGGCGATCGAGATGTTCCAGGTCGCGCCGATCTTCTGCGCGTAGTCCTCGGGCCTGCCGAGCGAGAGCACTTTGGTGCTCTGCTCCTTGAGCTGTTCGACGTAGGCGTCGACCGGGGTCGCTGTCTCGGCGAGCCAGGCTGCCGCCACCTCCACCGCGAGGGGCAGGTCGCCGACTGCTTCGGCCACCCGGTCCGCGTCGCTGGCGGGCAGCTTGCGGACCCTTCGGCAGAGGTGTTCCACGGACTCGGCGCGAGTGAAGACCTCGACCTCCACCGCCTCCACCCGGCTGGATATCGGCTTGTTGCGGCAGGTGGCGAGAATGTGACCGTAGAGACCCGAGGAGAGCGGACCGGTCTCCTCGGGAAAGAGCGCGAGCGCCTGGTCGAGGTCCTCGACATTGTCGAAGACCAGCAGCCAGCGGGCGTACGGCGCTCCAGTGCGCAGGGCGTTCAACGCCGCCCTGGCCGCTTCGGCGACCACTTCACCGGCCCTCAGGTCCATCCGCTCGGCCAGTTCCGCCAGTGACGACACCACCCGGTCGGGCTGCTCGGCCTCGACCCACCACACCAGGTCGTAGTCGGCCCGGAACCGGTGCGCGTACTCCCGCGCCACCTGCGTCTTGCCGACGCCACCGAGGCCGTACAGGACCTGCGGCAGATGCTGGTTCGAGCGGCCGCTGCCGCGTAATTGGTCGCGCAGCCGTTCCAGGACCGAGCCACGTCCGGTGAACCAGGCGTGCCGGGGCCGCACGTTCCACACCCCGGGGACGGCTCCGGGGAATCGGGGCCCGCCGGGCGCGACCGGGGGCCCGTCGGTGGATTCGGGCCGGTCCAGGGCGGTGAGCACCGCGGTGGCCGCTTCGCGTTCGTCCAGCCGGGCCACATCGACGATGCCCCGGTTGTTGAGCGGAAGCGTCAGCCGTACGTCACTGATCCGGACCGGGACGAGCTGGCGTCGGCTGTCCGAGGGGTCGAAGCCCAGGACCGACTCCCACAGGCTCCGGGCAAGACTCGAACTCTGGTACGCCTGCGAGACGACCGGCACGATCCGGTAGGCGCCGGCCGACGCCCACTCCGCTTCGGTCCACGCCGTATGGGGGGTACGGACGTCGACGGGCATGACATTGAACCCGGCGCGGAGCAGCACAGCTTCCAGCCAGTCCGCCCACATCTGATCCTCCGCCGCATAGGTGAGGACGATGTTCGACGGCGGCACCGGCCTGCGGCGGGTGTAGGCCGACACATAGGCCAGCCGTTCCGCCTCGTCGATGGGCGGCAGCGTGTTCACCCGTCCCTCGGTGAGCACCGAGGTGAGCCGCTCGCAGGCGGTGAGCATGGAGCTGGTGATGTTGGGGGCGTCCCCGAAGGTGGCCAGGATCTCCTCGTACGCGTAGAAGGGCCGGTAAGGGATCTCCACCGTTCCCCAGTAGTTGGCGAGTTCCTCTTTGCCGAGTCCGCTGGGGAAGCCGGGAAAGCTGTCCTTCGCAAGTGCCCGTCCGGCGTCGGCCTTCTCCTTCTCCCCGTCATCGATCCGCATCGGCACGGGAAGGATGCGGATGTGCTTGTCGTGGAATCGTTCCTCGATGTCGCGGGCCACGGCGGACGCGCCCTCGATGCTCTGGTCGCTCAGAGTGAAACAGACCACGAGTACCTGAGGCATCTGAACGGTGCAGATGTCGGCGATATCGCTAAGGCCGGTCCGGCTGTCGATCAAGGTGAAGTCGTAGTGCTTCTGCATGTCGGCGCGCATGGCATCGAAGAACTGGCCGCCGCCGTAACGCTCGTAGAAATCGTCCCAGTCCATCCTGCCGACGGTCGACGAATAGTCTCGGTTGCGACGGCCGGCGGAAAGGAAGTCGAGGCTTCCACCGTGCTGGAATGCCCAGTTGAGCGAGGTCGCATGCGGTCTGACCCGAGCGTACTCACGGTGCCAGTCCGGATCACGCGGCGCGGGCCTGCGGGCCTCTTCCTGGTATTCGGTGATCAGATTGATCAGCCCGGGTGTGGCCGCCAGATCGGAAAGATCGAGAAAGGGATGGAAGAACCGGTGCAGTCCGGGCGCTTCGAGGTCCCAGTCGACAGCCAGGACACGATAGCCGTTCGCCGCGAGGATCCAGGCGGTATTGGCGAGTGCCATGGTGCGGCCGGTGCCGCCCTTGTATGAGTAAAAGGTGACGACGGTCCCGTCACGGTTCTCGGTCATTCGATGGATCCTCCCCCTCGGAGGCTTCGCCGTCGTCGGCGCCGCCCTTGTCGTGGACCTTTCCGTGAACAGGTGGAACGGAATCGTTCGTTGAGCCATAACCGACGCCGTTCGGCAGGATTCTGGGGATCCCGCCGCGCTCACCCGGCGGAGGGAAGGTCTCCGCGTGGGCCGCGTAGTGCCGTTCGGCGGCCTTCACCGCGCCGGGCAGTTCCTGGCTGAACGCCTCCAGCGTGGGAACACCTCCGCCGTGGGACCGGTGGCCGCTCTCCTGTTCGGAACGCGGTTCGAGCGCCTCTTCGGTCACGGCACGCAGTTCTGACTCGCGACGGCCGGAGTCGGGATCGTCGCGGTTCCAGGGCACCATGACGCTGATCCAGGGCCGTCCCACCTCGCCCAACCGCCGCACCAATTCCCTGCGGTGGGGCGCGTCGAGGGCCCAGCGGTCGAGGAGGAGCAGGCCGGGGGCCGTCGGGCGGTCGCTCCCCAGCAGCCGTTCCGCCTCGGTCTCGAAGTCCCCTACCCTTACCTGGTAGTCGAGATTGCGAACGAGGTCGACCGCATGGTCGGTCAGCGGCCTCGACAACTTGGGGTGGTAGGGGTTCCAGTCGCGCTGGGCCGGTCCGTAGCAGTCGGGGGCACGGTCCGCCGGAAGATCGGAATGGGAGCAGGCAAGGACCGAGATCTCCATCTGCCGCGCCCGCCCCGGTGGCCCGAATGCACTGGGCACGGAGGCGTAGTCCTGATGGGGATCCCCCTCGGGCATCCGGGTCTGTTCCGCCACCTTGACTATGCGTTTGGCCAGGAGATAGACGGCGCGTTCGTACTGGTCGCGCAGATAGCGCAGCTTGATCAGTCCGTAGAACCCCTCGTCGGCGTAGTCGTCGCCGAAGGTCGCATGGTTGAACTGAAGCCGCTCGGCAGGTTGCGGCAGCTGACGCGGCGGTACGGGAACCCAGAGCGCCGGCACGATTCCGGACATCTGACTGCCGTTGCTCCGTACCGCCTGATTGTGGACCGCGCGGCTGGAGAATGCGTACCACTCACGTCCGCACTGTTCGCTCAGGAAATAGCGGGGCGAGTAGAGCGGCACGAAGACCCTGCAGGACGCAAGGGACTCGGAGAGCCGCTCCTGCCATCCTTCGCCCGGCTGCATCTGTTGATCCAGAAAGCCGGCGGGCACCCCGGCGGGCAGCGACGTCAGTTGCAGAACATGGGCGCACAGGTCCCGGTAGAAACGCTCGACCCAGAGATTCGGGTCCTTGTCCTTTGGATCGTTCCTGGGCGTATGGGCGTAACTGAGAAAGAAGTACGGTCTTGGCTCAGCTCCCCGCACCCCCGCTGCCTCAAGATCCAACGTCTCCCCCGGTCCACGTGTAGGACCTCAGTCTAGGAAGGAGAGAATCACCGGCGGAACCGCACTAACGCGCCTAATTGTTGATCCGGCCATGCAAATGCCGCTGTCGATCAATCAATTACCGCCATATCCGTCATTTTTGCAGCCAGGTGCGGTCAGTGGTGCGTGACATGCGCCGGATTGCGCGCCTCCCAGTCGGCGCGGTGCCGTGCGGCGGAGCGTCTCGCCTCGGCCGAGGCGGCGGGCGAGACGTCCTCCGTCGACCATTTCTCGACCGTGCGGGCCATCCCGGCGACGAAGCGGTCGCCGAGAGGTGTCAGGAGGCCGGACCCGGCAAGCACCTGGACGGCGCCGATGGTCTGCTCCCGCCACCGGGCGAACCGGGCCTCGGCCCTGCGCGCCGCCTGTCCCTGCGTGGTCATTCTCCTTACGCGCCAGAAGTCCGTCACCGCGATATGCGCGTACGCCCCCTGGAGCAGACCGTCCAGCGGTCGAGGATCGTCGCGCCAGGGGGCGTAGAACAACCGATGGTCGCCAACGGGCTCATGCAGGTCGAAGCTGTCCAGGACCGCTCCCAGCTTGACGTGCTGGAACTCGTGGACGATCAGTAGGGCCAGCAGATCGGGCGTCTCGGGCCGCGCCGCCGCAACCGCCCCGAACGCCTCCTTGGAGGCGGCACTGACATCGCTGCCGTCCGGCGCGCGGAGAGGGGTGAGGACCCGGAGCCCTGCTGCCACTCCCGGTGCGTAACCAGGCAGTTCGCGCTGGATCAGTGACCAGGCCTCGGCCAGGTCCTCCGCCCACACCTTCGCCTCGGCCACGGAGAGCCGGTCGGAGACCGGCCACTGATGGCTGTCACGCAAGGGGTCCGTGTCCTCCAGAGCGACGGACCAGCCGGGCCGTTCCACGATCCGGACCGGCTGCCAGTGCGGGATGAGGCCGTCCAGGCCTTCGTCCCAGCCGACGCGCACCTCGCGGCCGACCGCCCGGACCGTGAAACCGTCCGGGTCCGCCGTCACCTCGGCGACGGATGCCTCCTCGGGGACGATCACCGACCCGAGGCTCGGAAGCCGAAGCAGCCCGCCCCTTACGGGCACCGCGACCGTGTCACCCTGGCGCGCACGCATCGCACCGACAGCTGCGATCTCCGCGAGGCCGGACGCGATGGTCTGCGGAGCTCGGCCCTCCAGAATACGCAGGGCCCAGGGCCGCGTGTACGGGTGAGCCACCGCCGCGTCCAGTGCCTCGGGCGCTCTGACGTCCAGGTCGACCATCAGCTGCCATGCTGTCGTGGCTGTCCGGTCGGTCCGCGGGGCGCGCTCGCTCACCGCGGCCAGCAGGTCCCAGTTGAGCTCCAACTGGGCGGCGGCCAGCCGGCTCACCGTCTCCGCGCTACCGAAACCAGAGGCCAATTCGTCCAGTTGGACGGCATTGAGGGACTCCGTACAACCCGCCGACGGGGTGGGCGCCAAGGCCTCCCGGTCGCGAATGTTCGTGATCAGTTCCAACAAATCGGGGCAGAACACGGACGGGTTGTCGAAGCCGCTGCCGGTCCGGTAGCGGTGGGCATAGAGGCCGCCGCCACAGGAGTTGACGACCGGGCAGGCGCGACACTCGTCGCTCAGCTGCTGGAGGCCTTGTTGCCTGGCGCGCATGCCGGGATGGCGGAGCACGTCGTCGAGAGTGTTGGCGACGACATCCATGCCTGTGACGGGCGCGGCGTCGTAGGCCGTCTTCAGGCTGTCCGCCTGCTCGAACGTGCCGTCGGTCTCGATGACGACGAGATCAGCCGGTGCCAGGCCGAGGGACTCGGTGAGGCTGCTCTCGCCGCGCAGGGTACGCAGAACGGAATCGAAGATCCGTACAGGGAGCGGCCGACCCGCTGCGTCCCAGCGCCGGTAGACGGTAATCAGCCAGTCCGCGTAAGGCGTTGCCGAGTCCCCGGGGCGGAGCGGCGGCACGTCCCACGTCGCGTGCGGCAGAAGGAAGTCGATACGTGGCGGGTCGAGAGCGATCAGTGCGTCGTAGACGGCGATCGGGTCGTTGCGCACATCGACGGTGCAGAGCAGACCGGCGAAAAGCCGCCGGTAGGCGGGCCGGTTGAGCAGCTCGACGGCTCGCAACACCTGGGGGTGACTGCTGCGACCGTCGGCGTAGCGGCGGTGACGGTCGTTGGAGGTCTTGTCGCCGTCCAGCGACACGCCGACCTTGATGCCGAGCTCGGCGAACAGCTCGCAGAAGTTCTCGTCGAGCAGCACACCGTTGGTGTGAATACGCAGATCGAGTTCGCTGACGCCGTCCAGTGCTCGGCAGAGCTCGTCGGCCGCGCGGCGCAGTCGGTCCGGGCCGGCCAGCAGCGGCTCCCCGCCGTGCAGCACCACATGGACGGCCGGCAGCCGGTGTGCCCGGGCGTGCTCAGCAATCCGGTCCGCCATCCTGACCAGAGTGTCCTCGGACACCACCTTGGGCCGGCCGCGCCAACTCGTGTCCGCATGTTCGTACACATAGCAGTGGTCGCACGCGAGATCACAGCGACTGTGCATCTTCAGTACGAATTGGCTCAGCGAGGGCGACGGCCGGTCCATGGCGAAATTCTGTCCCGGCTACTCAGACCGACGACTGAAAGGCTGCGATCACCAGTGGGCTCGCCCCGGCGTCGGTCGACAGCAGCCGACTGAGCGATGCGGGCAGGGCCCCGCCGCTCTGGACGGCCGCCCGCTTGGCGAGCGGCACCCGAGGCGCGACCGGAAGCCGCGGGGTGAGTCCCGGCCTGACGGCCGCCGAGACGAGTGTAGTGTTCATCTAAACCTCTCATGTCGATGGAGACCCATCGGCGGCACGCATGTCACCGATGGGTGCAGATCTCCATTCCCCATTACCGGGGTAAATATGATTAAAGACGGGCAAATGGCGCATTGATATGCGTGCGCGCATGTCTCCGGCACGCAAACTCCCGGCTGGACTCCCGGGTTTCGGCCGAGAACGCATCGCACCCTTTCGAGCTAGCGGTCAGCCACCGTTCGGCCCACAAGGAACCGGACCCGAACACGGCACACGACTCGACCAAGCCTCCCGCAGAGCGCGGGCCGGGTCAGCCGGTTGAGCCAAATCGTTGAACCGAATCACCGAAGGTCTTCGGACTCAGCCCACCTCCACGCCGAGCCCCTCGACAAGCACCGCGTTCGGCAGCGACGCCAGGGCCTTGCCCGGGACAATCAGCTTGCCCCGGCGGCTCCCGCTGCCGATCAGGACCCACTCCCGGTCGACCACCGCGAGATCGAGCAGCAGGGGCCATTCGTCCGGGAGTCCGATCGGGGTGATGCCCCCGTACTCCATGCCGGTCTCGCCGACCGCCGTGTTCATGGGGGCGAAGGATGCCTTGCGGGCGCCGAGTTGCTTGCGGACCACCCCGTTCACGTCGATGCGGGTGCGCGGGAGGACGACGCAGGCGGCCAGGGTGACGTCACCACCACGCTTGCCGGCCACCACGACACAGTTGGCCGAGCTGTCGAGCAGCTCGGCACCGTGGTGTTCGACGAAGGCGGCCGTGTCCGCGATCGCCGGGTCCGTGTCGACGTGCAGGATCCGGTCGGCGGGGACGTCGCCCCACCCCTCGCTCACGGCCTTGGCGACCGGTGGGGTGAGAAGGCCGAGGCGGTCGACGGCGGGGCCTGCGTTCTCGAAGGAGCCGATGGGTGCGCGCATGGATGCAACTTAACAAGGCCTGCGCGGGGCCCGGTTGACCGTCTCAGCCGGTGAACTCAGCGCACCGGAGGGATGGAGACCGCCATGGTGAGCTCGGTGGGCTCGGCGCCGTCGTTGCGGTAGGCGTGCGGGTGGTGCGCCTCGAAGGTGGCGGAGGTGCCTGCGGGTACGGAGTGCGCCTCACCGTCGACGACCAGGGTGAGTACGCCCGTGGTGACGTGCAGGAGTTCGACGGTGCCTTCGGGATGCGGGTCGGAGGCGCTGCCCTCGCCGGGCATCAGGCGCCAGGACCAGAGCTCGAGGGGACCCCTGGCCTCCGTACCGACGAGGAGGGTCGTGGAACTGCCCGCCTCGGTGGACCACATGCGCACCGCCTGACTCTCGGGCACCAGCCGCACATGGGAACCCTGTTCGTAGTCGAGCAGGGTGGTGATGCTGACACCCAGCGCGTCGGCGAGCTTGACGGTGGTGCCGACACTCGGGTTGGTGCGCGCCTGCTCAATCTGGATGATCATGCCTCGGCTGACGCCCGCGCGGGCGGCAAGGGTGTCCAGGGTGAAGCCGCGTTCGCCGCGCCAGCGCTTGAGGTTGCGCGCGAGCGACTGCGTGAGCTGGTCGAGGTCAGACACATTCCGTCCAATATTCTGGATGACAGAGTCGAAAATACTGCACTACGGTGTGGTGCACCCACTCGTTCATCGCACTGTACTGCGAGGCATCCATGACAGCACTGTTCGCCCTGGCCACCAGCCTGCTGTGGGGGCTGGCCGACTTCGGCGGCGGGCTGCTCACGCGACGTGTGCCCGCACTCACGGTGGTCGTCGTCTCGCAGACCTTGGCAGCCCTCGTGCTGGGCGTCGTCGTGGTCGCGACCGGAGGCTGGAGCGAGGCAGGACCACAACTCTGGTTCGCCGTCGCGGCGGGCGCGGTCGGGCCGGTCGCGATGCTGAGCTTCTACAAGGCGCTGGCGCTCGGTCCGATGGGGGTCGTCTCCCCGCTCGGATCGCTGGGCGTCGCCGTGCCGGTGAGTGTCGGGCTGATCGTCGGCGAGCGTCCCGGTCTGCTGCAGTTCGCGGGCGTTGCCGTGGCGGTCGTGGGCATCGTGCTGGCGGGCGGGCCGGAGCTGCGCGGGGCGCCGGTCCGGCGTCGGGCGGTGATGCTCACCCTGGTGGCGGCGTTCGGCTTCGGGACGGTGATGTCGCTGATCGCGGAGGCTTCCACGACGGTCTCCGTGCTGTTCCTGGCGCTCTTCGTGCAGCGCCTCACCAATATCGCGGTCGGCGGTACTGCCCTGTACGTATCGGTGCGCCGCGGAGGACGTGCGCTGCCCGAGGAGGGAGGGGCGGCCGTGATCCGGGCCTCGCTGCCCGCCCTGGCGTTCGTCGGCCTCGCCGATGTCGCGGCCAACGGCACGTACTCGATCGCCGCGCAGCACGGCCCGGTCACCGTGGCCGCGGTACTCGCCTCGCTCTACCCCGTGGTCACGGCTCTCGCCGCGCGCGGGGTGCTGGGTGAGCGGCTGCGCACCGTGCAGGCGGCGGGGGCCGGTCTGGCTCTGGTGGGAACGGTGCTGCTCGCCACCGGGTAGCCGGCGGACTCGTGCACGGGGCAAGCCTTGCCGGGAGGGGTGCTAGCTTTCTTCCAGTTCCGCGACGGCCAGCAGCTGCTCGGGCGTCACGCCCGTGGGGATCGGCACCGGGGCGGGTGTACGCAGGGGCGGCTGCCAGCCCTTTTCCGGGTCCCAGCTGCGTACGACGCGTGCGGGCGCACCGGCCACGACCGCATGGTCGGGCACCTCGCCACGGACCACCGCGCCCGCCGCGACCACCACGTTGCGCCCGAGCCTGGCTCCCGGCAGGACCACCGCACCCGTGCCTATCCAGCAGCCGGGTCCGATGGTGACCGGCTCCATGCGCGGCCACTGCCGGCCGACCGGCTCGTGCGGATCGTCGTAGCTGTGGTTCGTCGACGTGATGTAGACGTACGGTCCGCAGTACGTGTTGGACCCGATGGCCACCGTGGTGTCGGCGACGACGTGGCTGCCGCGGCCGAGCACCACGCCGTCCCCCAGGGTCAGGATGGGTTCCGAGCCGAGGTCCAGGTCCGGCATGAGTCCGGCGGTCAGGGTGACCTGTTCGCCGATGATGCAGTGGTCGCCGAGCTCGATCCACGGCTCCCCGAAGACCGTGCCCTGGGGGAACGCCAGCCGGGTCCCCTCGCCGATTCGGCCGAACCGCAGCCCGCCCGGGTGTTCCGCGGTGATCGCGCCGGCCTCCTGTACCGCACGCCAGCCGCGGTGGACGGCTCGGGACAGGAGGCGCCGTCGCCAGGCGGTGAGGGAGGAGAACGTGTTGCTGTTCTTGGGCACTCGCTCACCGTAGTAGGCATACCCGGGCCGGTCGCCGTGGCCCCTTGTGATGTTCACCCCACTCACCGGCGGCCGCCCGGCTGTCACATACGGTTCCCCTGGCGCGAACGGACAACGACGGTCGCAGACACGGAGGAACGGGCGATGGCAGAGCAGGCGTTGATCACGGGCATGGGCGGCCACGAGCCGGACATCGACGCGGACGCATTCACCGCGCCGACGTCGGTCGTGATCGGCGAGGTGACCCTGGCCGCGGGCTCCAGCGTCTGGTACCAGGCGGTGCTGCGGGCCGATTGCGCTCCCATCACCATCGGTGCGGGCAGCAACATCCAGGACAACTGCAGCGTCCATACCGACCCAGGGTTCCCCGTCAGGGTCGGCGAGCGCGTCTCGGTCGGGCACAACGCCGTACTGCACGGCTGCACCGTCGAGGACGATGTTCTCGTGGGCATGGGGGCCACGGTCCTCAACGGTGCGCACATCGGCGCCGGTTCGCTGATCGCGGCCCAGGCACTGGTCCCGCAGGGGATGCGGGTGCCGCCGGGCTCGCTCGTCGCGGGCGTGCCCGCCAAGGTCAAGCGCGAGCTGACCGAGGAGGAGCTCGAGGGCATCACGTTCAATGCCGTCGGGTACGTGGAGCTGGCCAAGGCGCACCGTCAGGCGCACGAGGGCTGAGTGACAAACGAGCGGGCGGCCCGGTGAGCCGGGCCGCCCGGGCTCAGTCCGCTGCCGGTACCGTCCCCGGCTCGGCCACGATACGTTCACCGGACTGGGCCGCCGCCTTCTTTGCCCGGTTCCGGAGGACCAGCATCGAGGTCAGCCCGACCAGTACGGCGACCACCAGGCCGAGCCAGGAGAAGCGCTTGAGCCATGCCTCGGCGACGACTCCGACCGAGTAGATGACCGCCGTGGTCCCGCCCGCCCAGACGATGCCGCCGAGCACATTGGCGATCAGGAACTTCCAGTACGGCATGCGCAGGACGCCGGCCAGCGGTCCGGCGAAGATACGCAGCAGCGCGACGAAGCGGCCGAAGAACACCGCCCACATGCCCCACTTCTGGAACGACCGCTCCGCCAAGGCGATCTGGTCCACTCCGAAGTGCTTGGGGAACTTCCCGCCGAGCCGGGCGAGGAGCGGCCGGCCGCCCTTGTGGCCGATGGCGTATCCGATCGAGTCCCCGATGACCGCCCCGGCGGTGGCGCACGCACCGAGGATCACCGGGTTGATGCCACTGTGTCCGGCGGCGAGCAGCGCCGCGCTGACGAGGACGATCTCGCCCGGCAGCGGAATGCCCAGGCTCTCCAGACCAATGACGACGCCCACCAGGACGTACACGCTGACCGCGGGGACTGTCTCCAGCCACTCCTGGATGTGCAACGCCGGTTCCTCCCGTGCTGATGTGCCGTCACCCGTCGGGCAACTCCTCGGCGCACGGCGGGCAGCCTACCTGTCGTGCCATCCGCCCGGACAGTGCGATGGGCCGCCCCGCACCCCCTGGGGTGGGACGGCCCAGCTGGGGAGGCAGGCCGCTCAGGCGTTCGGGCGGAGCGTCCACACGACGGTCATCTCGCCGGTGACCGCGCCGTCCGCACGCCGGATCTCGATGGCGACGGGAAATTCGGGCCGCTTGCCCGCGTCGAGTTCGGCGACGACGTCCGCCACCGGCCGGCCGAGGGTCGCGGTGGCGGTGACGACGCCCATCGCGAGCTTCTTGTAGCCGATCTCCGCCTTCACGGCGAGCGGTACGGCGCCGGACATCTGGTCCCCGAAGGCGGCGATGACGATCGCACCGCTGGCCGACTCCGCGAGCGTGAACATCGCTCCGGCGTGCGGTCCGCCGACGTGGTTGTGGTAGTCGGCCTGGTCCGGCATCCGGACGACCGCGCGCTCCGAGGTCGTCTCGAGGAACTCGAGGTTGAGGGTCCTGGCCATCGGAACCGTCGCGAGGAGCATGTCTCCGACTGTCATCTGTTCAGTGCTCATGAACCGAAGGTTACTCACGGGTAGGAGCGTTTGGCCATCCCCGGATCACGCCCGCACGATCTCCCCCTCGGCATCCGCGTGGCCACCGCCTTGACCGTTCCTTCACGGGGGCGGGCGTAGTCGACCGGCCACCGTCCCTCTATGGTTACTGGCCATGTGGCCAGGACAGCAGCCGCCCGGGGGCGAGCAAAACCCGCAGAACCAAAGTCAGAACCCGTACCAGCAGCCGGGATACCAGCAGCCGAACCCCTATCAGCAGCCTGGATACCAGCAGCATGGCCAGCCGGGGTACCAGCAGCCGAACCCGTACCAGCAGCCCACCGTGCCGCAGTACGCGGTCTCGGGCCCGCCCGGTGCACCGCAGCCCGGGGGCGACAACAACAAGAAGAAGACGACCGTCGTCGCGATCGTCGCAGCCACCGCTGTGGTCGTGGCCGCCGTGGTCACCGGCGTCGTCGTGATGAACAAGGACGACAAGGGCGGCAGCGACGTCGCCGACGACGGGTCGTCGTCGTCCCCCGCGAAGCCGTCCGCCGACACGTCCTCCGCTGCGCCGAACCCGCGGGGCACCGATGGGGACGCCAAGCCTCTCGTCGCCGGCTGGAAGGTCGTCACCAACCCCAAGTGGGGCACCCAGTTCGACGTACCCGGTGACTGGGAGGTCGGGGCGCCCGGGACGTTCTCGTACTTCGAGGACGACAAGAAGGGCGACGGCTCGCCGCTCATCGGCTTCTCCGCGCCGACCTACGTCCAGAGAAAGTGGTGCGTCGACGACGAGGACAAGGACGGCACCAAGGAGGAGTACAGCCTGGCCAGTGCGGGCACCCGCGGCGCCCAGGGCGCCACGGACGCCGACGCCAACGCCCACAGCGAGGCCGGGACCTGGGCATGGGCCGCCTACGCGCAGCACATGCCGCAGAAGACGATCAAGATCAGCAAGGCGAAGAAGTACACCACCCAGTCGGGTCTGACCGGCAGCCTCGTGACGGCCACCGCCCCCAATGTCACCAAGAAGAAGAAGTGCGACTCCGACGGCAAGACCTTCGCCTTCACCTTCAAGAACAAGAACGGTGACTTCTCGTCCTGGGTCCTCTACGGTGCCGACTCCGTCAAGGACGAACTCCCGGACGCCACGATCATGAAGATCCTCAGCACGGTGCGGCTGACCGAGGTCACCGCCTCCTGACCTGCTCCCCCTGCTCCGACAAAGCACTTGGCAGGACGGGGGCCCGGCAGCGATAGTTCCCCGGTGACTCCTGCCGGCATCCCCCGTCCCCGCATCCGCCGTCCCGCTTGGGCCGGCCGCAACTACAGTCTGCTGACCGCCGCCGCGATCATCACCGGCCTGGGTACCCACGGTGCGTTGATCGCGGCGGCGTTCGCCGTTCTGCAGTCCGGTGGCGACGGCGGCGACGTCGGCCTGGTGGCAGCCGCCCGTACCGCGCCGCTGGTGCTGTTCCTGCTCATCGGCGGCGCCATCGCGGACCGGGTGCCACGCCACCGGGTGATGGTGGCGGCGAACGCGCTCAACTGTGTCTCGCAGGCCGCGTTCGCCTGGCTGGTCCTGGCCGGCGACCCGAAGCTGTGGCAGATGATGCTGCTCACCGCGTTGTGCGGTACCGGGCAGGCGTTCTTCAACCCGGCGGCCGAGGGCATGCTGATGTCCAGTGTCAGTGGCGAACAGGCCGGCCGCGCCTTCGCACTCTTCCGGATGTCGATGCACGGGGCCGCCATCGGTGGTGCCGCGCTCGGCGGTGCCATGATCGCGGCGATGAATCCGGGCTGGGTGCTGGCCGTCGACGCGGCGGCCTTCGCGGTGGCCGGCGCGCTGCGCGCCTTCCTGGATGTCGCCCACATCCCGGCGCGGGAGCCGGGTGGCGGACTCCTGTCCGATCTGCGCGAGGGCTGGCAGGAGTTCATCGGCCGCCCCTGGCTGTGGTCGATCGTGGCGCAGTTCTCGGTGGTGGTCGCCGTGGTCGGTGCCGCCGAGTCGGTGTACGGGCCACTGGTCGCCCGGGACGAGCTCGGCGGCGCCCGCCCCTGGGGATTCGCGCTCGCCGCGTTCGGGGTCGGCACGCTGTGCGGGGCGCTACTGATGATGCGCTGGAAACCCCGGCGGCTCCTGCTCGCGGGGACGCTCTGCGTCTTCCCGCTGGCCCTGCCGTCGGCGGCGCTGGCTGTGCCGCTGCCGGTGGCCGGGCTCAGCGCGGTGATGTTCGTCAGCGGCGTGACCATCGAGGTGTTCGGCGTCTCCTGGATGACGGCCCTCCATCAGGAGATCCCGGAGGAGAAGTTGTCGCGGGTATCGGCCTACGACTGGTTCGGATCGGTGGCGATGCTGCCGCTGGCCACCGCGGTAGCCGGTCCGGTGGAGGACCTGGTCGGGCGCGGTCAGGCGTTGTGGGGCTGTGCGGCGCTGGTCGTGCTCTGCACGGGGGCCGTGCTGTTCGTACCCGACGTACGCAACCTGACCCGCCGGACGGCAACCATCGAGGTTGCGTCAGGGAAGACGCTGTCAGCCGATACCGAAGGAACCGTCGGGCGGCTCGGGTGAGGCGACCGCGTCGGCGTCCCCGACCGGCCGTGCCGCGCCGATGAGCCGGGCCAGACCGGCGCCGTGCTCGACCCGGGCGGGGAAGACGTCTGCGGCGCAGCGGCGGGCCAGGGCCGCGGTGTCGAGGGGGCTGCGGGAGGCGACCAGGATGTGGTTCCCGAAGCGCCGGCCCCGCAGCACCGCCGGTTCGGCGATCAGCGCGAGCTCTTCGAAGACGGCGGCGAAGTTGGCCAGTTGCGAGCGGAGGAATGCGAAGGGCGCGCCGTCGGCGAGGTTGGCGGCATAGATACCGTCGTCCCGCAGAGCCCGCCCGGCCGCCTGCGCGTACTCGACGGAGGTGAGGTGCGCGGGCACGCGCGATCCGCCGAAGACGTCCGCGATCAGGACGTCGACGGTGCCGGGCGGCGTCTGTTCCAGCAGTCCGCGGGCGTCGGTGCCGTGCACGGTGATGCCGCTGCCGTCGGGGAGTGGCAGCTGCTCGGCGACCAGGGCGAGCAGACCCAGGTCGGCCTCGGCGACGACCTGCCGGGAACCCGGCCGGGTCGCGGTGACATAGCGGGGCAGGGTGAGGCCGCCGCCGCCGAGGTGGAGTACGTCGAGAGGCGCGTCCGGTTCCGCGGCACAGTCGAGGACATGAGCGAGCCGCCGGGCGTACTCGAACTCCAGGTGGACCGGATCGTCGAGGTCGACGTACGACTGTGGTGCGCCGTCGACCGTGAGCAGCCAGGCCCGGTCCCGGTCCACGTCGGGAAGGAGTCTGGCGGTGCCCTGGTCCACGTCTCGGATCACGGGTATCGGCTCGTTCACTCCCCCATTGTGGGGTGCCGGTTCAGCTGCCGACGACCGCGGCGACCGCTTCGGTGTGCGCCGCGGACTGCGCGAGTCCGGCGCGGGCGGCGGCCGCCCGGCGGCTCGGGTCGAGCACGTTGCGGCCGAATGCCTTCTTGGCGGCCGCGTCCGGGGTGATGACCGCGACCCGGGCACCCTTCGCTTCGAGGTCGGTGGCCTGGGACCGGGGGGAGACGATCACCTTGTTGCCACTGGCCGTCGGTGCGATGACGACGACGCGCTCATACCCTGCGGCCAGATGGACGTTGCCCGGCGAGTACACCCCGCCGTCGATCCAGCCCTGCCCGTTGATGGTGGCGACCGGCCAGACGGCGGGGACGGCGCAGCTGGCGGTGACGGCGTCGGCGAGCGGGACACCGCTGTCCTTGTCGAAGATGTGGAGTTCACCCGTGTCCGCGCTGACGGCGGTGATCCGCAGCTGCCGCTCGGGCCAGTCGGGCGACAGGAGCCGGCTCGCGATCAGCTCCTGCCGTTCGGCCGCGGTGATGGCGGTCCGGGTCTCCCGCGCCATCCGGGCCAGCTTCTGCCCGTACGCCTCCGGGGTACGCGAGGTCAGCACCGCCCGGGCGTAGCGCATGATGTTGGCCGTGCCGAGCTTTCCGCCGATCTCGCCCTGTGGATCGGCCAATTGACGTGCGTACAGTTCCGGGAGGCCGAGCAGGCCGGAGGCGAGCTGGGCGCCTACGAGGGCCCCGGCGGAGCTTCCGATGACGAGGTCCGCGGTGGACAGGTCGACGCCCGCCTCGGCGAGCCCGGCCAGGATTCCGGTCTCCCAGGCGCCGCCGGTGGCACCGCCTGATCCAAGTACCAGTGCAATGTCTGCCATGCCGTCAGTTTCGCGCATGGCGCCGGGCCCGCCTCCCTTGGGGTCGGTTGGCGGGCCCGGTGTCCGGATCAGAGCAGGCCAGTGACGGTGCCCGCGCCGACCGTCCGGCCGCCCTCGCGGATCGCGAAGCCGAGCCCGGACTCCAGCGGGGTGTCGCGGCCCAGTTCGACGGTCATGGTGACCGTGTCGCCGGGACGCGCCACCGCCGCTTCGCCGAGGTCGATGTCACCGACGACGTCCGCGGTACGGATGTAGAACTGCGGCCGGTAGCCGGTGGTGACCGGCGTGGTCCGGCCGCCTTCCCGCGCCGACAGGACGTACACCTGCGCGGTGAATCGACGGCTCGGCGTCACGCTGCCGGGCGCCGCCACCACGTGGCCGCGGCGGACCCGGTCGCGCTCCACCCCGCGTACGAGCAGCGCCACGTTGTCACCGGCCTGCGCGGACTCCATCGGCTTGCCGAAGGTCTCCAGGCCGGTGACGACCGTCTCGATGTCCGCGCCGAGCACGGAGACCCGGTCGCCGACGCGTACGGTGCCGCGCTCGACGGCACCGGTGACGACCGTGCCCCGGCCGGTGATGGTCAGGACGTTCTCCACCGGCAGCAGGAACGGCGCGTCGGTGTAGCGCACCGGCATCGGTACGTACGTGTCGACGGCGTCCAGCAATGCCTCGACGGACGCGGTCCAGCGTGGGTCGCCGACCAGCGCCTTCAGTCCCGAGACGCGGACGACGGGAACGGTGTCGCCGCCGTAGCCGTGCGCGGAGAGCAGCTCGCGGACCTCCAGCTCGACCAGGTCGGTCAGCTCCGGGTCGCCCGCGTCGGCCTTGTTGAGGGCGACGACGATGTGGTCGACGCCGACCTGACGGGCCAGCAGGACGTGCTCGGCGGTCTGCGGCATGATTCCGTCGAGCGCGGACACGACGAGAATCGCCCCGTCGAGCTGCGCGGCGCCGGCGACCATGTTCTTGACATAGTCGGCGTGACCGGGCATGTCGACGTGCGCGTAGTGCCGGGTGTCAGTCTCGTACTCGACGTGCGCGATGTTGATGGTGATGCCGCGCTGTGCCTCCTCCGGCGCCCGGTCGATGCGGTCGAACGGGACGAACGTGCCGGTGCCGCGGTCACTGAGGACCTTGGTGATGGCGGCTGTCAGGGTGGTCTTGCCGTGGTCGACGTGGCCCATGGTGCCGATGTTGAGGTGCGGCTTGGTGCGCACGTATGCCGTCTTGGGCATGGCTCATTCCTTGGAAACTCGAAGCTGAGAGAGAAGACCCCAGGGCCCCGCCGACCCTCCCCTTACGGGGTCCGCCGGACTGTCGGGGGAGGGTCAGCTTCGGGCGCCGCCGATGGGCGCTGCGGCAGCGGTGAACGCTGCTGCGTCGACTGCGGCTGCTGCCGCGGTGATTGCGGCGGCAGCGAGGAAGGAAGGGATGACGGCAGCCTTCGGCGCGTCCGCGACTGCGGACTGCGCTGCGAGGAAGGCGTACCGGAACATGGGTCCGATCATGGCCGACGGCCGCGGCCCCGTCGAGTGGTTTTCCACCGGGCCCGGAAAGGGAGTTCGGAGCCGACCGCGCCTCAGAGGTGCTTCAAGGCTTCGCGTACGGACAGCGGCGAGAGCCGGTCCCGGGCGCCGTCGACGAAGCCCCTGACAGCCCGCGGATCGGTCTTGGCGTACTCGCGCAGACACCAGCCGATCGCCTTGCGGATGAAGAAGTCAGGATGATCCGCCTGGCGCAGGCAGTAGCCGAAGAGCCGTTCGGTGTCGGTGGCATCCCGGTAACGCAGCTGGTGCAGCAGGGCGGTGCGGGCGATCCACAGGTTGTCGTCCTCGATCCACTCGTCCATCACCGCCTTCAGCTCCGGGTCGGCGGCGACAAGCGGTCCTGCGACATGGGCGGAGAGCACATCGACGGTGTCCCACCAGGGGACGGTGGAGACGAGGTGCCGTACGACGGGCAGGAACCGGGAGGAGCAACGGGGCACGTGGCGGCGCAGATAGTCGGCGGCGAAGTACTGGTACTCCCGCTCGGGCAGCTGCCAGCAGCGCAGGGCGACGGCCGCGCAGTCCACCTCGTCGGGACGCCCGGTGCCGTCCAGGACCGTGCGTGACAGGGCCCGGCGCTGCGGGGTGGGGATGCCGAGGAACGGGGCGACGTGCTTCATGTACACGGCCGCGGAGGCGGCCCGCCCACGATCGGCGGCCGTGGGAAACAGGAGCGTCAGACGCGCCAGCACGGTGTCGGCGAGCTCGCTCGGCGGCACGCCGGGAGCGGCTTCGGCTGCGGGGCTCATACGGTGCACATTACGGCGATCACCAGCAGATGTCGGTTACTCTCCCCGAATGCTCGACCCCGTCCCCGCCGCCCGGCCCGCCACCGGCCTCGCCGTGCGCTGTACGAGGGCGCTGCTCTCGCCCTGGTCCCGGTTCTCGCTGCTCGTGGCCATGCTGCTGGCCGCCGCAGCGACCACGCTGCTCCTCGATCCGCAGCGCCTCCTGGCCCATGGCTGGCCGTCGCAGCTCAGCGGTGGCGGCGCAGCGGTCCTGCTGTTCGGCCTCGCATACGGCCTGTCCACTGTGGCATTCGTGCCGCGGCCGCTGCTCAATCTCGCCGCGGGTGCGCTGTTCGGGTCGCAGGCCGGTCTGGCAGCCGCCCTGGCGGGCACGGTGCTCGGCGCGGGCATCTCGTTCGGGCTGGGCAGGTTGCTGGGGCAGGACGCGCTCCGTACGCTGGTGCGCGGACGCTGGCTGACGGCTGCGGACGGGCAGCTGAGCCGGCACGGCTTCCGTTCGATGCTGGCGCTGCGGCTTTTCCCGGGGGTTCCGTTCGCCGCCGCCAACTACTGCGCCGCGGTCTCACGGATGGGGTATTCGCCGTTCCTGGTGGCCACCGGTCTCGGCTCGATCCCGAACACCGCCGCCTACGTCGTCGCGGGCAGTGAGGCCTCGTCCCCGACATCGCCCGCGTTCCTGGCGGCGATGGGCTTCATCGTGCTGACGGGCGTCGGTGCGGCCGTCGTCGCCTGGCGCAAGCGGCACCGTCTCCCTGCGGACTGAGCCTGTATGCCGGTCTGCGGTCCAGCGCCCCCTGACATCACCGGGGGTTCGGGGTGGGTGCGGGGGCAGTCGTGTCCCTGTTCACCCAGGGGCGATACGCTGCCCGCGCACCACAGACGATCACGGGCCCGACGTGGCCCGTCCCTCATATGACCGCAATCCGCACGCTGTCGACGGCCCTGGAGGCCGTCGACCGATGCACGATCACTTCCGGGATGGCCAAAGCCCCATGAGCTGGTTCGAATCGTTCGTCCTGGGCCTCGTTCAGGGACTGACCGAGTTCCTGCCGATCTCCTCCAGCGCGCATCTGCGGCTCACCGCAGCGTTCGCCGGCTGGCAAGACCCGGGGGCGGCGTTCACCGCCATCACCCAGATCGGCACGGAGGCCGCAGTCCTCATCTACTTCCGGAAGGACATCGTCCGGATCGTCTCGGCCTGGTTCCGCTCGCTGACCAACCGGTCGATGCGCGGCGACCACGACGCGCAGATGGGCTGGCTCGTCATCGTCGGCTCCATTCCGATCGGCGTCCTCGGCGTGACCCTCAAGGACCAGATCGAGGGCCCGTTCCGCGACCTGCGACTCATCGCCACCACCCTGATCGTGATGGGCATCGTCCTCGGCATCGCCGACCGCCTCGCCGCCCGCGACGAGATAGGTGGCAAGCACCGGGCGATCAGGGAGCGCAAGTCCCTCAAGGAACTCGGCGTCAAGGACGGCCTGATCTTCGGCTTCTGCCAGGCGATGGCCCTGATCCCCGGCGTCTCCCGCTCGGGCGCCACGATCAGCGGCGGTCTGCTGATGGGGTACACCCGCGAGGCCGCGGCACGCTACTCGTTCCTGCTCGCGATCCCGGCGGTGCTCGCCTCGGGTGTCTTCGAGCTGAAGGACGCGGGCGAGGGGCATGTGTCGTGGGGGCCGACGATCTTCGCGACGTTCATCGCCTTCGGCGTCGGATACGCGGTCATCGCCTGGTTCATGAAGTTCATCACGACCAAGAGCTTCATGCCGTTCGTCATCTACCGTGTTCTGCTGGGCCTGGTGCTGTTCGCCCTGGTGGCGACCGGTGCCCTGAGCCCCCACGCGGGTGAGCCGACGGGCTAGCCGGGCTTCCGGGAGCGGTCTTCCGCTGCGAATCCGCCGGAAGGATCCCGTGCTCGATGACTGACGTGCGTCCGCCCCGCTCCCAGGCGCTGTTCCGGGGGCGGGGCGGCTCGGTAGCTGCGCCCAGCCATAGGCGCGAATGTGATGCCTTCACGGTACCGGGCCGGTATGACAACGGGGCGGCGACGGCATGGGCACTCCTGCACAACCAGATGCCCCTCCGACGTCGGCCCCAGTGCCAGCGGTCATCACGACACCCGACCTCTGGGGACCCGATGGCCTTCGGGACCCGCACGTCAATAAAACGTGGCAGGTCGTCGGCATCAACCGCCGTACCGGCACACGCGAGACGCTGAGCCGGGAAACCCCGGCTCAGCGTCTCGCTCAGGTCCTCAGCGGTGCATGCTGAACACCCCTCGGGCCTGGAGCATCATGAAGAGATGGATATCGAACTGCTGTACTTCGGCGGCTGCCCGAACTGGCACCTCGCCCAGGAGCACCTCGCCCAGGCTCTGACGATCACCGGGAACCCCGGGCACCACGTCAGCCTGCTCGCCGTGGAAACCGACGAACAGGCCCAGGCCCTACGTTTTCCCGGATCGCCAACCATCCGCGTCAACGGCCACGATCCCTTCCCGGCCGCAGCCGAAACCTACGGGCTGACCTGCCGCGTCTACACCACGCCCGAGGGGCTCGCCGGCGCACCCGCAGTCGATGAACTCGTCCGGGCACTCAACGGCGAGCCCTGAGATCGTCGCAACACCCCCTGTGTTGCGACGATCCCTGGAATCCACTCGCGCCAACGGGTCCAACTGCAGACAACGGACCGTCCGGACCCGGGGCGCCTGTCGAACCGGATGGATCGACGGCATCGGGGGTCGCCTTGGTGGCGGCCGGCGTGCTGAGCCCAGACGCCGACGGGTCGACGGGCCAGGTCCTGTCGTCGAACTGCCGTCTGCCGCGCGGCGTCTGGCACGCACACCAGCCTCCGGGCGATGACGACAGGATCTGGCGGGAACAGGCGACGGCCCCGTCACGGGCCGCTCCCTGGACATCAGCGAGGTCGACGGATCCCAGGGTTCAGTGTTCCTGGGCCGTCGGACGCACCATGATCTCGTTGACCGCGGCGTGCCGGGGCTGAGTGACCATGAAGGCGATGGCCCGGGCGATGTCCTCGGCGTCCAGCCAGGTGCTCTGCGGCAGATCATGCGCGGCCGCGAACCCGGCGCCGGTCGACATCTCCGTCGTGGTAATGCCCGGCTCGACGAGGCCCACCCGGACACCGCGCCCCGTGACCTCCTGGCGCAGGGCCTCGCTGAATGCTCCGACCGCGTGTTTCGTCGCCGAATAGACACTGTTGTTCTTACGGGCCAGCCGGCCCGCGACCGAGCTGACGGTCACCAGGTCGGCGACCCGGCGCGGGCCGTCAGCGGCCGCGCGCAGCAGGTGCGGCAGCGCTGCCTGCGACATGTGCAGGACGGCCTTGAGATTGAGGTCGACCATCCGATCCCATTCCTTGGGGTCGCCTTCCTCCACGGCGCCGATCGCCACGTATCCGGCGTTGTTCACCAGCACGTCCAGCCGTGCGAACCGGTCCGCAGCGTCCTCGACGGCGCGACGGGCCTGTGTCGCCTCGCGGAGGTCGGCCATGAGGGCGACGCACGTGCCGCCCCGGTCCCGGATCGCGGTGGCCAGGTCCTCCAGCCGGTCGGCTCGACGGGCGACCAGCGCGAGAGCCGCGCCCTGCCGGGCCAGTGCCAGGGCGGTGGCCGCCCCGATGCCGCTGGAGGCGCCGGTCACCAGCGCCGCGCAACCGGACAGCGCTGCCTCGGCCGGTTCGGCTGCACCGGTGGCCGCCGCTGTGCCGACCGGAGCCACGGCCCCGGCATTTCGGACGTTCGTATCCCTCGTGCTCATGATCGCCTTTCGCGGTTCGCCCCGGCCCGTTGCCTTGTCCGCAGCTTGCATCAGGTACTCCGAGTCCGCCTCCTCACCGCCCGGCTGCCTGCACCGCCGTCGTCAGTACGCAACGACCGCCCACACCAGCGCCCCGCCCACGGCGGCCGCATAACACCCCACAGCGGCGCGGAGGACGGTACGACGGGTGCGGGCGCTCCACGATGTTCTGGCCAGCACTCCGGCCAGCAGGGGCAGCACCACGATCGCGTGCAGGCTCACTCCGTGCAGTGGCTTCACCGAGGCCGTGGAGTCGTAGCCGGCCAGTTGATGGCCGGTGCGTGTCAGATAGACGCCACGAGCGATCATCGCCGCTCCGGACAGCAGCCCGACGAGCAGGATCGCGAAACCCGCCCGCAGAGCGAACGCCATGCCCGTCGGTCCGTCCGGGCGCCGGAGGAACGAGGCGACCGCGAGGGCGGTGACGATGACGACCAGCACTCCCCCGCCGACGGCCAACGTCATGGAGACCGCCGTGTCGAAGGGGGTCTCCATGTTGAAGTGGGACGGTACGCCACGCCACGCCTGGAGCGTGATGCCGCCGACCTCCAGCACGCAGTCGACGGCGAACAGCGCGAGCAGCACGGTACGCGTGCGGGGGCGTATGCGCAGGTAGGACGCCACCCAGCAGAGCGCGATGAGCGTCAGTCCGAACGAGACCCCGAAGGTGACGGGCTTGCGCCAGGACACCGGGCCGTCCCAGGAGCCGCCGTCGACGGCGAAGACGATCAGATGCAGCAGCCCGGAGACGACGAGGAGCGCGCCAGTCACGTAGCAGAGGCGCTCCACCGGGCGCACATTCCGCCACACGGGCGCGGTCGGCAAGGAGCCCGGTGCGCTACCGCGCACCGGCTCTGTCGTGATGGCCCGTGCGGGCTGGTTCTCCATGCCCGGAGCATCTCTCGGAAAGCGCCCGGCGTCGTCGTACATCGGAAGGCAGCTCACGTACGCCCGTCGGAGTACCGGTCGTCAACCCACCTGCCGGTGGCGCGACTTGAGCACGACGACGAGCGGCCTCGGTCTGAACGACCTGCTTCCCGGCGCCGACCTGTCGCTG
The DNA here is from genome assembly GCF_044455345.1 of Streptomyces sp. NPDC051286. Lineage (NCBI taxonomy): Bacteria > Bacillati > Actinomycetota > Actinomycetes > Kitasatosporales > Streptomycetaceae > Streptomyces > Streptomyces sp. NPDC051286. The sequence continues at coordinate 70,356 of NZ_JBITER010000025.1, read as the reverse complement.
CCCATCGCGTCGCGCGTGTGACCGCCTCCGGTCCGAAATCCTGCGCCAGGAGGACATCGAAGTCCCCGGCCTCCGTGGAGCACCCCCGGCCGGCGGCCGGAACCGCCGCGCAGGCTCGCGCCGGAGTGCCGGAGCGCCGGAGGGCGACCGGCCGTAGCGTACGGAACAAGTCCCAGCGGCGGTCCGGGACCGGCTTCCGCCCGGCACCGGAAAGCGACCGGGCCTGCACCCGCCGGGCCGGCCCTCGGACGGACAGGGTAGAAAGGGGCCGAAAGGCCCTGCCGGATGCTGCGTTCGCATACCAGCCTGGGACATGCACCCCCCGGACTCTGGAGGACTCCATGACCACCGCCGAGCTTCCCGTGATCGCCGCCGTCGACGGCTCGTCGCACAGCTACGAGGCCCTCGACTGGGCGGCGCGCGAAGCCGTCCGGCGAGGACTTCCGCTGACGATCGTGCATGCCCGGACCCCCGCCCGGCGTACCGTCCAGGAGGCGCAGCAGCGACAGGCCGAGGAGTTGCTCACGGAGTCCGTACGGCGGGTGTCGCTGATCGCTCCGGACCTGCACCCGGCCACGCTCAGCCCGCTCGACTTCCCCGTGTCCGCGCTGACCTCGCTCGGACAGAACGCGTCGCTGCTGGTGCTGGGCTCCCGCGGTCTGGGCGGATTCCGGTCCCTGCTGATCGGCTCAAACAGCCTTGCGACGGCTTCGATGGCCGCGTGCCCGGTCGTCGTCATCCACAGCGGTCGGGGGGACGACGACGCGGTGGAGGCGACGGAGACATTTCCGGACATCGTTGCGGGAGTGGCTGCCGACGAGAGCAGCGAAGCGGTACTGGATTTCGCGTTCGAGGCGGCAGCAGCCCGGCCCGGCGCGCGGCTGCGGATCGTGCACGGCTGGACGATGTTCTCGTCGATGCTCGCCGGCGGACCCGTCTTCGACCGGGACGCGGCGGCGGGCGCCGCCGAGCGGACTCTCGGGGAGCTCACCGCAGGCCGGGGCGAGAAGTACCCGCAGGTCGAGCTCGTGCTGGAGCCGATCCATGGCTCCGCGTCGCGCACCCTGGTCACGGCGTCGGCAACCGCCGCGCTCACAGTGATCGGGCGGCGCAAGGGCGGCGAGGAGCTCGGGTTCGGGCTGTCCCCGGTCGCGCAGACAACGCTCACGCACGCGCTCGGCCCGGTGGCCGTGGTCCCCTGCTGAGGCACGCACCGTGCCGTGCACCGGGCATCCGGATCAGGACCGGACCGCCGCCGCGCGTGCACGGCCCTTGGCCTCGGCGGTCGGCGGGCACACACTGACCGCATGACGCAGCGCGTGGCTCTCGCAACCGTGATGGACCAGTTGTCCATCGATGCAGTGATCACCGGCTATGCGGTGGCGGTGGACGACAGCGCCTGGCAGGACTACGGGGAGCTGTTCACCCCGGACGGCCGCGCCGACTATCGCAGCGCGGGCGGCATCGAGGGGACCGCCGCCGAGGTAGCGCAGTGGCTCGCGGAAACCATGCGCCTCTTCCCCGTACGACAGCATCTGATCGTCAACCGCCGGCTCGACCTCCAGGACCTGGGGGGCTATCCCGGCGACCGGGCCGAGGTGCAGGCCGACTACCTCAACCCGATGCGGCTGCGGGGCGCGCCTGACGACGGCGCCCCCGGGGCCGCGGACACCACCACGGCGCCGAACTTCGTCTCCGGCGGCCGGTACGCGTTCGGGCTGTTGCGCACGGAGACCGGCTGGCGGATCCGTACCGTCGCCGTCCATGAGAAGTGGCGCAGCCTCACCGGGGAGCTCGCCCCCGGCTGATCCGCGCCTCGGGCCCCACTTCCCCTCTGGCCGAGGCCGTTCCCCTCCCCCCACACTGGGGAAGGAGGAGGGGGAGACTGCTCACCGGGCAGGACGAGGAGGCGCGGCATGCGGATTCCGGCCGTTCGGCGTGAGCAGGGGGAGCGCCTGCTCCGGTCGCCCTGGTGGCGCGGTGGTGCTGCGCTGCTCGCGGGTGCACTGCCCGCGCTCGCCTTTCCCGCTCCGGCTCTGTGGTGGTTCGCGTACGTCGCGCTGGTGCCGTGGCTGCTGCTGATCCGGTCGGCAGGTACGGGTCGGCGGGCCGCACTCGACGGCTGGCTCGGCGGTACGGGCTACCTGATCGCGGTGCACAACTGGCTGCTGCCGAGCCTGCATGTGTTCCTCGTGATACTGGCTGCGTTTCTCGGTCTGCTCTGGGCGCCGTGGGGGCTGCTGGTCTCCCGGCTGCTGGGCGGATCGCCGTCTGTCGCAAGGGTCGCGGCGGCCCTGATCGTGGTCCCGTCCGGCTGGCTGATGATCGAGCTGGCCCGCTCCTGGGATGCGCTCGGCGGTCCCTGGGGGCTGCTCGGTGCAAGCCAGTGGCAGGTGCCCGTGGCGCTCCGGGTGGCATCGGTCGGAGGGGTGTGGCTGGTGAGCCTCCTGGTGGTGGCGGTGAACATCGCGGTCACCCTGCTGCTTGTGACGTCCGCCGCCCGGACGGCCGCGGCGGCCGGCATCGTGGTGGGCGCGCTGGCAGTGGGCGCGATATGGAGGTGGGCGCCGCAGCCGGAGCCCGCGGGAGTGGCCCGGGTCGCCGTCGTGCAACCCGGCGTGGTCGAGTGGCCGAACAGTGTGGAGCTGCGTTTCGCACGCAGCGAGCAGCTGACCCGCACGCTGGCGGGCCGGCAGCTCGACCTGGTCGTCTGGGGCGAGAGCAGCGTCGGCGAGGACCTGTCACAGCACCCGGATCTCGCAGACCGGATCGCGAAGGTGTCACGCGAGGTCGGCGCGGATGTGCTGGTCAATATGGATGCCCGGCAGGCCCACGCCTCGGACCGGACGGGGATCTTCAAGAGTGCGGTGCTGGTGGGGCCGGACGGCCCGACCGGGGACCGCTACGACAAGATGCGTCTGGTGCCGTTCGGCGAGTACATTCCGGCTCGTTCGGTGCTCGGCTGGGTGACGTCGCTGGGCAAGGCGGCGGGCGAGGACCGGCTGCGCGGGACCCGGCAGGTGCTGATGTCCGTTCCCGAGCCGCCGTCCCCGGTGCATTCCTCAGGGTCCCCGGGCGGAGCGGAGAAGCTGCGTATAGGTCCGCTGATCTGCTTCGAGTCGGCGTTTCCCGACATGAGCAGGCGCCTTGCCCAGGACGGGGCCCAGGTGCTGATCGCCCAGTCGTCGACGTCCACGTTCCAGCACAGCTGGGCGCCGGCCCAGCATGCCTCGCTGGGCGCCCTTCGGGCGGCGGAGACCGGCCGCCCGATGGTGCACGCCACGCTCACCGGGATCAGTACGGTGTACGACGCGCAGGGGCGTCGCATCGGTACCCCGCTCGGTACGGACACCAGCGCGGCCGCCGTGTTCGACGTACCGCTGGCCACCGGCAGCACGCTCTATGTCCGGCTGGGCGACTGGCCGGCGCAGGGTGCGCTCGGGGTGCTGGCGGTGTTCTGCGCCTATGAGGGTGCACGGGCCCTCCGGCGGCGGAGCTCGGCGGAGCCGGTCGGTGCGGCCGCTCCGGCGGCACGGCTATGACGGGGCGTTGACCGAGACGATGTGCCCCTGTGCGTCGACGGTGAGGGCGACCCGCTCGACCTTGTTCGTCACGGCCAGCGCCACCCACACGGCGCCCCACAGAAAGCAGCTGAACACCATGAGCAGAGCGTGCAGCACATGGTTGAGCGGCTGCCCGCGGACCATGACGACCTGCGTCTCGGCACGCGACTCCACCCGCCAGCCGCTCGCGATCCGCTGATTGACCGCCCAGTCCAGGATCAGGGCGCGCTGCATCGCGTCGGGTGGCCGCCCGTCCGCCGAGTAGTAGCCGGGCGGCGGCTGGAGAGCACCCCAGCCCCGTGGCTCGTCGTGGGGCTTCACCAGGTCACCTCCACGGGGTGGCGGTCCATCCCCCCAGCCTGCATCCGGCCCGTGCGGGACGCATCCGGACCCGCCCTGACCAGCGATTTCCGCTACGCGCAGTCCAGGTCCAGCAGAATGCGCTCGCACAGTTCGTGTGTCTCCAGCGCGTCCCGGGCACTCAGCAGCTTCCCGGCACGCACGGCGTCCAGGAAGGACAGCACGCACTGCTCGATGCCGCGCTGACGGGCCACCGGCACCCAGTCACCACGCCGTCGCAGGCTCGGCTGTCCCCTGTGGTCGATCACCTCGGCAAGGTTGACGACCTCCCGCTTGGAGTCCTGTCCGGAGACTTCGAGCCGCTCCTCCGTCGAGCCGCTGAGCCGGTTCATCGCGCCGATGGCGGTGAATCCGTCTCCGGACAACTGCAGCACGACATGGTGCATCAGGCCTTCGCGGATCCGCGCCCGTACGACGGTGTGCTCGACCGGCCCCGGCACCAGGAAGCGCAGGGTGTCGACGACATGGATGAAGTCGTCGAGCACCATGGCGCGCGGTTCCTCGGGCAGGCCCACCCGGTTCTTCTGCATGAGAATCAGCTCGCGCGGGTGCTCGATGCACTGCGCATAGCCGGGCGCGAACCGCCGGTTGAAGCCGACGGCCAGGCTGACACCGCGCTCCTCGGCAAGGTCGACCAGCCGCTCGGAATCGGCGAGTTCGAAGGCGAGCGGCTTGTCCACGTAGGTGGGCACACCGGCTCGGAGCAGCCGGTCGGTGATCTCCGGGTGTACGGAGGTCGGGGCATGGACGAAGGCGGCGTCCAAGTCCTGGTCGATCAGCGAGTCGAGCTCCAAGTGGCAGTGCTCCGGCGGGATCCGGTGGGACGCGGCGACGGCGGCGAGGGTGGCGGGAGTGCGGGTCTGCAGATGCAGTTCGACCCCGGGCAGGGTGGTGAGGACCGGCAGATACGCCTTCTGCGCGATGTCGCCGAGCCCGATGCAGCCGACCTTCACTGGGGTCTCCCTCTGACTAACGCTGTGTCATATGCATGCCCTTTGCCCGGGCAGCATACGTGTGCTGCGGCGGCTGCCAGTCCGCGATGCCGTCGAAGGTACGCAGCACCAGTCCCGGCCCGAGCCGGGACACGGCGGACATCAGCGTGTCGCGCACCGCGACGGCGGGGGCGCTGGTCATCCGCATCAGCCGGGCCACCCGGGCGGCCTTGCGGACGATGGCGCTCGTCCGGGGGAGCCGGTCCGCGCTGTATGCGGCGAGCGCCGTCCCGAGGTCGGCGTCGGGCGCCGCATGGTGGGCGAGCACGATTCCGTCCTCGACGGCCTGATTCCCGCCCTGCGCGAGGGTGGGCGTCATGGCGTGGGCGCTGTCGCCGACCAGGACGGTCCGGCCCCGGTGGAACGCGGGCAGCGGGTCGATCAGATGGTGCACATCGTTGCGGAGCACCTGGTCGGGTTCGACGGCGGCGATGATCCCCGGAATCGGATCGTGCCACGCGCCGAAGCGGCGCAGCAGCTCGGCCTTCTCGTCGTCGGCGGCCCGGGCTCCGGCGGGGGCGACCGCGGCTGCGTACGCGTAGATCCGGCCGTCCTTGAGCGGCTGGGTGCCCCAGAGGGCGCCGCGACCCCAGGTCTCGTGCGGGGCGAAGGGTCGCTCGGGCGCGGGGACGACGACGCGCCAGGTGGTGAAGCCGGCGTACGACGGCCCGGCGTGCTCGGGGAAGAGGTGCGTGCGTACGGCCGAGTTGATGCCGTCGGCTGCGATGACGAGGTCGGCCTCGAGGTCCGCGGTGGGCGTCCTGACCACGGCGCGGGCGCCGCCCACGGTGCCCGGGTTCACGAGTTCCGCCGTCGTTCCTGTCCGGATCACGGATGAGGGCAGTTCGGCCACGAGAGCATCGATCAGGGTCGCACGGTGGAGCAGGACCATCGCCCCGCCGAACCGCTCGGCCGCCGTCGCGCTGTCCATCCGGGACATCCAGCGGCTGCTCGGACTGCGCATACCGCCGTCGCCCTGCCAGGCTGCCAGGGATCTGATCCTGTCGCCGAGGCCGATGACGTCCAGGGCGCGCTGTGCGTTGGGGGCCAGGCCGATGCCTGCGCCGACGGGCTCCAGCGAAGCGGCTCGCTCCAGAACGGTGACCTGCCAGCCGCGACGGCAGAGGGCCACGGCGGCGGTGAGGCCGCCGATTCCGCTGCCGATGACAACCGCATGGGGCTTGTCCATGACGCCTCCTCGAAACTACACCTGTAGTAACGAGATCAACATACTACAGCTGTAGTCGCAACGGTAGGGTGATCTCATGGCCACCAGGACCACACGCACCGGCGGCGCCTCCCGGCCGGATCTGATCGCCGATGCCGCCCTGGCACTCCTCGCCGAGCGCGGGATGCGAGGGCTCACCCACCGGGCGGTCGACGAACGCGCCGGACTCCCCCAGGGCTCGACGTCCAATTACGCGCGCACCCGGCAGGCGCTCCTGGAGGTGACGGTGCGGCGACTGGCGGAGCGCGAGGCGCAGGTCCTGGCTCCGAGCGAACTTCCGATGCCCGCAGCCGGGGGCGGGCCGGAAGGCGAACCGGACGCCGGAACCGGGCCGCCCCACGACGTCACCGCGCTCGTCGGCAGCCTCGCCCATGCCCTGCACCGATACCTGACCCGCCACCCCCACCTGCTCATCTGCCGCTACGAACTCGCCCTGGAGGCCACCCGGCGGCCGGAGCTCCGGAAGTTCTTCGACGCGACGGGCGGACAGTTCCGCGAACCCCTGGTGGCACTGATGACGGCAGCCGGTTCGGCCGAGCCCGAGCGGCACGCCCTCTCCCTGGTGGCCTGGTGCGAAGGGCTGATGTTCTCGTGCGCCGCGGGGTCGTACCACCGGTCCGTACCGACCGAGGAAGAGCTGCGTACCGGCTTCGCCGAACTGCTGCGCGGCATGCTGGCACCCTCCGGCGAATAACCTCTGGCCAGGTCGTGATCGCCGGGAAACAATGACCGGCGTGACCACAGACGAACGTTCCGAACCCGCCATCACCGCCGCCGAACGCCCGATGCTCGAGGGCTGGCTCGACTATCACCGCGACACGCTCGCACTGAAATGTGTGGGGCTCAGCGACGCCCAGCTGCGGGAGGCGTCCGTACCGCCGTCGCAGCTCAGCCTGCTCGGGCTGATACGGCACATGGCGGAGGTGGAGCGCCAATGGTTCCGCAACGTCATGGCCGGCGAGGACGCGAAGTCGCTGTACTGCACCGATGAGGACGAGGACGGCGACTTCCATCCCACCGAGGCGGACAGCTGGGAGAAGGCCGGGGCCACCTGGCGGGCGGAGGTCGACGCGGCCCGGGAGATCGCCGCGAAGCACGGGCTCGACGACCTGTCGGTCGGCCGCAGCCGCAAGGGCGAGCAGTTCAACCTGCGGTGGATCTACACCCACATGATCGAGGAGTACGCGCGGCACAACGGCCACGCCGATCTCGTCCGGGAGCGGATCGACGGCACGACCGGTGACTGACCCGCACGCCACGGCGCCCGGCGTGCAGGCGCCGCCGGCCGGGGCGTTGCGCTGACCGGGGTCACTCGTGAGGGCCAATCATCACCGGCCGGCTCGCGCGGCGCCCTGCCCGCACAGCAGAGTTGCCCAGGTGCAGCGAACCAGTATCACCGTGAAGCTCCTGGTCGGCGTGGCAGTCACAGCCGTCACCGGATGTGTGTCCGTGGAGCCCCGGCCGGCCATTGCGCCCCGGCCCGAGACCAGCAGGCCAGCCCAGGACCTGGCGCCCCAGATCGTGGGGCCGCCGGTCCGGGACACCCTGGAGGCGATCCCCGACCCGAAGCCGTCGCCGAAGGCGTCCGGCCGACCGGCGAAGGCGCGCTCGGACACCCAACACACCGCGCCTCGCGCGTCACAGGAGCGGGAGCACGTCGGCGTGCCCCGGCCCCGTCATGCCCCGCCCACAGCCGCGCGGGTGCCGAATCCGCCCGCCGTCCCCGTCACCGGGACAAGTGTCTGCGCGCTCGGCCGGGCCTACGGAGGCTGGTCCGCGGGCAGCCCCGAAGCCCGGATCTGTGAGGACACCTACGGCCATTGAACGCCCCGTCGGCCGGATCCCACCGGGATCCGGCCGACTCGGATCGTTGCGGCCCGTCCGTCGCCGGCGGGCCGCGACGATTCGGGGCAGCCCTCGGCTCACAGCTCCCGAAGCCGCCGCTCCAGCCGCCCGATCGCCGCGCGCACCCCTCCCTCGTACCCGTCGTCCACCCCGTCATCCGCGAGAACCTCGGACGCCTTCCGGGCCCGGTCCAGATGGACCCGGGCGGCTTCGGGGCGCTGGAGCTTCACATAGTCCGCCGCAAGGTTGAGGTGGAGCGAGGGGTAGAAGGCCCGCACCGCGAGCGAGTCCCCGTGTTCCGCGACGCGCCCGCCGGAGAGCCCCTCGGCAGCGGTCAACGCCCTTAGGTCCCAGGCCAGTTCGTCGCCGGGATCGTCCTGGGTGTCGGCCATGTAGTGCGCGAGGGTACAGCGGTGCAGGGCGTCTCCGTCCTCACCGATCTCCGCCCAGAGCGCCCCGAAGCGGTTACGGGCCTCTTCCCGGTCGCCGCCGTGGAGCAGCATGATCGCCTGGCCGATCCTGGTCATGACGGCATCCGTCGACGCCTCCTGCTGCTCCGTCACCGCGGTCTCCCTCGCATGTGTCCAGCTGTTACCGGTTCACCCCGGTCGACGTCGATGGGGCCCGGTGGAGCCCGTTCGATTCCGGTCACGGCGACGCTAGCGGCTGGCACCGGCAATCCCGCTCAGGCTCGGGCTAGGACCCTCTATCGGGTCGGGCGCGGCCGGCCATAACCCGACAGAGGCCCCCGGGCCCGTCGGGCGGCTCCGGGCAGTTCAGCCCAGGTCGGGGATGCGCCAGTCGATGGCCTGGTGTCCCTGTGCCGCGACCGCCTCGTTGATCTGCGTGAACGGACGGGAGCCGAAGAACTTCTTCGCGGACAGCGGTGACGGATGTGCGCCCTTCACCACCGCATGGCGCTCCTCGTCGATCAGCGGGAGCTTCTTCTGGGCGTAGTTGCCCCAGAGCACGAAGACGGCCGGATCGGGCCGCGTGGCCACCGCGCGGATCACTGCGTCCGTGAACTTCTCCCAGCCCTTGCCCTTGTGCGAGTTGGCCTCGCCGGCGCGAACCGTCAGCACGGCGTTGAGCAGCAGGACGCCCTGCTCGGCCCACGGCATCAGATACCCGTTGTCCGGGATCGGCAGGCCGAGCTCCTCATTCATCTCCTTGTAGATGTTCCGCAAGGAAGGCGGTGTCCTGACGCCGGGCCGCACGGAAAAGCACAGCCCGTGCCCCTGCCCCTCGCCGTGGTACGGGTCCTGGCCGAGGACCAGGACCTTCACCTTGTCGTACGGAGTGGCTTCCAGGGCCGCGAAGACCTGCTCGCGGGGCGGGTAGACCGGTCCCTTCGCCCGCTCCTCCTCGACGAACTCGGTGAGCTCCTTGAAGTACGGCTTCTGCAGCTCTTCGCCGAGGACGCCGCGCCAGGACTCGGGCAGCAGGTCGGTGTCAGTCACTTCAACAACCTCCGGTACGCAATCGGTTCTCGATCACAGAACCTACCGGGGGCCACTGACAACCGGCCGGGCGAGTCCTACCAGCTGGTCTTGCGGTACAGCTCCCACATCTGCATGACCGTCTGCGGGTCCAGGGCGCGCTCGCCGCCACCGATGTCCTCGCCCGCCTCGACATAGAGCTTGCCCTGCCACAGGGGCAGCAGCCGGACGTCGTCGACCAGGATGTTCTGAGCCTGCTCGAACTGTTTGCTGACCGCGCCCCGGTCGCTCTCCTGGCGGGTCTGCGGCAGCAGGTGCCGGGTGATCTCGGTCTTGTCGTACGGCATCCCGGTGACACTCTCCTTGCCCACGAAGGGGGCGATGAAGTTGTCCGGGTCCGGGAAGTCCGGGTTCCAGCCGCGGCCGAAGACCGGGTACTGACCCTTGGTGAAGCCCTCCTGGAACTTCTTCCACGGCAGGCCCTTCAGCGTGATCTTGAACAGACCCGACGCCTCCAGCTGACGCTTCAGTTCACCGAACTCGGTTTCCGTCGACGAGCCGTACCGGTCGGTGGTGTACCAGAACGTCATCGCGACCGGCTCGGTGATGCCCGCCTTGGCCAGGATCTGCTTGGCCTTCTCCTTGCTCGGGTTGCCGAAGCTGTCGAAGAAGCTGGTGGTGTGGCCGGCGATACCCTTGGGGATCATGGAGTACAGCGGCTCGGCGGTGCCCTGGTAGACCTTGGCGACGAGCGCGTCCCGGTCGACGAGCTGCGCGACGGCCCGGCGGACGGCCGGGTTCCCGGCAGCCGGGTCCTCGGGGTTGAAGACCAGGAAGCGGATGTCGGCGCCGACGGTCTCGATCAGCTGCAGCTTGCTGTTCTCGTCCTCGTTGTCCTCGAGGTTCACCACCTCCTCCGCCGTGAGGCCGCGGTAGGTGGCGTCGATCTCGTTCTTCTTCAGCGCGTCGACCATGGGGTCGGACCCCGTGAAGTACCGGATGGTCACGGCGTTGTTCTTGCGGTTGGCGAAGCCCTTGTAGCCCTGGTTCTTCACCAGCTCGGCCTTGTCGCCCGGCACGTAGCTGTTCAGGAGGTAGGGGCCCGACCCGGTGACCTTGCCGTCCTCGCGGATCTTGTCCTTCGGGTAGTCGCTGGGTGCCACGAGGGACATCGCGGGGGTGGCCAGAATGAACGGGAACGTGGCGTCCGGCCTGTTCAGGTGGAAGATGACGGTGTCGTCGCCCTTGGTCTCGACCCGGTCGAGCGAGCCGAGCAGGCCGTGGGGGCCGCCCTTGACCTTGATGGTCGTGATCCGGTCGATCGAGTACTTCACAGCCTCGGCGTCGAGCTCATCCCCGTTGGAGAACTTCAGGCCCTTCTTGAGCGTGCAGCGGTAGGCCGTGCTGGTCCGGTCCGTGAACACACAGGAGTCCGCGGCGTCGGGCTCGGGGCTCGAACTGCCGGTGGGAAAGCTCACCAGGGTCTGGAAGACATTACGCATCAGCTCCCACGAGTTGTCCCATGCCGCCGCCGGATCGAGGGTGGAGGGCTCACTCGTGGTGCCGACGACTATCTTCTGCTCCGCCTCCGAGCCGTTGTCGGAGAGCAGGCCGCAGCCGGCCAGCAAAGAAAGGGAAGCAAGGGCTGCAGCCGCCTGCAGCCTGGCCCGGTAGAACACGTGCACGCTCCTCGATCAGCCATGGGTCGGCAGACCATACCGCAGCGCCCCGCCAGGTCAATCCGCAGGCCCGACGGGGCACTTGAGTCAATCAGGGCCAAACCGGAGCAGGCTGTTCTCAGCTCAGGCCCGCATTCAGGAAGATGCCTCCGTCGACCACCAGCGTCTGTCCGGTGATCCAGTCGGACTGGCTCGACGTGAGGAACGCAGCGGCTCCGCCGATGTCCTCCGGGACACCGAGCCGGCCGAGCGGATATGCGGCTGCCGCTTCCGCCTCACGCCCCTCGTACAGCGCCGCGGCGAACTTGGTCCTGACCACGGCCGGAGCGATCGAGTTGACCCGGACGACCGGGGCGAACTCATGCGCCAGCTGCAGGGTCAGATTGACCATGGCCGCCTTGCTCATGCCGTACGCACCGACGAAGGGCGAGGCGGAGATACCGGCGATCGAGGCGATGTTGACGATCGCTCCGCCGTTCTCCTTCTGCCAGGCCTTCCAGGTCTGCTGGGCGAAGCCGAGCGCCGAGATCACATTGGTCTCGTAGACCTTGCGCGCGACATTGAGGTCGAGATCGGCGATCGGGCCGAACACCGGGTTCGTACCGGCGTTGTTGACCAGGAAGTCCACGCGGCCGAACGCCTCCATGGTGCGCTCGACCGCCGCCGCCTGATGCGCCTCGTCGTGCGCCTTGCCCGCGACGGCGATGACCCGGTCGGAGCCCAGCTTCTCGACGGCCTCCTTGAGAGCGTCCTCGCCGCGCCCGGTGATGCACACCCGGTCGCCGCGGGCGACGAGCGCCTCCGCGATTCCGTAACCGATCCCCCGGCTCGCGCCCGTGATGAGCGCGACCTTCCCGCTGTCCTGCACAGTCATGATGTCTGCCGCCCTTCGGGTCAGTTGAGCGGTCCGCCGGCGACGTACATGACCTGGCCGGAGACGAAGCCCGCGTCGTCGCCGGTGAAGAAGGCGATGGCGTTGGCGACGTCCTCCGGGCGACCGACGCGCTGCACGGGGATCTGGGTGGCGGCGGCGGCCTGGAACTCCTCGAAGCCCATGCCGACCCGGGCCGCGGTCTGCGCGGTCATCTCGGTGACGATGAAGCCGGGGGCGACGGCGTTGGCGGTGATGCCGAACTTGCCGAGCTCCTTGGCAAGGGTCTTGGTGAAGCCCTGCAGACCGGCCTTGACGGCGGAGTAGTTCGCCTGACCGCGGTTGCCGAGCGCCGAGGACGAGGACAGCGAGACAATGCGGCCGAACTCGGCGTCCACCATGTGCTTCTGGACGGCCTTGGCCATCAGGAACGCGCCCTTGAGGTGCACGTTCATCACAGTGTCCCAGTCGGACTCGCTCATCTTGAAGAGCAGGTTGTCGCGGAGCACGCCCGCGTTGTTGACGAGGATCGTCGGCGCGCCGAGCTCGGTGGCGACCCGCGCCACGGCGGCCTCCACCTGGGCGCTGTCCGACACGTCGCAGCCGACGGCCAGGGCGGTGCCCCCGGCGGCGGTGATCTTCTCGACGGTGTCCTTGCAGGCCGCCTCATCGAGGTCGAGTACGGCGACGGTGCGGCCCTCGGCCGCCAGGCGTACCGCAGTGGCGGCGCCAATACCTCGCGCCGCTCCCGTCACGATGGCGACACGCTGCTCGGTGGTGGACATGCTCGGCTCTCCTCGCCCTTGGATCGCGGCTCAGCGGACGTCAGGAAGCCCCCGACAACTGAGCAACCGCTTAGTACCTTCAGCAGACGAGACGCTAGAAGCCCTGACACTCGGTGTCAACGGCCCACAGGCGCAGCAGTGCATGTCACACCGGACGGCGCCGCGACCTCAGGGTCCGCGCGCGGCACCGACGGTGGCCGGATCAGCGCACCAGCAGGTCGAGCAGCCGCTCGACCTCGGCCTCCGGGTCGGCGGTGAGACCGCTGTGCACGGCGCTCGGCTGGACCACCGTGGAGCGCGGAGCGATCAGCCAGCGAAAGCGCCGCCCGGCGTCGTCACCGGCGGCCTGGCCGGCCGCGTCGCCGCCACCGCAGACGCCCTCGACGGCCCGCAGTGCCGCCCGGACCCCGACCACGTCGGCGTCCGGGTCGAGCGCCCTCAGCTTGCTCTCGTCGAGATGGGTGCGGGCCGCCACAAAGGACCTGGCGCGGCAGTACACCAGCACGCCCGCGTTGATGCACTCACCGCGCTCGACCCGGGGCACGACGCGCAGCAGCGCGTACTCGAAGACATCACGCTTGCTCACTGACTGTCGTCCTTGCTGCTCTGTGCCTCGTCGGCCCGGTCGGCTGCCGCCTTCTCGGCACGGTCCTTCTTCGTGGGGTGCGGCCACGGAGTGAGATGCTCGGTCAGCCACCCCGGCGCCCGGGACGGCGTCGACTTCGTGGGCGCGTCCATCGAGATCCGCTGGTGGATGGTGGCGGCGCGCGCCAGCAGCGGCTCCACGTAGGCGCGGCGCAGCGCGTCCGTCGTGTCGAAACCGGGCTCGTCGACCAGCCACTCGTCGGGCACCTCAGCGGTCACCTCGGTCAGCAGTTGCTCGGTGACGAGCGGGGCGAGCTCGGCGGCCGCGGCGGCGATGTCCGGGCCGAAGGGCGCGAGCACATGGTCGGAGGCGTTGTACGGTTTGGCCGCGGAGGCCTGCGCACCCGGCCAGTTGTGGTGCCAGATCATCGTGGCACCGTGATCGATGAGCCAGGCGTCCCCGTGCCAGACCAGCATGTTGGGGTTCCGCCACGACCGGTCGACATTATTGATCAACGCATCGAACCACACAACCTTCCCGGCCTCTGCCGGGTCCACCTGGTAGGCGAGTGGATCGAACCCGATCGAACCGGGCAGATAGTCCATTCCGAGATTCAGCCCGCCGCTCGCCTTGAGCAGTTCCTGCACCTCTTGGTCCGGCTCCGCGAGCCCGATGACCGGGTCGAGCTGGATGGTGACGAGTTCCGGGACCCGCAGTCCCAGCCGCCGGCCAAGTTGCCCGCAGATGACCTCCGCGACGAGGGTCTTCCGGCCCTGCCCTGCGCCGGTGAACTTCATGACATACGTACCGAGATCGTCGGCCTCGACGATGCCCGGGAGCGAGCCGCCCTCACGCAGGGGCGTGACGTAGCGCGTCGCGATGACCTCTGTAAGCATTTCCCCAGGCTATCCGGCGGTCGAGCTTCACAATCCAAGGGGCGGGCCGAATCTCCACCCGTCCCGCGAGGACCGCCCATCAGCCCTGGGGAGAACCTGGGGAGTTCCGGCCTGCGGCCCACTCCCCCGCTCCCGATCAGCTTCACAGCAGGTCTTCTATCGTGATGGGCAATTTGCGGATGCGGCGTCCGGTGGCGTGGTGGACCGCGTTGGCGATGGCCGCGGCTGCGCCGACCTGGCCGATCTCGCCGACGCCCTTGACGCCGAGTGGATTGACGACCTTGTCCTCCACCTCGATGAGTTCGATGTCGACCTCAGGAGCGTCGGCATTGACCGGAACCAGGTAGTCGCCCAGGCTGGATGCAACCCAGCGGCCGCGGCGCGGGTCCATGTAGTTCGCTTCCAACAGGGCCTGTCCCAATCCCCACAGCATGCCGCCCATGAGCTGGCTGCGGGTGGTCAGGGGATTGAGCACCCGGCCGGGGGCGAAGGCGCCGACCATGTGCCGGACCCGGACCAGGCCGAGGTCGGGGTCGACTGCGACCTCGGCGAACTGGGCGCCGAAGGTCATCATCCCGTATTCGGCGGCCTCTGGAGCAGGGCTCCACACGCCGACGGCTTCCACGTCAGGCAGGAACTTGCGATCCAGCAGCTCCCCGTAGCTCTCTCCGGTCTCGGGCCGGCCGCGTAGCGCCATTCGGCCGTCGTCGACGACGACGGTGCTGGGAGCGGCTCCGTGCAGCGGGGACCGGGGGTCCGCGATCGCCCGGGCGACGAGCTGGTCGCGCAGGTTGGTGGCGGCGGTGTGGACAGCGGCACTGATCATGCCGGCGCCGGCGGAGGCGGCTGCTAGGGCGATGGTGGGCAGCGTGGTGTCGCCTCCTTCGAAGCGGCACCGTTCCGGTGAGATGCCGAGGGCGTCGGCGACAACCTGAGTCATCACCGTGGCGACTCCGGTGCCGAAGTCGGGGGTGGCGGCCTGGACGACCGCGGTGCCGTCCGCGTACAGCCGGGCTCTGGCGCGCTGGGGGTTGACGGGCTCAAAGACGAGGTAACCGGCCGTGGCCATGCCGTAGCCGACGAGCCAGCGGCCGTCGCGGTGGGAGCGTGGTTCGGGGTTGCGGCGCTGCCAGCCGAAGCGTTCTGCACCGCGCTGGTAGCACTCCTTCAGGCCGCTGCTGGACCAGGGATTGCCGGTGGTGGGGTCGATGTCGGCGTAGTTGCGCAGCCGCAGTTCGACGGGGTCGATGCCCAGCTGGTGGGCGAGGTCGTCCATGGTGCTCTCAAGGGCGAACATACCCGTGGCCTCGCCGGGAGCCCGCATGAAGGTGGGCGTCATGGTGCTGGCCCGGAACAGCCGGTACACGCCTTCGTAGTTGGGGCACGCGTAGATGCGGGAGGCCACTCCGAGTGAGGGTTCGGCCCAATCGTCGAAGGGCGAGGTGGGCGAGAGTTTGTGGTGGCGTAGCGCGGTCAGGCGCCCTTCGCCGGTCGCTCCCAGCGTGATGCGCTGTTCCTGCTCCTCACGATGGCCGACAGATGTGAACATCTGCTCCCGGGTGAGGCAGAGTTCGACCGGGCGCCTCACCTGGCGTGCTGCGAGGGCTGCCAGGACCGGGTGCGCCCAGGTCGATGCCTTGCAGCCGAAGCTGCCGCCCACGAAGTGGGAGATGACGCGCACCTTGGAGGGGGTCAGGCCGAGCAGTGCGGCGACGGTGACCTGGACGGAGGCGACGCTCTGGGTGGCGTCGTAGAGGGTGAGCCGGTCCCCGTCCCATGCTGCGGTGGTGGCTGACGGCTCGATCGGGTTGTGGTTGTTGGCCGCGTAGGTGTATGTGGCATCGACGCGTACATCGGCCTGAACCAGGCCGGCGTTCACATCGCCTCGCTCGTCCCGGCCGGGGATGAACCCGCCGAAGATCGCCTCAGGCTCGTAGGCGTGGTCGCGGCCCTGCTCGAGCGTCGTCACCGGCGGCGACTGCTCGTAGTCGATGCGGATGAGCGCGGCGGCGTGCTGGGCGCGCTCCAGGGTGTCGGCGACCACGAGGGCGACCGGCTGGCCGAAGTAGTGGATCACCTCGTCCTGCAGGGGGAAGAAACTCTGCCCGGGAGTGGGTACGACCGCGAGCACAGGGAGCAGCGGGGGCTGGGCCGCGATCTTCGGCAGGTTCTGGTGGGTCAGGATCGCGTGTACGCCCCAGCTCTCCTGTGCCTCGGTGGTGTCGATGCGTGTGATGCGTCCGCTCGGCACCCTGGCCCCCACCAAAACCGCGTACGCCAGCCCCTCCAGGTGCACATCCGCCGAGTAACGCGCCGCGCCAGTAACCTTGTGGCGGCCATCGACCCGGACCGCGGGTGCTCCGATCGCAAGTGCGCTCGTCATGACCGTTTCTCCGTGCTGGTGAGGGTCTCCAGAGCGCGGATCATGGTCCGCTGGGCCAGCTCGACTTTGAACGCGTTAAGCAACTGGGGCCGGGCGGCGGCGAGCTCATCACGCGCGGCGCGGGCGAAGGTGTCCGGGTCGGCGCGTGCTCCGCGCAGCACATCCTCGGCCCGGCAGGCCCGCCAGGGTTTGGTGGCCACGCCGCCCAGCGCCAGCCGCACCTCGCGGATCACCCCGACGGTCACCGTCAGTGCCGCCGCCACCGAGGCCAGAGCGAACTCGTACGATTCACGGTCGCGCACCTTCAGGTACAGGGAGTGAGCGGCGGCGCGATTTCCCGGCACCTCGATGCCCACGATCAGTTCGCCGTGTTCAATCGGGTGCTCCAGGTGCGGGGTCGTCCCCGGCAAGAGAAAGAAGTCGTCGATCGCATAGACGCGCCGACCGTGCGGGCCCTCGGTGTGAATCCGGGCGTCCAGCGCCACCAGCGGCACAGCCACGTCCGACGGGTGAGTGGCGATGCAGTGATCGCTTGTCCCCAGCACCGCGTGCCCGCGGTTGAATCCGTCGAGCGCACTGCAGCCGCTCCCCGGGTCCCGCTTGTTGCACGGTGAGATCCCGTCCCGGAAGTACCCACAGCGCACCCGCTGCATCATGTTGCCGCCCATGCTGGCCATGTGCCGCAACTGGGCGGAGGCCCCCAGCTCCAGGGCCTGTGCGATGAGCGGGAAGCGCTCGCGTACAGCAGGCGCCTCGGCCACCTCGCTCATCCGGGCCAGCGCCCCGATGTACACGCCGCCGTCCGGCCGCTCCTCGATCTGCGTCAGCGGCAGGCCATTGATGTCCACCAGCCGCCTGGGCAGCAGCACGTTCTGTCGCAGCAGGTCGACCTCCGTCGTCCCTCCGGCCAGGAAGTCGCTGGTGGGATCGGAGGCGACCGTCGCCACCGCCTCGGCTACGGCACCGGCTCGCGAGTAGCTGATGGGCCGCATACGGTCTCCTGGGATCGGTCACGCACCGTGCTGATGGCGGCACGAATGTGGGGGTATGCGGCGCAGCGGCACAGGTTGCCACTCATCCACTCCCTGATCTCCGCGTCGTCGCGCGCATGCCCCTCTCTGAGCAGTGCCACCGCGGACATGATCTGGCCCGGGGTGCAGTAGCCGCACTGGAACGCGTCCTGCTCGATGAAGGCGCTCTGCATCGCATCCAACTCGTCACCCTCGGCGAGGCCCTCGATCGTGATGACCTCGTGTCCCTCGCAGGCGATGGCCAAGGTGAGACACGCCAGAATTCGGCGGCCGTCGACCCACACGGTGCACGCCCCGCAGGTTCCCTGGTCACAGCCCTTCTTCGCGCCCGTCAGGTGCAGCCGCTCACGCAACGCGTCCAGGAGGCTCACCCGTGGCTCGATGTCCACAGTGCGCTCGACGCCGTTGACCACCAACGTCACGGGGACGGGGCCGGGGCCGCGCTCTCGGAGAACCGCCGCCTCAGCCACCCTTGAGGGAACGTGCGGGGCAGACACCTTCGGACCTCCTCCCCTCCCGCCCATCGTCCCTCTCGCCCGAATGGCCTGCCACCTGAAGCTGTGAGAGCGCAGTTGATCCGGTCAACTACAGGTCACCTTCCGACCGGGCGCTGAGCTCGCTGCGCCGGGCACTGCCGCCTACTCTGGCCTGGAGTCACTTTCCGGTGGGGCAGATCTTTGACACCCCGGGTCCGGGTCATCTGCACACCCGCCTTGCGCTCCTGGTCGGCACGCTTTCATGACTGCCCGACCCCTCATCTTCAAGGGGTGGCGTACCTGCGGGGAAAGACGAGGCGCCGCGCGGTTCGTCGAGGCCCGGTCCCGGGCCCGCCAGGGCATGGCGCAGGCCGAGACCGGATCGGGGCCGGACAGGGCGGCCTTGCCGGGGCGCCGCTTTTGGAGGACGTCATGAACAGCAGATGCGACTATGTCGTCGTGGGCGGTGGCACCGCGGGCTGCGTGCTCGCGGCCCGGCTGTCGGAGGATCCCCGGGTGAGAGTGTTGCTGCTCGAGGCAGGGCCGGCGACCGGCCCGGACCGCATGGCCATCCCGCCGGCCTGGCCGACGCTGATCGGCAGCGAGGTCGACTGGGGGTTCACGACCGTGGCCGAGCCGGGCCTCGGCGGCGGCGTGCGGGCCTACCCGCGAGGCAAAGTGCTCGGCGGGTCCAGCAGCATCAATGCGATGGCTCACCTGCGTGGGCATCGCGACAGCTACGACGTCTGGGAGGCTGCAGGCGCGACCGGGTGGAACTACGAGTCGCTGCTGCCCTGCTTCCGTCGCAGCGAAGACACCCGCGATCGCGACACCCGCTACCGCGGGGTCGGCGGGCCGATGCACGTCGGCCCGCCAACCACCATCCACCCGGTCGCGCGCGCCGGGCTCGACGCACTCACCGAGCTCGGTTATCCCACCACGGACGACATCAACGGCGAGCGGCAGGAAGGCGCGGCCTACTGGGACATGAACGTTGTCGACGGAACGCGCCAGTCCGCCGCCGACGCGTACCTTCGTCCGGTACTCGACCGGCCCAACCTCACCGTCAGGACCGGGGCGCTGGTGCACCGGCTGGTGTTCGCCAACGGGCGGTGCACAGGCGTCGACTACACCCTCAACGGTGAGCCACGACGGGCGGAAGCGTCCCATGAGACGCTGCTGTGCGCGGGGGCCATCGGGTCACCGCAGTTGCTCATGCTCTCCGGCATCGGACCCGCCGACGAGCTGCGCACCCTCAGTATCGAGACCAGGGCCGACCTCCCGGCCGTCGGGAAGAACCTTCAGGATCATCCGCTTGCCGCGGTGGTGTACACAGCGGCCAAGCCGCTGCCGGACGGAGTGAACGACCACTCCGACATCACCGCGGTGGTCCACACCGAGCCCGACCTGGACCACCCGGACCTGCAACTGCTCTTCCTCGACCTCCCCTACGGTCCGCCGACCGTGCAGAAGCCACCGAGCGGGTACTCGATCGGGTTTGCCGCGCTGTATCCGCGCAGCCGGGGATCCGTCACACTCACGTCCGACGACGTCGCCGCCGCTCCGCTGATCGATCCCGGGCTGCTCGCTGATCCCGCTGACATGGACTCCATGCTGGCCGGGCTGCACCTCGCATACCGGCTCGGCGAGACACGGGCGTTCGCCGCCCTGCGAGACCAGGAAGTGCTTCCCGGCCCACCAGCGCACGAACCGGACCAGGAGCGGGACTTCCTTCGCCGCGCAACCAACTCCTACTACCACACCGCCTGCACCTGCCGGATCGGCACCAGCGACGATGGCGTCGTCGACCCGCAGCTCCGCGTCCATGGCGTCGACGGGCTGAGGATCATCGACGCGTCGGTGATGCCCTCGCTTCCTGCCGCAAACCCCAACGCCACAGTCCTCGCCATCGCCGAACGCGCGGCGGAGCTCATTACGGGCGGCGCTTGACGATCCGACCGTACCGACACCCGAAGGGGGCTGCAGTGTGAAGCAACGTCCCCATTCGGGCTTCAGCGTCATGCGACCACATCGACGGTGCCCCTGCTCAGGCCGCCGCTGGGCCGCGGTCCCGTCCGGATACGCGTTGCCTGGGGCAGGGTGGCGTCTCGCAGTACGGCGGTGGGGGCGCACGGGGGCGCCCCCACCACTGTCCGGGCAGGCATGGACGGGTCCCCCATGCCAGGGCGGGTTTGGCTCAGCTGTTGTTGCCCGCGCGGAGCCACGCGAGGTAGTCACCGACGGCTCGTTCGGTGTCGTACTCAGCCTGGTAGCCGGTGTCTTCCTTCAGGCGGCTGATGTCGAGGACCAGATGTGGTGCGGTGCCTCCGGTGGGAAGGTCGACCTGGGCGTCGGGGACCGTCTTCAGAATCGCCTCGATGATCTGGGCGTTGGTCGTGGCCCGGCCGGAGCCGACGTTGTACGTGCGGTGGTTCAGCTTGTCCGCGAGCTGGAGGAGGGCGATCGCCCGCCCGGTGTCCTTCACGTAGGTCAGGTCGAGCCCGTCCTCGGCGAAGGCCGGGTGTACGAGGTGGGTGAGGTCCGGGGCCGTGCCGTGGGCGGCCGCATGGATGAGGGCGGGCGCGGCGAAGAAGGGATCGGGGTGACCGAGCGGGCCCCAGGTGCCGGAGATACGGCAGTTGACGATGTCGATGCCCGTGGTGTCGGCGAGGAATCCGCCCAGCATTTCGCCGACCTTCTTGAAGGTGGGGATCGAGACGGGCGCGGTCATCGGCAGCGGAGCGTCCTCGCACAGCGGTCCGTCGTTCTCGGCGCCGAGGTAGACCCCGATCGTGCTGGCGATGCCCAGGCGCCGCACGCCCCAATCCTGTGCCGCCTGTGCGATGTTCAGCAGCCCGACGAGCGCCTGCCGGGTCGCCTCGACCGGCGCTTCCGGGACGGGCGGCCAAGGGTAGGACCCGGCCAGGTGCACGATGCCCGTGATGTCGTGGCGGCGGCCGACGGCGAGCAGGGCATCGCGGTCGGTGATATCCGCCTGCTCGACCTTCACTTGTGCTCCGGCAAGTACGGGCGGGAGTTCGCGGGCGCGGCGCTGGACCACGACGCAGTCTGCGCCCAGGTCGAGCAGTGCGCGCACGGTGTGCGATCCGATGAAGCCGAGTCCTCCGGTGACGAGGATCATCACATGTCCTTTCTGGTGCAGTCGCGATCGTCGGCGGTGGGGAGGTTCTTCACTTGCTCCGCAGGTTCCCGAGCGACTCGGGGGCGGCCTCCAGCGCGGTGGCCGCCGCCTTCCAGGCGGCGTCGTCGCCGTGGAGGGTGCGGTGCAAGAAGGCCGTGGTGAGCTGCTGGATCAGGGCGACGCGCGCGGGGCTCTCGTCGGTCGTCTCGGCAACCTGGTGGCCGGGGATGCCGCCGAGCGAGTGCTCGGCTCCGAACAGCGTGAGCAGGCTCTTGTCGCCCGGGCTGCGCGATACGGAACATGGTTCCGCTTTGCAAGACCGGTCTTGAAAGGAGTGCCGTGGTGAACGAGAGCAGCCAGCGCCAGGGAAGTTCGGCCACCTCCAAGCGCAAAAACGCCCGGCGCAATCAGCAGACCCTGCTGGACGCCGCCGCCGCGGTCTTCGTCACCTCGGGAGTGGACGCGCCGGTACGCGAGATCGCCGCCAAAGCCGGCGTCGCACTGGCCACCTTCTACCGCCACTTCCCCAACCGGGCCGACCTCGTCATCGCCGTCTACCGCCACCAGGTCGACACCTGCGCCGAAACCGGCCCGGCCCTGCTGGCGGCAGGCCCGACACCCTTCGCCGCCCTCGAACGCTGGGTCGACCTCTTCGTCGACTTCCTGGTCACCAAGCACGGCCTGGCCGCCGCGATGCAGACCGACAGCACCGGCTTCGAGACGCTGCACGCCTACTTCCTCGACCGCCTCCTGCCGGTGTGCACCCAGCTCCTCGACGCCGCAGCCGCCGCCGGCGAGATCCACCCCGGCCTCGACGCCTACCACCTCATGCGCGGCATCGGAAACCTCTGCATCGGCACCGAAAGCGACCCCCGCTACGACGCACGCCAGCTGATCGCACTCCTCCTCGCAGGACTGCGCCAACCACGCTGACCGTGACGCCCGCGCATGACGGGAACCCGTATGAACGGCCCTTTTCGACGGCTTGCCCGCCTGATGCCCAGGCGTGGGCGCGCCGCCGCGCCGGCGGCGCGGGCGCGCGAGGCGGTGGACGCGCCCTGGACCCGCACGCTCGCCGCGGGCATCACGTGGCCGTCGAATTCGTCGAACCGCCGCCCTGTCCGCGCCCGCGGCAACGGGGCTGGACCCGCGCTCTTACAGAAGGGTCTCCTGATCGCGCCCAGCGTCCTCGACCGGGTCGGCATCCTGCGCGCCGCCGCGCCTGGCACCACTGCCCCGTCCCTGTCGCGCTCGCCGTCGACGAGGCGGACGGACCTCCGGCCGCCGAGGTGTGCTGGTACCTCGCCCGCGAAGTCCACCGCTGCGGCCAATTCTCGACCAGCCGCTACATCAAGGGGCTGCGCAAGCAGGCGACCGAAGGCGGTGACGGCGCGCATCTCGTCCTCGGCACGGTGCCGGCCCCGCTCTCCCGGCCCACGGCCCACCAGCCGGACGAGGTCGTTCGCCGTGCTGGCTCACTGGCCATCACCGAACGCCGCGACGTCCTGGCCCACCGCGTCGCCGACTTCTGCGGGCGCTGGGACGGCGGACAGGACTGGCACACCGGCACCGTCACCAGTGTGCGCCCGGACTTCTGCGCCACCGCCCGCGCCTGGGCCCAGCGCCGCGCGGTGGGGAGTTCCTGGGGAGTTCTTCCAGCTCCTGGAGAGCCCGTGGGGGAGTTCCAGCGGCACAAAGCCGAAAGCCACTGAAAGGGTCTGACAAAGAGTTCTCGCAGGTCAGGGGTGTCACGCACACCAAAAGCCCAGGTGACCGGCGCGACCTCGTAGCTTACATGACATACGTACCGAGATCGTCGGCTTCGACGATGCCCGGGAGCGAACCGCCCTCACGCAGCGGCGTGACGTAGCGCGTCGCGATGACCTCTGTAAGCATTTCCCCAGGCTATACGGCCTGACCCCCTGGAAATCCACGGACCAGGTGGGCGTCGCGCAACCTGAGGTATCGCGTCCGATCAGTCCTGGGGAGAATCTGGGGAGTTTCGACTGGCCTTCCGGTCAGCCTGACCCCCGAGGAGTCCGTCAAACCTGGCCCGCCCCCGGTTGGGCCAGGTGCGGGTGCCGATCTCCTCCTTGAGCAGGGCCCAGAAGCTTTCCGCGGCGGCGTTGTCGAATCATGATCCGGTGCGTCCGCAGCTCTACCGCATCCCCAACTTCCGTATTTGATCGCGTAATTGGTTCGACGTGTACCCGCTTCCGCGATCACTGTGTATGACGCAGCCGGGCTCCAGACGGGCCCGTCCGTGGGCCATGTCGAGGGCGTCCACGACGAGTTCGGCGCAGGGGTTCACCAAGCCGAGTTCAGGCGGAATCCTCGATCTGAGCCGCTCGCAGGCGTGGCTGCCCTGACGGGCCGGCCGGTGCCGGCCTTGGCTCGGCCGCCGGTGGGTGCAGCGGCAGCGCTATCCGGAGCAACGAGCCGCTCGGCGGCTCGGACACCACGGCGAGGCTACCGCCATGCCCCTCGACGACGGCACGCACGATCGCCAGGCCGAGCCCGGTGCCTGGGCGACCCGACGACTGGGGTTGGCCACTCCCGTCGTCGGCCCCCGACCGGGCGAAGCCGATGCCCGTGTCCTTCACGTCGACCACGGCACCGCTGCGGGTCGCGCGACAGCGCAGCGCGATGGCGTCCCCGTCCACGGTGAACTTCACGGCGTTCTCCACCAGGGCGTCGAGGGCAGCCTCGAGCCGGGACTCGTCACCCTCGACCAGGACGGCGGGCGCGTCCAGGAGCCAGTCACGGTCCGAGGCGGGCCGCCAGCGCTGGACCGTCCGCTGCAGGAGAGAGCCGAGGTCGACGGGGCCCCACTCGAACGTGGTGGGCTCGTAGGCGTCGGCCAGGACGAGGAGACGGCCGGCGAGGCTGCCGAGCTTGTCCAGCTCGTCCACCACCACGTCGAGGTCGTCCTTGCTCTCCGGGGTCGGCAGCTCGTTCCGGACCATCTCCGCGTAGCAGCGGGCCACCGTGATCGGCGTACGCATCTCGTGCGAGCAGTTGCGGACGAACAGCTCCTTGACCTCCTGCGCGCGACGCTCGCGCTCGACAAGGCTCTGCGTCTCCGCGAGGGCAGCGGCCCGCCGGCGTACGTGCCAGACCATGGCGAGGAACACCAGCGCCATCAGCGGGACCTCGGCCAGTTCGTCCCACTCGGCGTGGCCCTTCGCTATGAACCGGCTCAGCGCAGTACCGGTGACCAGGGTGACCACGGTCAGCACGACGGCCGTGCGACGAACCGACCAGCTCTGGACGCCGTAGACGATGGACATGCTGATCCACACCAGGTGGAACACCACGGTCTCGAGGGCGGGCGCGATGAGCAGCAGCAACTGGCTGCACGCGGCGAACAGCACCCAGCCGACGAAGACGAGACGTCGGCGCTCAGCCGGCATTGAACGCGTATCCGACATTGCGCACCGTCTCGATGACCGGCCGAGGAACCTTGCTGCGGATCCGGCGGACCGTCGCGTCGACCACGTTGCTGCCAAGGTCGTCGGCGTAGCCCCAGACGCTCGCGAGGAGCTCAGGCCGGCTGCACACCTCCCCCGCTCGCCGCATGAGGTGGCCCAGCAGCATGAACTCGCGGTGCGACAGGGGCACCTCTCTCCCGTCGACACTGAGCGCCTGCCGCTCGAGATCGAGGGTGACCTCCCCGATGTGAAGCCACCGCTGGGAAACGCTGGTGGAGGACGCACGGAGCCTGGTGCGGATACGCTCCACCAGTTCCGCGGTCGCGAAGGGCTTGCCGAGGAAGTCGACGGCCCCGATCTGCAGGCAACGGACCCGGGTGGCGACGTCCATCACGGCGGACAGGACGAGAACCCGCTGGTCGGGTCGTCGGTCGAAGGCGCGCTGCATCACCTCGAAACCGTCGAACCCCGGCAGCATGAGATCGAGCACGACCAGGTCGAACTCGCCTTCTCGTAAACGGCGTACGGCGTCCGGACCGGACCCCGCGCTGTCGACGACGTGACCGTCCGCTTCCAGCGTGCGCTTCAGGTAGGCACGTAGCCGCGCCTCGTCCTCGACGACCAACAGCCGAGCCATGGTGGCTACCACCTCCTCCCCCGCCGCGCACTCGACAGCGCCCCCTGGGCTGTCATCTGCGGCTGTCCTCGGATCTTATAAGGGCCGCACCCGGCGTTCCACAGTCGATCTCGCAACGATGTCGGGATTGAGCCGGTTCGACACCCGTCGACGGCGACCGCGATGACGTTGTGTGAGCAGTCTTGCACGCCGGGCGATGACGCGTCCGGTGTGCCGACGTCCCGCGCCGTCCGGCCTCGCGACGCCGCGTCATGACATCTGGATGAGAGGCGCGTCATCTTCGGCCCTGCCCTCAGCGGCCGGCCGCAGACTTGCCGCGCGCGCCACCGGCCGGTGGCAGTGCTCGTGGCTTCGTTCTCGCCTCCTCCAGGGGGCCAGGGGGCCGGACCCGAGCGCTCAAGTGGCGGCGGGTCACCAAGGGGAGAGGGAAGACGTGTTCAGGAAACAGGCAATGAGACCGTTGGGGAAGCGGAGACGGCGCTCCGTCGCGCTGATCGGCGCCGGGGCAATGGTGGCGATCTTGATGGGTCTGCCGCCGTCGCCGGTCGAGCAGGCGCAGGCGGCCGCCACCAGCGGGCCGAGCAGCCCGACGGACGAGACGAAGGTCCCACACTACTTCGGCCCGTGGGCAAACTGGGCCAACAGCCCGCTGACCCTGTCGAAGGCCAAAGTGACCATCAAGTCCACCGCGATGTCTGTGGGAAACCCGTTGGTCGAGCGGGCACACGCGACCGACTACGCGACACCGCAAGGCAAACTCGGGCCGGTGCTCGTCGTCCTGGGCGGCTCTCCGCTGCCCGACGGCACCCTCAAGGGCTTCCAGACCTGGAACCAGGTCAAGCCAGGAGGGAGCCCCTCGGCATCCGAGGGCGGCCTCTTCCATGCCTACGTCCTGCGGCCGACAGACACACCGGACAAGTACACCGTAGTGGCCGACAGCGGGCTGAAGACGGTGCCCAAGCCGACCGCGGCAACCGGAGAGGTCACGACGTACGACGTCCCCGACGTCGCCGTGCAGACCGGCGACGTCATCGGTTTCTACGGTCAGGGCATCCCGGTCGACACCGGTCTCAGCTCCCACACCGACACCTTCATGTACCCGGCCGGCGTCGACAGCACCACATCCCCGCCGACCAATGTGCCTCCGACCGAGGGTGGCACGGTGACGGTGGGTTCGGCCGACTACCCGCTCTACCCGACCCAGGACCGGCAGTACTCCTTCGGGGCACAGGTGGCCCCGGCCAGCGCCGGGACCGGCGCCGAGGCGACGGCCACGGTGGACCCGCAGACCGGCGGCATCGCCGACATCGAAGTGACCGCCCCAGGGCACGACTACGTTGCCGGCGCGACGTCGGTCACCATCGACGGTGGCACCACGGCAGCGACCGCGAAGGCCACCGTCAAGTCGTCCGGGGCCGTGGTCGGTCTCACGGCTGGCGCGGGCGGCGGCGGCTACGGCGGTTTCACGGTGGACATCACCGGTGGCGGCGGCAACGGTGCTGCCGCAACGGCCTTCGGTGGGGTGGGCGCCGTGACGATCACGGACGGCGGGTCGGGCTACACCATGCCGACGGTGGACTTCGACCTTCCTGACGACCTGAACGGCACAGTGGCCAAGGGGCACGTCGACCCGGGCGATCTCGCTGCCGACGGCAGCGTCACGAAGGTGACCGTCGACGACCCCGGCAGCGGCTACAGCAGCGCACCCGGCATCGTGATCCGCAACGGGACGTTGGCCGACCCGATCGGCGGCGCGACGCCGGCAAATGTCTCCAGCAGTCTGAAACTGGTGGCGCTCACCGTAGACAGGATCGGCTCCGGCTACACCGGAACGCCCGACGTCACCCTCACCGACCCGACGGGCAAGGGAGGCACCGGGGCAGCGGCAAAGGCCGTGACGGACACCGGCGCGATCAGTGGAATCAAGGTCACCGACCCGGGGGCCGGCTATCTCTCGGTCGGGATGAAGAAGTTCCAGGACAAGCTGCCGGTCACCTGCGACCCCGGGGCGGACGGCACGGGGTGTCCTGACGTCGCACAGTTGCATGAACCATCGACGAAGCCGTCGGAGAAGTTCATCCCTGTGGGTGTGCCGGAGTCTGTCACCACCAAGGGCAAGCCGGCCGACGAGTACGTCATCGGTCTTGTGCAGTACCTCACCCGGTTCTCCTCGGACCTGCCGCCCACCCTGGTGCGAGGTTACGTCCAGCTGTCGACGGACGCGGTGCCCGGACGGAAGGTCCCGCTCTACAACGAGCTGATGGACGGCACCAGGCAGCCGCTGCCGTACACGGGTGTGACCTCACCGCAGTGGATGGGCCCCTTCATCGCCGCGACCAAGGACCGGCCGGCGCGGATCGTATTCCGGAACCTGCTCCCGAAGGGCGCCGACGGTGACCTGTTCCTGCCGGTCGACAGCACCGGCATGGGCGCCGGCATGGGTCCGATGACGATGCCCGCACCGAAGAATGACGGCACCGTCATGGACGAGGTGCGCAATCCGATGTGCACGAACGACAAGGCCGGCTGCTTCACGGACAACCGGGCCACGTTGCACCTGCACGGCGGCATCACGCCGTGGATCAGCGACGGCACCCCGCACCAGTGGATCACCCCGGCCGGCGAGACCACGGACTGGCCGCAGGGTGTCAGCGTGCAAAACGTGCCGGACATGGTGGATGGCAGCGGGGCGACACTCTGCGCCGTGAAGGACGACGGCTGCTCGACGTTCTACTACACCAACCAGCAGAGCGCCCGGCTGATGTTCTACCACGACCACTCCTACGGCATCACCCGGCTGAACGTGTACGCCGGCGAGGCCGCGGGCTACACCATCACCGACGACACGGAGAAGGCGCTGGTCAACAGCGGCACGATCCCCGACGCGGGTGACACCATCCCGCTGCTCGTCCAGGACCGCACGTTCGTGCCGGACGACTCCCAGCTCAAGGACCAGAAGGACGCCAACGGCACGATCATCTCCTACGGTCAGGACCCCACCTGGGACACGAAGCGCTGGGGCACCAAGGGCAGCTTCTGGTACCACCACGTCTACATGCCTGCGCAGAACCCGGGCGACCCGTCGGGCATGAGCTCGTACGGGCGCTGGATGTACGGGCCGTGGTTCTGGCCGCCGGCCCATGACACCAAGTACGGGCCGATCGCCAACCCGTACTACGACCCGAAGTGCAAGCTGGACGACGAGTCGACCTGGCAGTACCGGACCGCCCCGTTCTGCGAGCCGGAGCAGATCCCCGGCACGCCGAACATCTCGATGGGCATGGAACAGTTCAACGACACCCCCATCGTCAACGGGGTCGCCTACCCGAAGGTGACGCTTCAGCCGAAGACCTACCGGATGCGGCTGGTCAACGCCGCGAGCGACCGGTTCTTCAATTTCCAGTGGTACAAGGCCGACCCGACGCAGGGCGACGGCACGACCGAGGTGGCGCTGAACAAGAACGAGCTGGCGGCCGCGCAGACCGACCCGAACGTGTCGCCCACCCCGACGGACGCGAACAACGACGCCGTCGGGCCGGACTGGATCCAGATCGCCAACGAGGGTGGCTTCCTGCCGGCGCCGGCTGTCATCGACGGCCAGCAGCCGACTACCTGGATCACCGACCCGACGCGCTTCGACGTCGGCAACGTGGACAAGCACTCGCTGACTGTCGCGCCGGCCGAGCGGGCCGACGTGCTGGTGGACTTCTCAAAGTTCGCCGGCAAGACGCTCATCCTGTACAACGACGCACCCGCGGCCTACCCGGCACGTGTCTCGTCGTACGACTACTACACGGATGCACCCGATCTCAGCTCGGCCGGCGGCGCACCGAAGATCCTTCCGGGGTACGGGCCCAACACGCGCACCGTGATGCAGGTGACCATCGCGGACACGACGCCGGCTCCGGCGTTCAGCCTGGCAAAGCTGCAGGCCGCCTTCAAGCACCATGCAGACGGCTCGGGCGTCTTCGAGTCCGGGCAGAACCCCGTGATCGTCGGGCAGGCGGCCTACAACTCGGCGTACGGCACGAGCTTCGCCACCAGCAGCAATTGCAACGTCAAGAACACGTCCGTGAACACCTGTGACGGCTTGGTCCGCGTGAACGACACGTCGGCGTTCGGCTTCAACACGCTCAAGGCGCCGAACACCAAGATGACGATGCCGCTGCAGCCGAAGGCCATCCACGACGAGATGAACGCGACGACGTTCGACGACTTCGGTCGGATGCAAACCAACCTCGGTGTCGAGGCGCAGCCACCGACGCCGGGGGCGCAGAACGCGACGTTGTACCCGTACATCAACCCACAGACCGAGCTGATTGACGGCACCGACCTGCCCAGGGCAGACATGAAAATGACGCCTATCAGCACCAACAAGGACGGGACGCAGATCTGGCGGTTCACCCACAACGGGGTGGACACACACCCGATGCACTTCCACCTGTACGACGTCCAAGTCCTCAACCGGGTGACCTGGGACAACATCGTCATCAAGCCCGACGCCAACGAGCTGGGGTGGAAGGACACCGTACGGATGAGCCCGCTGGAGGACACGATCGTCGCGCTGCGGCCGGTCGTGCCGACGGTGCCGTTCGAGGTGCCGAACTCCGTCCGGCTGCTGGATCCGACGATGCCACTTGGCAACACGTCGATGTTCAACAACATCGATCCGCAGGGCAACCCGACGGCAGCCATCACCAACAAGCTGGTGAACTTCGGCTGGGAGTACGTCATCCACTGTCACATCCTCAGCCACGAGGAGATGGACATGATGCGTCCCCAGTCGCTGGCGCTGCCGCCGTCGAAGGCGAGCGGGCTCTCGTCAACCGTCGTGGGCACGGGCGAGAGCACCCGGATCCGGCTGGAGTGGCAGGACAACTCGATCAACGAGACCTCCTTCATCGTCCAGCGGACGAGTGACGGCGGCACCACGTGGGCCGACGTCGGCACAGTCGACTCGCCGCTGGACCAGCCGAACACCCACGGGACCCGCGCCTTCGTCGACCTGACGGCATCGGTGTCCACGCAGTACCTCTACCGGGTTGTCGCACTCAACAGGGTCGGATACGGCGGCGAGTTCCCGAGCATGTCGGTGAAGTCGGTGTCGGAGCCGCTCCAGGTGACCCCAGCACCGTGATGTCAGGAAGGCTGAACCTCGATCGCGGCTGAGTGACCACGTACGACAGGAGGGCGGGCCCCCGGCCCGCCCTCCTGTGCAGCGATTGCGGTACGGGCCAGTCCCCCGTCTCTCCTCGGTGCCGCCCGGTTCATGGACCGGCTGCGTGGCCGGATCCGCTGGTCCGCTGCCAGAGCACAGTCGCGCATTCCCTCCCGAACGGACGGGCCGTCACCCGGTCGGCCCGGCGCTCGCACCAAGTGACGACGGTCTGACTCATGACCGCCGGGCATCCGGGACCCGTCGGGCCCATGGGACACCCGATCGGAGCACCGGTGAACTGGTGAATTCGAGGTGTCACCGCCAGTCGTATGGGCCGTCGATGGTGGCAGGCTCCACCATCGAGTCAACCGGGAGGGACGGAGGACCGATGGCGCAGGAGCTGCAGGAAGCCGCGTCGGCCGAGCCGGTGGGCAACAGGCGCATCAATGCCGGTGTGAGGCTCATGGGCTGGCTGACTACCACGGACCACAAGGTCATCGGCAATCTCTACATGGTCACCGCGTTCGGGTTCTTCCTGCTCGGTGGAGTGTTGGCCATGCTTATGCGAGCGGAGCTGGCCCGGCCAGGACTTCAGATTGTCGGCGCGGAACAGTACAACCAACTGTTCACGATCCACGGCACCGTCATGATGCTGCTGTTCGCCACGCCGATGTTCGGCGGCTTCGCGAACGCCATCATGCCGCTGCAGATCGGCGCGCCCGACGTCGCCTTCCCTCGCTTGAACGCGCTCACCTACTGGCTCTTTCTCTTCGGCGGAATCATCGTGGTGTCCGGATTCATGGTGCCCGGCGGCGCGGCACACTTCGGCTGGTTCGCTTACGCTCCGCTGAACAGTGCCGTCTTCTCGCCCGGCGCCGGCGGAGACCTCTGGATCATGGGCCTGGTGCTGTCGGGAATCAGTACGACCCTGGCATCGGTCAATTTCATCACTACGATCGTCTGTCTGCGCGCCCCCGGTATGACCATGTTCCGGATGCCGATCTTCACCTGGAACGTTCTGTTCACCTCGATCCTCGCGCTGCTCGCGTTTCCGGTGCTCGCTGCCACGCTGCTCGTCCTCGAAGCCGACCGGAAGTTCGGGGCGCATGTTTTCGACTCCGCCAACGGCGGGGCACTGCTGTGGCAGCACCTGTTCTGGTTTTTCGGCCATCCCGAGGTCTACATTGTCGCGTTGCCCTTCTTCGGAGTGGTGAGCGAGATCATTCCAGCGTTCAGCCGGAAGCCGATGTTCGGGTATTTCGGAATGGTGATGGCCACGATCAGCATCACCATGCTCTCGGCGGTTGTCTGGGCCCATCACATGTTCGCCACGGGAGCCGTTCTCCTGCCGTTCTTCTCCGCCATGTCGTTCATCATCGCCGTGCCCACCGGTGTCAAGTTCTTCAACTGGATCGGCACCATGTGGCACGGCAGTATCACGTTCGAGACACCCATGCTCTGGGCGATCGGCTTTCTCGTGACATTTCTCCTCGGCGGCCTCAGCGGGGTGCTGATCGCCTCGCCCCCGCTGGATTTCCACCTCACCGACTCATACTTCATCGTCGCCCACCTCCATTACGTGCTCTTCGGCACAGTGGTCTTCGCGATGTTCGGCGGTTTCTACTTCTGGTGGCCCAAGTTGACCGGACGCATGCTGGATGAACGCATCGGACGTATTCATTTCTGGACCTTGTTCGTAGGCTTTCAGCTGACCTTCCTGGTCCAGCACTGGCTGGGGGAGGCCGGGATGCCCCGCCGCTACGCCGACTATCTCGCAGCGGACGGCTTCACCTTGCTCAATACAATTTCGTCCATCGGCTCCTTTGTGCTCGGCCTGTCGACACTGCCGTTCCTGTACAACGTGTGGCACACCAGCCGTTACGCACCGAAGGTCGAAGTGGACGACCCGTGGGGGTTCGGCCGTTCCCTGGAGTGGGCGACCTCCTGTCCACCCCCGAGGCACAATTTCCGGGCTTTGCCCCGCGTACGTTCCGACTCGCCGGCCTTCGACCTGCACCACCCCCTGAAGGAGAAGCCGGACCTCGGCCGAGGCGGGTCCCACTCCCTTTCGAGCGCTGAGGAGGAGTCGGGCGAATGAAGACCGAGGCCATTCTCTTCGCCGGAGTCGCGGGGTTCTTTCTCGTGACCGATGTTCTCTACGCCGTGTGGTCCCACGATCCGACAGGCACGGCGGCTCTCACCGTCTCGTTCCTCATGGCGTTGCTGGTCACGTTCTTCTTCGCCACCAACTACCGGAGGAAGGGACTGCGCCCCGAGGACCGCAGGGACGGGCAGATCCATGAACGGTCCGGCCCGGTGGACTTCTTTCCTCCGCACAGCATCGGGCCGTCGCTGACAGCCGCGGGGACGGCCCTGCTCGCTCTCGGTGTGGTGTTCGGTCTGTGGCTCTTCCTGATCGGGTTGGGCCTGGTCCTGGCGGGGGTGTTCGGAATGGTCTTCCAGTACGCGCGTGTGCGGGGCTGAGGGCGGCTCCCAGAGCCTGTCGGGTGACCTCCGATCGGAGGTCACCCGACAGGCTCTCAGTCCTCGGGCTCGCGAACCGGCTCCGGCGACGCGGTCCTCGCGGCGATCCGGGACCGATGCTCGTCCGTGGCGGGCAGTTCCACGAGGTCCCTGTAATACCACCCGCTCAATACGGTCCGAAGCCGTCGCCGACGCGAGATCGGACCCTCCGCGGGAAGCTCCAGGGGCGTCGGGACATCACGCATCAGGATGCGATAGCGGGCTGCCGGGCTCAGGGTGCGGTGGCTCTCCGAGAGGTCGCCATCAATCGATTGGGTCACCTGGCCGGTCTCCTCGCCCTCGGTCAGCCGACGGCGGTCCCGCATCTGAAGGGCGAGGCAGAGGCGTTTGGTCAGCGCGAACGCCAGGAGCGGGGCAGCGATCAGCGCGACCCTGAGGATCCAGGTCATGACCTGGACCGAAACCCTGAACGAGAAGGCGACGACATCGTTGCCGCCGGCGACCAGGAGAACGGCGTAGAAGATGATGGCCGCCACGCCGAGCCCGGTACGGGTCGGCCGGTTGCGCGGCCGGTCGCACAGATGGTGTTCCCTGCGGTCGCCCGTCACCCACTTCTCGAAGAAGGGATAGAGGAACAGCACCGTGAAGACCACGCCCGGCAGCAGGAGCGCCGGAATGAACACATTCCACATGATGGTGTGCCCCGCGATGTTGGTCTCCCATGGCGGCATCAGCCGGAGCGCGCCCTCCAGGAACCCGACATACCAGTCCGGCTGTGCGTTACCGGAAACCTGGTCGGCACGGTAGGGGCCGTAGTTCCATACGGGGTTGATCTGGGCGAGCCCGCCCAGCAGGGCCAGTACGCCGAACACCATGAGGAAGAAACCCGTGGTCTTCGCGGTGAAGTGCGGGAACGCCGGTGAGCCGACGGCGTTCTTGTTGGTCTTCCCCTGCCCCGCCCAGTGGGTGTGTTTGAGGTAGACCACCAGCATGAGATGAGCGGTGATCAGCGCCACGATCAGGCCGGGCACGAGCAGGATGTGCACGGCGTACAGACGAGGGATCACGTCATTGCCCGGGAACGTTCCTCCGAAGACGAACAGCTCCACGTACGTTCCGACGACAGGGATCGACCCCACAATGGTGGCCGCCGTCCTCAGGCCCGTACCGGACAGCAGATCGTCGGGCAGCGAGTAGCCCGCGAAACCTTCGAGGAGCGCGAGTACGAACAGTGTCACGCCCACGATCCAGTTGACCTCGCGCGGCTTACGGAAGGCGCCGGTGAAGAAGATCCGCAGCATGTGGACGGCGATCGCGGCGACGAACACCAGTGCCGCCCAGTGGTGGATCTGACGGATCAGCAGGCCTCCGCGCACGTCGAAGCTGATGTTGAGGATGGTGGTGTAGGCCTGCGTCATCCTCACGCCCTGCAGGGGCGCATAGGAACCGGTGTAGACGCTCTCCATCATGCTCGGGTCGAAGAACAGGGTGAGGTACACGCCGGTGAGCACCAGGACCACGAACGAGTAGAGGGCGATCTCGCCGAGGAGAAAAGACCAGTGGTCGGGAAAAGCCTTGCGCAGCAACTGCCCGGCCAGCTCGCTGACGGGCAGGCGCGCATCCATCGCACCGTATCCACTGACCGTGGCCTTCCCGGCCCGGGCCTTCAGCTGCACCTTAGGTTTCCGCAGGGGCATGCGCCACTCTCCCGTCGATCTCCCTTCCGCCACCCGTCCCTTATTGTTCCGGTTCGCCCTTTACGGGTAACGCATTGCTCGAAGGGATTACGCAGAATCGCGGTGTCGGCACCTGATCGGCCGACCTGGCCCTGACGTACCTAGGGCGTGTTTCGAAAGTACCGCCTGCCTGGCGGCGTCTGGCACGCACGCTCACTGCGTTGTCGGGCTCACCCCGATACGCCCAGTATCGGGGCGACCCTCCGCCTTGCGATCGCACGCACCAGACGCCGCCAGGCCCGCCCTACGGGCGGACGACGCTACTTTCGAAACACGCCCTAGGACCGCGCTGGTGCGCCGGACCCACTGCGCAAGCGCTGTGCGGGTACCCGCCGCCAAAGGGGCAATGCCGGTCGCCCCGTCGCCCTCGACGCCATGGCTCCGTTCGCCCGACCGGCAATCTCCACGGGCGGTTGGCGGGAGCCTTGAACGTCGGCGACTTCCCCCGGCCGGCGTGGTGCCCGCGGACCTATGGCGCACCGCACCGCACGCGATGCGTAAGGAAGTCGGCCGTGACGCCTCCGGCCAGCACCCGCGGACGCGCCCGTCCACACCTGGCCTGTCGGCTGACCGGTCCCCGCCGAGGCGTCAGGCGCGCGCCCTGCGGGCCGACATCCATGCGTAGACCAGGACACCGGCGAAGAGGAACAGCACGCCCTGGTAGACGGCGGCGTAGCCGGAGCCCGCCAGGAGCCACATGGAGAAGCCGAAGGCGGCCAGCGCGAGCACGGCGTCGCGGGCGAGGCGAGCCGGGCGGACCCGGTCGTGCTGTCCCGAGACGAGGAAGTACAGCTGGGCCGCCGTCGCCAGGAGGTACGGAACGGTCGCGGTGAAGGTCGTGACCAGCACCAGAATGTCGAACACCCGGGCCGTCCCGGCCATGTAGTTGTAGACGGTCAGCAGCGAGGCGAGGACGACCGTGGCGATCACGCCGAAGGACGACACACCCCGCCGCTTCACCGCGAAGCGTGCCGGGAACAGCCCGTCGCGGGCGGCGGCGTACGCGGTCTGGGCGCTGAGCAGTGTCCAGCCGTTGAGCGCGCCCACGATCGACACCAGCGCCGCGCAGGCGACCGCCGCGCCGCCCCACGTGCCGCCGAACATGGCGTTGACGGCGTCGGTGAAGGGGGCGCTGGAGGTGAGCAGCTTGTCGTGCGCGACGGTACCGAAGACGGCGAGGGTGCCCAGCAGGTACACCAACGCCGCGCCGAGCGTTCCGAGGACAGTCGCCCGCCCGACGTTGCGCCGCGGGTTGCGCACCTCGCCCGCGCTGACCGCCGCCGACTCGACGCCGAGGTAGCTGAAGAGCAGAATCGCGGCGGACGCCGAGACCGCGCCGAGGGCGCCGCCTTCGGTGGCCTGGAAGGGACCGAGGTTGTCCGGGTCGAAGAAGAACAGCCCGCCGATCGCGACCAGCAGCAAGGGCACGAACTTCAGCACGGTGGAGACGAGTTGCACCGCGCCGACGTAACGGGTCCCGGCAAGGTTGGCGAGAGCCGGCAGCCACTGCACGACGAGCGCGGCGGTCATCATCAGCCACGGCGAATCATGCAGGGGCAGCAGCACGTCCAGGTAGCCCACGGCGGTGACGGCGAGCGCCGCGTTGCTCACCCAGGAGGTGATCCAATACGACCAGGCGGCCAGGAAGCCTGCGAAATCACCGAAGGCCTCGCGCACGTAGACGTACGGCCCGCCGGTGCGCGGGTCGCGCTGCGCGAGCCGCCCGAAGACGAGCGCGAGCGCAATGGCACCGATGGTCAGCACACCGAAGGCGACGAGGCTGATGGTGCCGTACGGTGCGACGGACACGGGGAGCAGGAAGATGCCGCCGCCGATGATGTTGCCCATGACCAGCGCGGTGGCGACCGGAAGCCCGAACCGCCGGGCGTGCCGGCTGCCCCCTTCGCGCTCCGGCGACGGGAGCTGCCCGTTCTGGGCGGAGGCGGGGCCTTGGGTAGGGGCCGGAGCGGGGCTGCTCGGGGCCGGAGCCGACTGCGGGACGGTTCCGGTGTCGTGCATGGGGATGGTGCGCCTTTCCTCGTGCTGGGTACCGTCGCCTGCCCCACGGGGCCTCGCCACGGCCCCCGGCCCGCGTGCAGCGGCAGCCCAGCGTGCGGGCGCACGCCTGCTGCGGAAACCGCCGGGGGATCCATTCCATGGTCGGATATCGGACACCGCGCACCAAATCGCCGGTAAATGTTCGCTGAGACGCTGGCCGCGACCGAAAATCGGGCGGAATAGGCCCGTGTGACCGCGCATCTTTCTCCGCAGGTTCGCAAGCTTCAGCGGCCGGCGGTCACCCGTCCGAAGGGCCAGGGGGCGGCGCGAAGCCGGCCGACCCGGGCGACCGGGACGGTGCCAGGTCGGGTGAGGACGGGAGCGAACCTGCAGTCCACTGTTGGGGCGGATCAAGCCACTCGCCCAGGCCGCACCACGATCGCCTCCTCACCCAGCGGCATGAGGTAGCGGGTCGCTGTGACTTCGGTGAGCGCTTTCCCAGGCCATCCGGCGGCCGGGCTTCGCCATCCACGGCGATGTCCGAACTCCGCCGCCGCGGCAGAAGCCAGGACGTGCCGCGGGGCATCAGCAGGCGATGGGCGAGGTCCTGGCGCGGTCTCGTCCTTCTCGCCGTCGGTCGCGGCCGAGCGGCGAGAAGGCCGGCGGTGAACAGCTGCCGGGGGACGGGTCCGCCCTCGCCCGGCATCGGCAGTGAGCTCATCCGGTGGCCGGAGGCGTGCAGGCAACCAGGGTGCAGCAGCCATGCGTTAAATGCGTTGCGCGACAGCCGGTACCTGCCTCAATGCTGTCACCGCAGCAGATCACGACCGAGAGGAACACCGAGATGACCACGGCCGAAGCCGCCTCAGTCCAGGCCGGGGGACTGCCGCTCCAATCCGCCCGCACCAGGCGTTTCTCGCTCGGGGTGCCCCGGCAGTTCACCGTGTCGCCCGACGGCGGGCGGGTTCTTTTCGTCAGGACGCCGGGCGGCACCGACCCGGTGAGCCGCCTGTGGCTGCATGAGGAGGGAGGTGAGCGGATACTCGCCGACCCGCCCGCCCTGCGGCGCAAAGACGCGGACCCCGGCGAGGTACCGGAAGAGGAGCTGGCACGCCGGGAGCGGGCCAGGGAGATGTCGACCGGAGTGGTGTCGTACGCGACGGACGTCGAAGTCCGGCTCGTCGCCTTCGCCCTCCAGGGCGAGCTCTGGGTGGTACGGACGGACGGAGGCCTCCCGCGCCGGGTCGCCACCGTCGGACCCGTGGTCGATCCTCGGCCCTCACCCGATGGCACCTTGATCGCGTACGTCTCCGGGGGCGCACTGCGGACCGTGCGGAGCGACGGGACCGACGACCGGCCGGTGGCCGTACCGGAGGAGCGGACGGGGCACGTGACGTACGGGCTCTCCGACCATGTGTCGGCCGAGTCGCTCGGGCGCCCACGCGGCTACTGGTGGTCCCCCGACAGCGATGCGCTGCTGGTGGCACGCGTGGACACCTCCATGGTCCGGCGCAGGTACATCAGCGATCCGGCGAATCCGGAGCGTCCGCCACGCGCGGTGGCGTACCCGGCGGCGGGCACGGCGAACGCGGAGGTGTCGCTGCACCTGGTGCGGGTGTCGGGCGAACGGGTCGCGGTGCGGCTGCCCACGGCCGCGGGCGAGGACCACCCGCAGGGGGCCTGGACGGACCCGGCGTTCGAGTATGTCGCCACGGCCGCGTGGGACCGGCACGGTCCGCTGGTTTCCGTACAGACGCGTGATCAGCGCTCGGTGTACGTCCTGGCGGTGGATCCGGCCACGGGAGAGACCCGGACTCTGCACCGCGCCCACGATCCCGCGTGGGTCGCGCTTCGGCCGGGTACGCCGCTGCGCCTCGCCTCCGGGGCGCTCGTCGTCCCCGCGCAGCCCGGCGGCGACACCCAGGGGCTGGACATCGACGGCCGTACGACACCGCCGGGACTGGAGGTCCGCGAGGTCGTCGGCGCCGTCGGTGACCGAGTGTTCTTCACCGCGAGCGAGGAGCCGACGGACATCCATGTCTGGTCGTACGCGGCGGGGTCGACCGGCGACGGTCCCGTACGCATCAGTGGGACGCCGGGTGTGCACACAGCCGCGGCAGGCGGCCCCACGCTCGTACTGGACAGCAGGACCCCGGACGGGCAGACGGTGCCGGTACTGCGCGACGGTGCGCCGGCGGGGCGGATCGGAGTCCTCGCCGAGACTCCCGTGGTCACCCCGCGGCCCCTTGCTCTGAGCCTGGGAGAGCGGGAACTGCGCAGTCACCTGTACCTGCCGTCCTGGCACCGCCCCGGCGACGACCGGCTGCCCGTCCTGCTCAGCCCGTACGCGGGCCACGGCATGCAGTTGGTCCTGCAGGCGCGCGGCTGGTGGACCGCAGTCGCCCAGTGGTTCGCCGAGCAGGGGTTCGCGGTGCTGGTCACAGACGGGCGTGGCACTCCGGGGCGCGGCGAGGCGTGGGAGAAATCCGTGCGGGGCGACCGGCTGACGGCTGTCCTGCGGGATCAGATGGACGCGTTGCACGCGGCGGTCGCGCGGTATCCCCAACTGGACCCGGGGAGGGTGGCGATGCGCGGCTGGTCGTTCAGCGGCTATCTCGCGGCCGCGGCCGTATTGCGTCACCCGGACGTGTTCCACGCGGCGGTCGCGGGCGCCGCACCGACCGACCGGCGGCTGTACGACACCCACTGGGAGGAGCGGTTTCTCGGCCATCCGGAGGTGGACCCGGAGACGTATGAACGCAATTCGCTGCTGACCGAGGCGCACCGGCTGACGCGGCCGCTCATGCTGGTCCACGGACTCGCCGACGACAATGTGACCGTCGCCCACATGCTGCGGTTCTCCGCCGCGCTGCTGGCGGCGGGACGACCGCACACGGTTCTGCCGCTCTCCGGGTCGACCCACCTGGTCACCCAGGAGGAGACGGCCGCCCATCTGTTGCTCCTGGAGCGGGACTTCCTGAAAAAATCCCTCAGCCGTTGAACACGGGACCTCGGCCGCGCGTATCCCTGGTCGGAGCCATGAACAACGTGGAAGGGAATGCCGGCATGAGCGCATCGCAGGAGCACGAGGTCCGTCCCGGGCGTCGCACCGTCGTCGCAGCAGCCGGTGCCGTCGGAGTGGCCGCCGTACTCACCGCGTGCGGCGGCTCGAAGGACTCGGGCGGCTCGGCTGCGGTCGAACAGGCCGGTGCCGGGGGTGCTGCGGGCGTCCTGGCGAAGACTGCCGACATCCCCGAGGGCGGCGGAAAGGTCTTCGCCGACAAGGGTGTCGTCGTCACGCAGCCGAAGGCCGGGGAGTTCAAGGCGTTCTCTTCGAAGTGCACTCATCAGGGGTGCGCGGTGTCGAGCGTCTCGGGCGGCACGATCAACTGCCCTTGTCACGGCAGCAAGTTCGATGCCGCGACGGGCAGTGTGTCGGCGGGCCCGGCCACCGAACCGCTGCCCGCCGCTTCGATCAAGGTCGAGGGCGACTCGATCACACTCGCCTCGTAGGTCAGGATCCGGCCCTTTGGGGGCTCCGCCAGCAGCCCAGCACGTCCTGCGTGGTGGTGACGGTGGCGACGAGAGCGAGCGTGTGACGGATCATCGCGGGGGTGTAGTCGGCGGGCACCCCCGCGATGGCGTCGGACGGCACGACCGCCGTATATCCGAGGTTCACCGCGTCGAAGACGGCGTTGGGGATGGCGACATTGGCCGAGACGCCGGTGACGACGAGGGTGCGGCAGCCGAGATTGCGCAGCAGCGCGTCCACATCGGTGCCGGCGATGGGCGAGAGGCCGTGCAGCCTGCGAACGACGATGTCCTCGTCGGCCACCTCGATGGGCGCGGCGATCCGGACCGCTGTAGTGCCGGAGTGCTGCTGCACGGGCAGGCGCCCGGCGGCCCGGAAGAGGCGGGCGTTGTGGTTGGCACCGCGCCCGTCGGGGCGCCGTTCAGCGACCGCGTGCAACACCTGGACACCGGCCTCGTGGGCGGCTGCGACCAGCCGGGCGACATGGCGGAGGGCGCCGGATCCGCTTGCCTCCTCGGCGAGTTCGGGCAGCGCACTGTCAGGGCCCACGACGCCCTGCTGGCACTCGACCGTCAGAAGCACGGTGGTGGCCGGATCGAGCTGCTCGGCGAGCTGTTCCCTGGACGGCACGGCTGCCCCTCTCGGTGGCTCCTGGTGTCTGCAGGCGGTCATTCCGCTGACGGCCGGGCGCGCGAGGCTAACGGCCATTGCGCCAGGAGGGAAGAGGAACCATGATTTCTGACACGTAGTCAGCTCATTGGAAGGGGTGCCCCATGGCCGCCATTCAGCGACGGGGCCGTCGGATCATGATGACGGACGCCGAACGCGACACATACCTCGC
The DNA here is from genome assembly GCF_044455345.1 of Streptomyces sp. NPDC051286. Taxonomy (NCBI): domain Bacteria; kingdom Bacillati; phylum Actinomycetota; class Actinomycetes; order Kitasatosporales; family Streptomycetaceae; genus Streptomyces; species Streptomyces sp. NPDC051286. The sequence continues at coordinate 29,263 of NZ_JBITER010000025.1, read as the reverse complement.
GGAGCAGCGCACCTGTCGGGTCGCCACCGTCTCCGCCGACGGCCGCCCGCACATCGGCGCACTCTGGTTCACCTGGGACGGCACCTCGCTCTGGCTGTACTCGATCACCCGGTCCCTGCGCTGGTCACAGCTGCGCAAGGACCCGAGGATCGCGGTGGTCGTCGACGACGGGGTGGAGTACGGAGAACTGCGTGGCGTCGAGCTCTCGGGCGAGGCAGCCTTCGTCGGCGAGGCCCCTCGTACCGGCGAGGCATGTGCGGAACTGGACTTCCCGGAGCGGCTGTTCGCGGCGAAGTACTTCGGGACGGACGCGATGCCGCACGACGGGCGGCACGCGTGGCTGCGGCTCACCCCGGAGGCGATCACCTCCTGGGACTTCCGGAAACTGGCAAACCCGGCCTGATTCCACCGCCCCGCCGCCATGAGGTCAGGCCGCACCGTCCCCGTTCAACGGAGCGTCGAAATCCCGGCCCGCCGCACGCAGGGCCGCAACCGCCGCCCTGATCGACGGGCGGCGGTCCGCGTCCGCCCGCCACACGGCGTGGACGTGCCGTCTCATCTTCTGCCGCACGGGCAGGAGCCGCACGCCGTCCGGCACAGCCCCCCGCCCCAGCCGGGGCGCCACGCAGACGCCCACCCCGGCGGCGATCAGCGCGAGCTGGGTGTGGTGTTCGCCCGCGAGATGAGCGATGCGCGGCTCGATTCCCTTGGAGCGCAGAGTGAACATCAGCCAGTCGTGACAGAACTCGCCCTCCGGCCAGGAGATCCAGTCGTCGTCGGCGAAGTCCTCCAGATCCACTTCCGTCCGGTCCGCGAGCGGGTGACCGGCCGGCATCGCGATGTCCGGTGCGTCGTCGAGCAGTTCGGCCATCGCCAGACCGCCGGGCACCGGCAGCCTCTTGTTGCTCCAGTCGAGCACCACCGCCAGGTCGATATCGCCCCGCAACACGGCACGGATGCCGGCTTCCGGCTCCAACTCGGCGGTGCGCACCTTCAGTTCGGGGTGGTCCGCGCGCAGCGTGGTAAGCGCCGCCGGGAACAGTCCGCGCGCTGCGGTGGGAAACGCGCCGAGCCGGATCTCGCCCACCACCTCTCCGCGCTGGGCCTCGATGTCGGACTGCGCGAGCTCGACCTGGGACAGGATCCTCGCGGCATGGTCGGCGAGCAGCTGCCCCGCGTCGGTGAGCCGGACCCCGCGGCCGTTCTTGGCCAGGAGCTGCTGGCCCACTTCGCGCTCCAGTTTGGCCAGCTGCTGGGAGACTGCCGACGTGGTGACATGCAGGCCCTCGGCCGCGCCGCTCACCGAACCGAAGCGGGCGAGGGCGTCCAGGGTGCGCAGACGCTCGAGGTTCAACATGTAAGCAATGCTACGCGAAGCCTTACATAAAGTCTCACTTGTCCTACGCGGTTGAATTCGTCATCGTTGTCCTCATGACCGCCCCCACCGCGACCGCCGCCCCCACCCGGGCGACCGGTGCTCCCGCTCCCTCCTCCGCACGCCGCCCCGCACTGGACTGGCGGATCCGCTTCGCGGCGCTGTCGCTCATCTGGGGATTCAGCTTTCTCCTGATCAAGGTCGGCACCGAGGCGTACGCCCCGTTCCAGGTGACGCTCGGCCGACTGCTGTCGGGGACGGCGGTGCTGGCCGTCGCCATGGTGGTGCGCCGTGAGCGGCTGCCGCGCGCCGCCCGCACCTGGGGCCACCTCGCCGTCGCCGCGTTCTTCCTCAACGCGCTGCCGTTCTCACTCTTCGCCTACTCCGAACAGACCATCCCGTCGACACTGGCCGGCATCTGCAACGCCACCTCGCCGCTGTGGGGCATGGCGCTGTCCCTCGTCGCACTCTCCGAGGACCGGCCGACCCGTCGCCGCGTGGCGGGACTCGGCCTCGGCTTCCTCGGTGTGCTGACGGTACTGGGCGCCTGGCAGGGTTTCTCCGGGCTGGACTTCAGCGGCACGTCGATGGCGCTCCTCGCCTCCCTCAGCTACCCGGTCGGCTGGATCTACGTCCGCAGGACCCTGGCGGGCAGCGGGTCGTCCACCCTCGCCCTGACCGGCAGTCAGCTCTTCCTCGGCACCGTACAGATCGCCCTGGTCACCCCTCTGTTCACGTCAGCCCCGGAGGGCTTCCCCCTGCTGCCGACGCTCGCCGTCGTCGCGCTGGGGGCGCTCGGTACGGGCCTTGCGGTACTGATGCAGTACGGCCTGGTCGAGGAGGTCGGACCGACGACCGCACAGATGGTCACGTACTTCATTCCGGTCATCGCCACCGCGGCCGGGGTCGCCCTGCTCGGCGAACAGCTGACCTGGAACACCCCGGTCGGCGCCGTGATCGTCCTGACGGGCGCCGCTCTGACCCAGAGCAGAGCCCGTAAGCCCAAGTCCTGACCGCTCGTCCCGTCCCGTCGGACCACCGCGTCCGGGCCCGAACTGCTCACCCCGTCCCACCGCACACCACCCGGCTCAGCCGTAATTCATCTACTCAGCCGTAATTCATCGGGCGGAGCGGTCCCGCCGCGGCCGCCACCGCATCCGCCAGCGGCTCGATGTCGGCCGCGGTGAGCGGTGACACGGTGAGCCGGACCCCCTGCGGCGCGGCAAGCCTGAACCGCGCCCCCGGCGCCACCGCCCAGCCCGCGCCCAGCAGCCGGGTGACGGTCCCCGTCTCGTCGCTCACCGGCACCCATACATTCATACCGCTGCGGCCGTGCGCCTCGACACCGCGCTCCTTCAGCGCCCGGACGAGCGCGTCCCGCCGTTCCCCGTACGACCGGGCGACCGCGTCGATGTCGACGGCGCCCGAGGTCAGCAGGTGCGCCACCGCCCGCTGCAGGAGCCTGCTGACCCAGCCGGGCCCCAGCCCCTGCCGCCCCAGGACCCGGTCGACCGTGACCGCGTCCCCGGTCAGCACGGCAACCCGCAGATCGGGCCCGTACGCCTTGGCGACCGACCGCACGAGCGCCCACCGGTCCGTGACACCCGCCAGCGGATGCAGCGGCAGATCGACGATGGCATGCCCGTGATCGTCCTCGATCAGCAGCACTCCGCGGTGACCGGCAAGAACGCGGCGCAACTCCTCGGCGCGCGCCGCCCCGACAGCGGCACCTGTCGGGTTCTGCGCGCGGTCCGTCACCACGAGTGCACGGGCACCGGCGCTCAGCGCCCCTTCGACGGCGTCGGGCAGTGGTCCCTCGTCGTCCACGGGAATCGGCACGGGACGCAGACCCAGCGCCGGCACGAGATCGAGCAGGGAGCCCCAGCCGGGGTCCTCGACGGCGACCGCGTCACCGGGCTTGAGATGAGCGACCAGCAACCGCTCGATCGCGTCCAAGGATCCGGAGGTGACGGCCACGGGCCCGGTCGGCACCCCGTCGGCGTCGAGGGCGGCGCGTGCCAGTGCGGCGAACTCCGGGTCCACCGGCGCTTCTCCGTACATCCCCGGCCGCTCCGCATACGCCCGCGTGGCCGCCGCGAACGCCTCGTCCAGTGGTGGCAGCAACACCGGATCAGGGTTCCCCTCCCCCAGATCGCGCACCCCGGGCGGCGCCTCTACCCGGAGCGAGCCACGTGCCGTACTGGCGGGGCGCGGACGCACCCGACTCCCCCGGCGACCGGCCGTCTCGATCACCCCGCGCTCGCGAAGGGTGCGGTAGGCGGCCGCGACCGTATTCGGATTGACCTCCAATTGGGCGGCCAACTCGCGCATGGGCGGCAGCACTTGCCCGGGCGCGAGCTCGCCCGACCCGACCGCTCGCTCGACACTCGCGGCAATCTCCGATGCACGCCGCCCCACGATCCGATACTCTTCTAGCACAAACACGATTATGCACTAGTACAACGGAGTTGCCCATGCCGGACACCGCACCGCCGCAGACCACGGGCCCGAAGGCGGCAGCCCCGTACGAACCGACCGAGCGGACCGTCCCGACCCGCTCCCGGGAGCGGGCGTCGTACGACCGGGAGCTGGTCCACTCGATACTCGACGAGGCCTACCTCTGCCATCTCGGCTTCGTCCGCGACGGCGCACCGGTCGTGCTGCCCACGCTCTTCGGCCGGATCGGCGAGCGGCTGTACGTACACGGCTCGACCGGCTCGCGGCCGCTTCGGCAGGCCGGCGAGACGGACCCCGGCCTGCACGTCTGCCTCACCGTGACGCATGTCGACGGGCTGGTGCTGGCCCGCTCCGCCTTCCACCACTCGATCAACTACCGCTCCGTTGTGGTCCACGGCATCGCCCGCACGGTGACCGACCCGGAGGAGCGGCGTACCGCACTCGACGCGATCGTCGACCATGTCGTCCCGGGCCGGACCGCGGACTCCCGCCCGGCGAACGCCAAGGAGCTCGCCGCGACGGCCGTGATCCGGCTGGACCTCGACGAGGTGTCCGCAAAGGTGCGCACCGGAGGCCCGAACGACGATCCGGACGATCTCGCGCTGCCGCACTGGGCGGGCGTCGTTCCGCTGGCCCGCGGCTACCGCGCGCCGCAGCCGTCGGACGACCTCGATCCGGCCATCGCAGTGCCCGACTATCTGACCGTTCTCTGATGCCCCTGGGGCGGCCACCACCGGTGGCCGCCCCTGCCCTCCTAGGCGGGCACGGCCGCCCGGCGGCGTGCGCTCGCCGCACTGCGCGTCTCGGCGACGGCGAGCCCCGCCACCGCCGTGAGGAGCAGCAGCGTGCCGGCCACCGTGGCCGCGGTGAGCTGCTCCCGGAGCACGACGACGGCGATGACCGCGGCACTCACCGGTTCGAGCAGCATGATCACGGACACCGTGGCGGCCCGCACCACCGCAGCGCCCGCGAAGTAGAGGGCGTAGGCGAGCGCGGTCGGGACGGCCGCCACGTACACCAGCAGCCACACCACCCGGGCGGCGTCCGCGGTGTGCGGCACAAGTCCTTCCGCAGCCGCCATCGGCAGCAGCCCGAGCGCACCGATCCCGAAGGCCCACGCACTGGTGGCGAGCGGGTCCGAGCCACCGCCGTCGCGGCCGAGCCACCGGGTCAGCAGGGTGATGGCGGCGTATCCGGAGGCGGAGAGCAGCGCCAGTGCGACCCCGGCAGGACGCACCGCAGCGCCTTCACCGCCGAGCACCAGCACGGCGAGCCCGGCGAGCGCGCCCAGCACCGCGGCGAGCCCCCCGCCGCCGAGCCGCTCCCCCATGGTCAGCCGCGCGCCGACGGCGATGAGTACGGGCCCGGCGCCGAGGGTGACGACGGTCCCGACGGCGAGACCCGTCGCTTCGACGGCCGCGAAGTAGGCGCTCTGGAACAGGGTGAGGCCGACGCCGGTCCCGAGGATGCGCAGCAGACGGCGCCGCCGCGGCTCGGCGGAAACGGCTGCGCGCCGTGGCCGCAGCGCGAGCGCGGCGAGCAGCAGCACGAGACCGCCGACGCAGCGCCAGAACGAAAGGGCGAGAGGGCCGAGATCGCTGACCCGGAAGATCAGCGAGGCGGCAGCCCCCGCGGTCCCCCAGGCCACCCCGGCGACGATCAGATAGAACAGGCTCCGCCCAACGGGCAGACGGGAGGCAGGATTCGGCACGTGCACTTCTCCTGAGGAAGACAGATGGTGGTCGCTCAGCTCGGCACGCGGACAGCGACGATCCGCTCGGGGACTTCCCGAGCCCGGTCTTCGTCAGGAGTGGCGGCCCGCGTCAGGCGGCAGGCGGCGGAAGCACAGCGAGAGGCATGATCGGCACATTACGTGGCGGCACGACGGACGGACAACTCGCCCTCGACGACATCCCGGCCGCCTCCCCCGCCCACCCCCGACGCGACGGGGCCGGAGGGCGCCTTGGGCGTCGACGACTGAGCGATGAACGCACCGATCAGCACCATGGCACCGCCGATGAGCTGCGGCGCTGCGAGATGTTCCCCGAGCAGCACCCAGGCGAGCACGGTAGCGATGACCGCCTCCAGACAGGCGACGACACCCGCCACCGCAGGAGACAGCAGCCGCACCGAGATCACGCCGGTGACATAGGCGATCACGGTGGCGAGCAGCACGATCCAGCCGAGCAGCAACCAGGCGGGAACCTCCGCGCCGTTCATGCCGGTGCTGCCGCCGAGGACCGACCAGTCCATCCCCCAGGGCCGTGCCACCACCGTGAGGACCGCTGCACCGATCAACAGTCCGTACGCGATGACGCCGACCGGATGCGGAGGCTCCGCGCCCGCCGCCTTGTCCCCGCTTCCCGGGTCGGAGAGGACGAAGTAGCCGACCTGACAGCAGGCGGCACCAAGGGCAAGCAGCAGCCCGACGGCATCGAAGCTCAGCCCGGACCACACCTCGACCACGCAGGCGAGACCGCCGACCGCGAGAACGACGCCGACCGCGGCGGCGCGGGTGACGGGACGGCGCTGCACGAAGCGGACCCAGCCGAGGACGAGCGCGGGCGCCAGATATTCGACCAGCAGCGCGACACCGACGGGTATACGGGAGATCGCGGCGAAATAGCAGGCCTGGACGCCCGCAACGGCGAGCAGCCCGAAGCCCAGAAGCAGCACGGGGCGGCTGCGTACGAGATCCCGGTGACGCCACGCCACGGGAAGCATGACGAGGGCGGCGCCCGCCACCCGTAGCCACACCACATGGAGCGGGTCGAGCCCTGCCTCGATCAGCGGCTTGGCCGCCACCCCGGAACCACCGAATGCGAACGCCGAGGCCAGGGCTAGTCCCAGGCCGGCGCTTCTCCCCTGAGACGCGTGCATCGGCACATCATGACAGCTGCCGTCATGAGCGTCACCCCGGTGACCACTGTCGCGCGTAACACTCCGATACCGCCGTGGCCCCTGCCTGTCGCACTACCGCACGTGCTCTCCGATCCGGGCGCCGCGTCAGCGCCGCCCTGCCCGGGGTCGAGGACGCCGAACTGCGCGCCGCGCTCCTCGTCACCACCCTGGTGAGCGTCACCATCGGCCATCAGCTTGTCGGGCTCGATGCCCTCCGCGACACCCCGGCCGACCACATCGCCACCCTGCTGCGGCCCGCTCTCACATCCCTGACGGAGCCACCGCAAGTAAACGACCGGCCATCACAGCTTTGACGGAGCGGCCGCACCACCACCATGGCGGGCCGGCAACGTCCTGACGGAAACCGTCACGCCGAGGCGCCCGCGTGACGAGAAGCCGTCAGTCCCCGCCCGGCGCATCGACGATCCGGCCGGCGAGCCGTACCGCATCGACACCGGCCCGCTCCAGCACCTCGACAGCCCTGCATTCCGGGTCGGCGGCCAGTGTCGCGAGCAGATCGAGCCCGCGGGCCCGCACGTCCCCACGAAGCTCCGCGCGCTCCCTGGCGCCGGCCATCGCCGACAGGGCCGAGGGCGACCAGCCTTCCACCCCGGCGTCCCCTGCCTCGGCCACCACCTGAGTGACGACCGGAACCGCGCCGGAGTCCTCCACGGTGCCCTGCCAGCGAAGCCCGTAACCGATGGAGCGCTGCACGAGGTAGCCGAGCACCTTCGCGAGCTGTGGTCCGCCCTCGAAGGCGGTGCGGACCTCTGGATCCGACTCGATGAGGGAATGCAGCAGATGAGCCGTGTCGATCTGCCGGTCACCGTCACGCAGGGCGCGCCTGCGGGCACCCGTCACCACCGAGGCCAGCTCCACGGTGAGTCTGGCTCCGAGTTCAGCACGGTTCGGTGCGGGCTGCTGAGGGATCCGCGGCGTCCGGTTTTGCACACCCCTCACCCCATCAGCCCCTGGGCGCCTGAGCATCCCCGGAAGGGCCCATTTACACATCCCGCCGAGGTTGGGGACACCAGAGCGGTTCCTCCTCCTTACGGATGAGATCTCGCCATTCGCGGATCCGATTGCCGGTAACGGCGCGCGCCGCCTTGCCCTGCGCTCCGCGAGTACCCGCGAGCCGCCCCGTACACGTTCCCCACACCACGCGTACGGCGACCGGAAAGGGACAACGGAAGCGAGCGATCAGTCGCCCTGCCGGCACTCGACGGACGGGAGCATGTCCGGTCCACGCTCCCCGTGACACCCTGCCCGACGACCTGCTCCGGGAGGCGTTCCACTGCCACGACGACGGCCCGCACCCCGCACCTCCGACCGGTTCGACGCGGCGTCGATCCGGCGCAGGGGCCACATCCAGCAGATCTGACAGTTCACCAGTATTGAATTTTTTCGCCAATGCGGCTACGTTCCGCGACACCTTAACCCGACGAGAAGGGGTGGTCGCATGGCCGAAGTCAGTGCCGAAGCACGTATCGAAGCGCCGGCCGAGAAGGTCTGGGCCCAACTGACGGACTTCACCGCGTACGGCCAGTGGAACGCCACCCACACCAGCTTCCCCAAGGGTGGCCCGGCCACACTCGAACTCGCAGCCACCTACGAAGAGAACCTGAAGCTCATGGGCTTCCCCGCCGAGGTGACCTGGACCGTGGCGGAGCTGGAGACCGCCCGGCTGCTGACCACCAAGGGCAAGGGGCCGATGGGCGTCGATCTGGCGATGCGCTACTCCCTGACACCCGACGGCGACGCCACCACGGTCCGGATCGACGGAGAGTTCACCGGAGCCGCGGTCTCCCTGATGGCGGGCAAGCTCAAGGACTCGGCGACCGCGGCACTCGTGGAGTCGCTGCGCAAACTGGGCGGCCTGGTAGCCGCCTGACCATCACCGGACGAACGAAGGGCCCCGCGGCTCAGCCACAGGGCCCTTCGTCGGGACCACTCCTCGGGTCATTGCTCGTCGGCAAGGATCAGATAGAGCTTCTTCCGGGCGTCGTTGATCAGCGACAGCGCCTTCTGGCGCTGATCGGCCGAGCCGGTCTTCCAGACCTGACCAAACGCCTCCATCAAACCGAAGCCGGCCTGCCGGATCTCATTGACGCTCTCCCAGTCGATCCCGCGCCCGGCCTCTTCCCAGGGCGCGTCGGGCCCGGATTCCGCCTCGGTGCGGCCGGCGTCGGTGAGCGTGAACAGCTTCTTGCCGCCCTCGCTCGCGCTGACGATCAGCCCCTCGTCCTCCAGCAACTGGAGGGTCGGGTAGACCGAGCCGGGGCTGGGCCGCCAGGCCCCGCCGCTGCGCTCGCCGATCTCCTGGATCATCTCGTACCCATGCATCGGCCGGTCCTTCAGCAGCGCCAGGATCGAAGCGCGTACGTCACCGCGCCGCGCCCTCCCCCGGCCGCCACCGCGACCGCGCCCCCCGCCGAAGGGGCCGCCACCGAACGGGCCACCGCCAAACGGGCCACCGCCGAACGGGGGTCCGAACTGCCCGAATGCGGCACGGCGGCCCTCGAAGTCACCCCGACCGTGATGACCGGGCCCGCAGCGCCCATGCCCGTGCTCATGCTCGTGTCCATGTGGACGCATCGCTACGCTCCTTCCATCGTTGATCTGTCGCGATGCGTCAACGATATATCGGAACCGCTCACACGACAATCGCTTCGGAAGGCCTTTCCTTGCATACTTGCCCCGAGACGCACAGGACGAAGGGCGATGGGACATGACTGCACCCGGCCCGGACCACGAGCACGGCCCGGACCACGGCTACCTGCTCGACAACCGGCAGAACGAGGCGGGCATCCGCTTCGGCGCCCTCGCCGAACTCTTCGACCCGGTGACCTTCCGGCATGTCGACCGGCTCGGTATCACCGCGGGCATGCGCTGCTGGGAGGTCGGAGCCGGCGGCCCCTCCGTTCCGGCCGGCCTGGCTGCGCGAGTCGGTCCGACCGGCGCGGTGGTCGCGACGGACATCGATGTGTCGTGGGCGCAGGGTGCCGCGGACGACGTCGTCGAGGTACTGCGCCACGATGTCGCCGCTGATCCCCCGCCTCCCGGCGGCTTCGACCTGGTCCATGCCCGGCTGGTCCTGGTGCACGTCACCGACCGCGCCGAGGCGCTGCGCCGCATGATTCAGGCACTGCGGCCGGGTGGCGCACTCCTCCTTGAGGACGCCGACCCCGGGTTGCAGCCGCTGCTGTGCCCGGACGAGTCGGGCCCCGAACAGCGCCTCGCCAATCGCCTTCGATCAGGCTTCCGCGAACTCATGGCGGCCCGTGGTGCAGACCTCGCCTACGGCCGGACCCTGCCCCGGCTGCTGCGCGAGGCGGGTCTGGACGATGTGCAGGCCGATGCGTACTTCCCGATCACCTCACCGGCGTGCACCGTCCTTGAGGCCGCCACCGTGCGCCAGATCCGCGACCGGCTTGTGACGTCGGGTCTCGCCACCGACGAGGAGATCGACCGGCACCTGAAGAACGTCGCCACCGGACGCCTCGATCTGGCCACCGCTCCGCTCGTCTCCGCGTGGGGGCGGCGGCCGTAGCGCCCCGGGGAGGCTCTCGGAATCCCGGGCCGACGGCCTGAAATTGGCCTTGGTCCGCCGCTCTCCAGAACCTCTACGGTCATCCCATGAGGATCCGAATCGTCGACACGTTCACCGACCGCCCCTTCACCGGCAACCCCGCAGCCGTCCTGCTCCTGGACTCCGGCACTTTCCCCGAAGCCGACCGGCTCCAGCAGGTCGCTCTGGAGATGAATCTCTCCGAGACCGCCTTCGCGCACCCCCTGCCGCCGGGCGGAGAGGCGGACTGGGCGCTGCGCTGGTTCACCCCGGCCACCGAAGTGGACATGTGCGGGCACGCCACCCTCGCCACGGCCCACGTGCTGCGCACGACCGGAACGGCCGGCGGAACGGTGCGCTTCGCCGCCCGCTGCGGGATCCTCACCTCCACCGCCCACCCGGACGGCTCGCTCACACTCGACTTCCCCACAGCCCCGCTCACACCGGCCTCCACCCCGGCCGGACTGGCCGCCGCCCTGGGCGCGGAACCGCTGTCCGTCCACGACACCGGCGCCCACATCGGCGACCTCCTCGTCGAACTGGCCGACGAGAAGTCCGTACGCGGACTGGCCCCGGACTTCGCCGGGCTGGCCGCCTGCTCACGGCGCGGCATCATCGCCACGGCCGCCGCCGAGGACCCGACCCGTGGCTACGACTACGTCTCCCGCGGCTTCTTCCCCCAGGTCGGTATCGACGAGGACCCGGTCACCGGCAGCGCCCACACCGCGCTGGCCCCCTTCTGGTCGGCCCGGTTCGGCCGTGACGAGCTGACCGGTCTGCAGGCCTCCGCCCGTTCCGGTCTGGTCCGAACATCGCTGCGAGGCGACCGCACACTGCTGACGGGCAGCGCCGTGACAGTCGTCGACGGAGAACTGCTGACCACGTTCTGACCGACAAGACGAGGGGGCGTACGCAATGATCGGTACGCCCCCTGCTTGCGCGCCGTCCGCTCACGGCGTGGGCAGCCACCCCACCTTGCCGGCCAGCAGCGCGTATCCGACGAACGCTCCGATGTCGAGCAGCGCATGCGCCGCGACCAGGGGCCCGACACGCCCCCAACGCCGATACAGCAGCACGAAGACGACGCCCATCACCATGTTGCCGATGAACCCGCCGATCCCCTGATACAGGTGGTACGAGCCGCGCAGCACCGAACTCGCCACCAAGGCGGCCATCGGCGTCCACCCCAACTGCCCGAGTCTGCGCAGCAGATACCCGACGACGATCACTTCCTCCAGCACGGCGTTCTGGAGTGCTGAGAGGATCAGTACCGGGAACTTCCACCACACGTCGGGCAGCGACTCCGGAACCACCGTGAGGTTGAAACCGGCGGCCCGCGCCACCAGATAGAAGGCCAGCCCGGCGCTGCCGATGCCCGCCGCGATCACCGTGCCGCGCCCCAGGTCCGACCCTGGTCTGGTCCGGTCGAAGCCGATGGCCCGCAGGCCCACGCCCTCCCTTATCAGCAGATGCGCCACCAGCGCCACGGGGACCAGGGCCGTGGCGATGCCGAAGAGCTGCCAGGCGAGATCCAGCCATGGTCGTCCTGGGGCGTATGAACTGTTGAGCGTCGCGGCCTGATGCTTCAAACTCCCTGGTTTTGTCAGTGATCCGACAAAACTGATCAGAGCGGACACTCCGCTGGCACCCAGCGAGAGAGCCAGCACCAGCACCGTTTCGGACCGCAGGATCCGCCGTGACACGGCCTCTGGGGGACAAGAATCAGCCACGCACCCCTCCGTCACCTGTACACCCGCCTTCAGTTGTGCATTCGCATCTCATCCCACTCCCCCGCGTCCCGCTGCGGTCTCGAATGCAGGTACGAAGATCATGCGCGACTGACCGGGGGACGACCACCACTGACGATGATGTGGTCCCCTTATTCCTTGTTCATCCTCAAGGGGCGGCACCACCGACATGTGACGTCACAGCTTGCCCGACGACTACGCGACGGATGGCAGCGGGGACGGTTCTCCGCCGCACCGAATAGCCGTGCCCGGGCGGGCACCGGCCGGGGGCGGCAGACACGGGGCACGCCGGGACACGCCCATCGGGCTACGACACGGGGAGACCCACCGGCCAGCTGTGCACCGGATCGCCGGAGTGCATCAACTCGGCGTACCGGCGGGTGGTGGCCGCGAGCGCCGCGTCCCGGCCGAGCCCGGCGTCCAACCCCCGGTGGTACGTGTCCACCTGCCAGGACGCCCCGTTCACCCGCCGTTTGCAGCGCTCCTCGATGACCCCGAGATAGCGGTCGCGGTCTGCAGGCTCGATGTTCCAGGCGTCGAGCCCTGCCGCGGCGAGCGGCAGCAGTTCGTCCTGTACGAGCTTGACGGCCGCCACCCGTGCCAGCCCGCCCGACCGCCCCGGCCGGGGCCAGACCAGCTCGGCGTCGACGCCTCGGCGGCAGGCGGTGTCGAAGTTCTCGGCCGCCGCGGCGAACGGCAGCCTGGTCCACACCGGACGGGACTCCTCGGCAAGCGCCCGCACCAGGCCGTAGTAGAGCGCGGCGTTGGCGATCACGTCGGTGACGGTCGGCCCGGCGGGCAGGACACGGTTCTCGACACGGAGATGGGGAACGCCGTCGGCCAGGCCGTACACCGGCCGGTTCCAGCGGTAGATCGTACCGTTGTGCAGCACGAGCTCCTGGAGACCCGGCACGCCACCCTCGTCGAGCACGCGCAGCGGGTCCTCCCCGTCACAGATCGGGAGCAGCGGCGGGAAGTAGCGCAGGTTCTCCTCAAAGAGCTCGTACGCCGAGCTGATCCATCGCTCGCCGAACCAGGTCCTCGGGCGCACCCCCTGGTTCTGCAGTTCGGGCGGCCTGGTATCGGTGGCCTGCTGGAAGAGCGGCGGCCGCGACTCCCGCCACAGCTCCCTGCCGAACAGAAAGGGCGAGTTGGCGCCAAGGGCGACCTGAACGGCGGCAACGACCTGGGCGGCGTTCCAGACGTCCGCGAAACGCGCCGGGGTGACCTGCAGATGCAGCTGGACCGATGTACAGGCCGCTTCGGGTGTGATCGAGGTGGCGCTGCAGACCAATCGCTCCACGCCTTCGATATCGAGGGCAAAATCCTCGCCGCGCGCCGCCACTATCTGATCGTTGAGCAGCGTGTAGCGGTCCACGTCCGAGAGGTTCGCCGCGACCAGGTCCGCGCTGCCGAGGGTCGGCAGTATTCCGATCATCATGATCCCGGCAGCGACCTCGCCCGCCTTCCGGTGCGCATATCCGAGACCGGTCCTGAGCTCCTCGGCCAGCTGATCGAAAACACGCCCGGCAAGGTGATGCGGAACTATGTTCACTTCCAGATTGAACATCCCGAGTTCGGTCTGGAAATCACGGCTCGCGATCCGCTCGAGCACCTCCGCATTCATCATCCGGGGCAGGCCGTCCGAACCTGCCAGATTGAGCTCGATCTCCATGCCCATGAGGTTGCGGGGGCGGTCGAACCTCTGCTCCGCCAGGAGCCCCCCCAGCCCCTCCAGGCACAGGTGGAGTTTCCTCCGGTACTTCTGCCGATCGGACAGATCAAAGGCGCCCGCCACGACCTTCTCCCCCATCGAAGCGTCCCTCCGCAAGTGGGCAGCCCACGGCCCAGGCCGCTCGCGTCACGATCGATAATGCCCAGGGGAGGTGATCCATAACGCCCCCCTGGGCAGCGCGGACCCCGTAATCTGATGGCGACCTTCCGGGCACATTCCGACGGCATACAGCACGGCGCAGTTTCCGCCGGCCGATGGTGGTGAAAACGCCGACGCGATTCGGCCTACCGCGACTGCTGAAAAACACCAGGCTGTGGCTGCGCGGCTCACCTCGAATCAACAGATTCTCCGCATAATAAAGTCTCGATACTGCCTTGCTGGCAATACCTGCGGCGGCTAGTGGAAACACCGCGTGAACACGTGTCGTATAAACTCCGCGGACGAGGCAGAGAGTTGACGCACCGGCCCAGTCACCGGCCTCCTCTGGCCCCGCACGCCGACAGCGCCGTCTGCACCCGCCCACGCATCACCGTGTCTCCGAAGTGAGAGGCGACCCACTATGCCGCTGCATGTTCCCCCGGCTCCCGCGCCCGCCCTGCGCAGCGTTCTCGCGGCACTCGGTTCACCCACCGCAGTCCTCGAGGCCCGCACCCCGGCTCTCCGGTCCGTCCAGGGACCTCTGAGCCCCGAACTTCCGCTCCCCCTCCATGTGCTGGACCGGATCGGCCCGAGCGGGCTCGCGCCACGCACCCGGCTGGCCGCGTGGCGCTTCCTGATCCGCAGCTCGGAGCGGGCCGTCGCAGCGGCCGACACCATGCTCACTCCGGACGGCTGGGCCTTCTCGCACTTCTTCGAGGGCCCTTACATCGCATCGACCGAGCTCGCCCTGCGCCAGACGGAGACGGTGACACCCCGCTACCAGCCCCGCCTGCTGTCGATCCCGGAGCTCTACATGCTGACGCTGTGGCTGCACGAGGACATCGAGGCCGACCCGTCGGGTGGCACCCTCGCCCCCACCGATCTTCTGGTGCCGCTGGCTCCCGCCCCACCGGGTATCGCAGCACACCGCCCGCACCAGGTCGCCGATCTGCTCCCCGTGATGACCCTGCGCGTCACCCCCGGCCCCGGCCCCCTGCTCGGTTCACCCGCCTGACCCCGTCCCGCCTCCGGCACGCAGTACTGTGCCCCGCCGCCGTTTCCGGCGGCGGGGCACAGTACTGCGGGACACGCAGCGCGGGACAGCGGGGCGCCCCCGGTCCCATCCGGACTAGTCCGGTCCGGCCACCCCGAACCACCCGAAGGGACAGTGCAGTTGTGTTGAACCGTCCGCCTGGGTGATGCGTCATGAGAGTAGGAGCACTGCTGCCGCGAAATCCCTGCGGATTGGCGCCCGTGGGGCAACACTGGAACCGGACCGACAGATACGGGGGGGGCGGCCATGAACACCTCATCAAGCCGCAGGACACCCACTACGACGCAGCGAAAGAACCCAGCCATGTGCCAGCACAAGCCACCTTGCCCGACAGCCGACTCCGCCGACCGGGAAGCCGCACGCCTGATGGCACACCACCCGGAACAGGGCTGGAGCCTGCTGTGCAACGGCGTCCTGCTCTTCGAGGACACCGGTGAGCTGCTCCCGGACGGGCAGATCATCGCTCCGCACCGGCCGCTGGACGTCGGCCGGGTGATGAAGGCCGCCTGAGCGCGGCCGGTAAGAAATGGGGCCGGCCCGGAGAAGATCTCCGAACCGGCCCCGACGCATGTCCGGGTCACACCCGAACGGGTGGGTCAGTTGTCGTACTCGTCCAGCGGCGGGCAGGAGCAGACGAGGTTGCGGTCACCGAACGCACCGTCGATCCGGCGCACCGGCGGCCAGTACTTGTCGGCGGCCGAGACTCCGGCCGGGAAGACGGCCGTCTCGCGGCTGTACGCGTGCGTCCACTCCCCGCCGAGCATGGCGGCGGTGTGCGGGGCGTTGGTCAGCGGGTTGTCGTCCGCACTCCATTCGCCGGAGTCCACCTTCTCGACCTCGCCGCGGATGGCGATCATCGTGTCGCAGAACCGATCGAGCTCGGCGAGGTTCTCGCTCTCGGTCGGCTCGATCATCAGCGTGCCCGCCACCGGGAACGACATGGTCGGCGAGTGGAAGCCGTAGTCGATCAGACGCTTGGCGATGTCGTCGACGCTGACCCCGGTCGCCTTGGAGATCGGCCGCAGATCCACGATGCACTCGTGCGCGACCAGACCGGCCGGGCCGGTGTACAGGATCGGGTAGTGCGGTTCCAGACGCTTGGCGATGTAGTTGGCCGCGAGTACGGCGACCTGCGTCGCGTGCTTGAGGCCCTCCCCGCCCATCAGGCGTACGTACGCCCAGGAGATCGGAAGAATACCGGCCGAGCCCCACGGCGCGGCCGAGATCGGTCCGACACCGGTCTCGGGGCCGGCGCCGGGCTGCAGCGGGTGGTTCGGCAGGTACGGGGCCAGATGGGCGCGCACACCGACCGGGCCGACACCGGGGCCACCGCCGCCGTGCGGGATACAGAAGGTCTTGTGCAGGTTCAGGTGCGAGACGTCGCCGCCGAACCGACCGGGCTTGGCAAGACCGACCAGCGCGTTGAGGTTGGCGCCGTCGACGTACACCTGACCGCCCGCATCGTGCACCTCGGCGCAGATGTCGGCGACGTGCTCCTCGAACACACCGTGCGTCGACGGGTACGTGATCATGAGCACGGCGAGCTCGTCGCGGTGCTTCTCGATCTTGGCGCGGAGGTCCTCGACGTCGACCTCACCGTCGTCGGCGGTCTTCACCACGACGACCTTCATGCCCGCCATCACGGCGCTCGCGGCGTTGGTGCCGTGCGCGGAGGACGGAATGAGGCAGACGGTCCGCTGCTCGTCGCCGTTGGCCCGGTGGTACGCGCGCACGGCGAGCAGGCCCGCGAACTCGCCCTGCGAGCCCGCGTTCGGCTGGATCGAGACCGCGTCGTAGCCGGTGACCTCGGCGAGGCGCTCCTCCAGCTCACGGATCAGCGTGAGGTAGCCCTCCGCCTGCTCGGCCGGCGCGAACGGGTGCAGCGCGCCGAACTCGGGCCAGGTGATCGACTCCATCTCGGTGGTCGCGTTCAGCTTCATGGTGCAGGAGCCGAGCGGGATCATGCCGCGGTCCAGCGCGTAGTCACGGTCGGCGAGCTTGCGCAGATAGCGCAGCATCGCGGTCTCGGAGCGGTGCTGGTGGAAGACCGGATGGGTGAGGATCTCATCGGTGCGCAGCAGGGACTCGGGCAGCGCGTCGGCGGCAGCGGCGTCCAGCGCCTCGATGTCGGCGTCGGCGCCGAAGGCGGTCCAGACGGCGGCGAGCTGCGCACGTGTGGTGGTCTCGTCGCAGGCGAGGGAGACCCGGTCGGCGTCGACGAGACGCAGGTTGACCCCGCGGTCACGGGCGTCGGCCACGACATCCGCCGCCTTGCCGGGGACACGCACGGTGAGCGTGTCGAAGTAGGCGCCGGTCTCGACGTCGACCCCGGCAGCGCGCAGGCCCTCGGCCAGGATCGTGGCGTAGCGGTGGGTGCGCTGCGCGATCGTCCGCAGGCCGTCGGGGCCGTGGTAGACCGCGTACATCCCAGCCATCACGGCGAGCAGTACCTGCGCGGTGCAGATGTTGCTGGTGGCCTTCTCGCGACGGATGTGCTGCTCGCGGGTCTGCAGGGCAAGGCGGTAGGCCTTGTTGCCGTCCGCGTCGACGGAGACGCCGACCAGGCGGCCGGGCAGGCTGCGGGCGAACTTCTCGCGTACGGCCATGAAGCCGGCGTGCGGTCCACCGAAGCCCATCGGTACACCGAAGCGCTGCGTGGTGCCGACGGCGATGTCCGCGCCGAGGTCACCGGGCGAGGTCAGCAGGGTCAGGGCGAGCAGGTCGGCGGCGACGGTGACGATCGCACCGAGCTCGTGGGCCTGCTCGATGACGGGCTTGATGTCACGGAGGGTGCCGGAGGCACCTGGGTACTGGAGCAGCACGCCGAAGACACCGCGCCCGGCGATCTCTGCGGGGATGCCCTCGGCGAGATCGGCGACGACGACCTCGACACCGGTCGGCTCGGCGCGGGTCTCGATCACGGCGATGGTCTGGGGCAGGGTGTCGGAGTCGACCAGGAAGACTCCGTCCTTGACCTTGCCTACGCGTCGGGCGAGCGCCATAGCCTCGGCGGCGGCGGTGCCCTCGTCGAGCAGCGAGGCGCCGGAGGTGGGCAGCCCGGTCAGCTCGGCGACCATCGTCTGGAAGTTGAGGAGCGCCTCCAGGCGGCCCTGCGAGATCTCCGGCTGGTACGGCGTGTAGGCCGTGTACCAGGCGGGATTCTCCATGACGTTGCGGAGGATCACCGGCGGGGTGAACGTGCCGTAGTAGCCGAGCCCGATCATCGGGGCGAGCACCTGGTTGCGGTCGGCAAGGGTGCGGAGCTCGGCGAGGACCTCGGCCTCGGTACGGGCCGACGGCAGCTGCAGCGCCTCCGCACTCTTGATCACATCGGGCACTGCGGCCGCGGTGAGGTCGTCGAGCGAGCCGTAACCGACCTGGGCGAGCATCTTCGCCTGCGCCTCGGCATCGGGGCCGATGTGGCGCTGCTCGAAGGGGATGCCCTGCTCCAGCTGGGAAAGCGGAGTGCGACGGGGGGTCATGGTGGAGGCCTCCTGGTCTGTCACGACCTGCGAGGGGCACCACGGCGCGGGTGCCCGGACGGCCTCCCCCTCTGTCATCTCAACCTGAGAGCTTCACCGGTGCGCCCTGAGGCATACCAGCTTTCACCGTCGGTGAGGGAGGGATCCGTCCCGGCTGCTGCCGCCACGAAACCCGCCCTGCTTTCCAGAGTGACCTCGTCCGTGCGGTACGGGGGCCTGAGAGATTCCGGGGAGGATTTGCTCCTTCGGCGCCTGCCGGATGCGCTCCGGAAGGCTCTCCCGCACGGGGTCAGCAGCCATCACCAGCCTACCAGCGGGGCTCGCGACGGAATTCTCAAGTGGCCAATACCCCGAATCTGCACTTTCGTAGTGCCTGTGGAGTAGCCGCGACCAATGGGAGGGACCGTGCAGACCGACATCGATCCGCGCAGCCTGATCGGCCGCAAGGCATTCGACCGCAAGGGCACCAAGATCGGAACTGTGGACGAGGTGTATCTCGACGACGCGACCGGCATACCCGAGTGGGCGGCCGTGCGTACCGGACTGTTCAGCAGAGACGCCTTCGTTCCGCTTGAGCCCAGCGAATTCGTCGACGACGTGCTCCGGATCCCCTTCGACCGTGCGCTGATCAAGGACGCACCCGACTTCGGCGTGGGCCGCCATCTCTCGCCGGAACAGGAGCTTCAGCTCTACCGGCACTACGGTCTGGACTCGCCGCCCGACGAGCCGGGCCCGGACCGGGACTTCGGCAGGCTGGCCGGCCAGGACGAGTAGTCCGCCGGATCACTCACCAGCGGGAGCGGATCGGCAGGCTGCAGCTCCGGATCGTCGACACGGAACGTCCGCACCCGGCCGGGCGGCGACCCGGGTTCCTCGAACCGCACGGTCACCCGGCCCACCCCACTGCCCTGCACCCAGCCGTGGCCGAAGGTGTCATGGCATACGTCGTGCCCTGCGGGCCAGCGCCGGGCCGCGAGCTGTTCGGCGGTCTCCTGCTCCTGCGCCCCGTCCGCCGGCTCGTCCCCGCGGCCGCCCGCGCCCTGTTCCTCACGGGCCGGTACCTCAGGCGCGGCCCGCTCACCGGCTGCCTGGGCGAAGAGATCCTCCTGCGTGTAGTCGGCGAGCCCCGTGACGCCCACCCCGAGCAGCCGCACCCCTCCGGTGGTGTCCACAGCCTCCAGAAGCCGCGCAGCGGCCTCTCTGACCACTGTGGGGTCGTCCGTCGGCCCCCGGAGGGTCTCCGACCGCGTGAGCGTCGAAAAGTCATACCTGCGCACCTTCAGCACCACGGTGCGGCCCGAGCGCTCCGCGGCCCGCAGCCGCTGGACACAACGGTCCGCCAGGCGCTCGACCTCCGTCCTGATCCGGATCCGGTCGTGCAGATCCATGTCGAAGGTGTCCTCGACCGACACCGACTTGGCGTCCCGCTCGGCCACGACGGGGCGGTCGTCGTACCCGAGGGCCATGCGATGCAACGCGACGCCGTGCGCCTTCCCCAGCAGCCGTACGAGCTCCGCCTCGCCGGCTGTGGCCAGGTCGTCGACCGTGGTCATCCCGGCCCGCCGCAGATGGTCCCCGGTGGCAGGGCCCACGCCGGGGAGGATCCGCACGGACATCGGGGCGAGCAGTTCCCGTTCGGTCCCCGGCTCAATGACCAGCAGCCCGTTCGGTTTCGCCTCCTCCGAGGCGATCTTGGCCAGCATCTTGGAGCCCGCGAGGCCGACCGAGCCGGTGAGTCCGGTGACGGCTCTGATGGCGTCACGCAGCTGCTCACCGATGGCCCGCGCCGAGGCGGTGTCGTCGGCTGCCCCACCGGCCTCCAGATCGACGAACGCCTCGTCCAGGCTGAGCGGCTCCACCAGTGGTGACAGCTGCCCCAGCAACCCCATCACCTGGTCGCTCACCGTCCGGTACAGGGTGAAGCGGGGCACCAGATAGGCGGCATTGGGCGCCAGCCGCCGGGCCTGCGCGGTCGGCATCGCCGAGTGCACCCCGAAGCGCCGCGCCTCGTAGGAAGCGGTGGCGACGACCCCGCGGGGTCCCAGCCCGCCGACCACGACGGGTTTGCCGCGCAGGCTCGGTTTCGCCGCCTGCTCGGCCGAGGCGTAGAAGGCATCCATGTCCAGGTGCAGGATGGTGGGCGCGGCTCTCACATCAACCGATGCTGCCTTACGGCACTGACAATCGCCGCGCCCCTGATCCGCGGCCCGTCAGACGGCGCGGTTGCGCCGCCGTGCGAGCTCGTCGGCGGGGTTGTTGCCGATCAGCGTCTCGCCGGTGTCCACCCGCTCGCCGTGCAGCTGCGACAGTGCGGCGTCGACATCCCGCCAGACCACGCCGACGGCGATGCCGAAGACCCCCTGGCCCCCCTGGAGCAGATCCACGACCTCGTCGGGCGAGGAGCACTCGTAGACGGTCGCGCCGTCGCTCATGAGCGTCATCCGCTCAAGATCCTGGAACCCCCGGGCCCGCAGATGCTGGACCGTGGTGCGGATGTTCTGCAGGGCGACGCCCGTGTCGAGAAAGCGCTTCACGATCTTCAGCAGGACGACGTCCCTGAAGCTGTAGAGGCGCTGTGTGCCCGATCCGTAGGCAGGCCGCACGCTCGGCTCGACGAGCCCGGTGCGTGCCCAGTAGTCGAGCTGCCGATAGGTGATCCCTGCCGCCGCGCACGCCGTCGGCCCGCGATAGCCAATGTCGCCGACCGGTGCCGCCCCGTCCCCCGCCATCGCCGCCGGTTGAGCCGGTTGCCTGATGGTGCGGTCGGCTGTACTTCCGTGCTGCCGGTACGGCCCACCCGCTGCCGTACCGTCGCCGCTGCTTCTCACGCCGACCTCCGTCCTTGACCTGCCATCTCGAAGGTAGGCAGTCGCTTGGGGTGCGTCAACGATCGCCACACTCGGCACGCCGAGTGATAATCACCCGGAGGGTGGTTTGCCGTGTCCCGTTCCCGGGAACGGCTTGTCGAATGTGTTGACGGGGACCCTGCTGGACGGTCACTGGCTGTTGGTACCGAAGTCCTCCGGCGAGATCTGGTCGAGGAACTCCCGGAACTTCTCGACCTCGTCCTCCTGCTCGTCGGGGATGGAGATGCCCGCGTCGTCGAGTACCCCGTCACTGCCATAGATCGGCGTGCCGGTGCGCAGCGCGAGCGCTATGGCGTCGGACGGCCGCGCGCTCACCTCGACCCCGCCGGCGAAGACCAGCTCCGCGTAGAAGACCCCTTCCCTGAGGTCCGTGATGCGGACCTCGGTGAGCTCCTGGCCCAGGGCCTCGAGCACATCCTTGAAGAGATCATGGGTCAGCGGCCTGGCCGGAGCCATGCCCTGCTGGGCAAAGGCGATCGCGGTCGCCTCACCAGGACCGATCCAAATGGGGAGGTACCGGTCGCCTCCCACTTCACGCAGGAGCACGATCGGTTGGTTGGAGGGCATTTCCACCCGGACACCCACAACGTCGAGCTCGTTCACACAGCAACCCTAGGACGTGCTCGGCAGGTTTGGGTAGTCGGGCTCCCCCGTGATCAGTGGAGCCGGATCCGCAGAGCGGTCTGCACAAGGGCCGAATGAAGCCGCACAGAGAGTTCCGCGAGCTCCTTGGCCTTGGCCTCCGCATGGGCTCTGGTCTGCGGATTCCGGTGCCGGCGCAGAGGTGCGACCACCTGCTCGATCAGGCCGGCCTCGCGTTCCGCAGCCCCACGCATCGCCCGCAGATGACGCGGTTCCAGACCGAATCGACCCAGATCCGCCACAAGTTTGGCAACGGTCACCGTCTCGGCGTCGTAGCCACCCTCCGCCGTCGGAGCGATGAGCCCGTACGACTCCCACTCCTCAAGCTCGCTCTCGGTGACCTCAGCGGCGGCCAGGAGCTCCGCACGCCCGATCCGGGCCGCGGTGGCCCGCCAGGACTCGCCGTCCCAGGAACCGTCGCTCAGGTCCCGTGGAGCGCCCGCGGCCGGCAGGGACACCTGCTCGCCGCGGGCCAAGGCGTCCAGGTGCTCGCGAATGACCTTGAGCGGAAGATAGTGGTCCCGCTGCATCCGCAGCACCTGTGCCAGCCGCTCGACGTCCTCGGGGCGGAATTTGCGGTAGCCGGAGGGGGTCCGCTGCGGCTCGACGAGCCCCTCGGCCTCCAAGAAGCGAATCTTGGAGATGGTGACTTCGGGAAATTCGTCCCGCAGCTGCAGGAGCACCGCGCCGATGCTCATGGCCCGGTTGTCGGCGGTGGCGGTGCCGTGCCCGGCACCGCCCGTCGGTGTTCTCAGCATGGACCTTCCCTGACGGGTCAGATGCCCCGCTGGCTTGCGTAGAAGACCAGCCGGTACTTCCCGATCTGCACTTCGTCGCCGTTGGACAGCGCGACGGAGTCGATGCGCTCACGATTGACGTACGTGCCGTTGAGGCTGCCGACATCCTCGACCGTGAAGCTGCCGTCGGGGCTCCGGCGGAACTCCACGTGACGGCGGGAGACCGTCACGTCATCGAGGAAGATGTCGCTCTGGGGGTGCCGGCCGGCCGTGGTCAGCTCGCTGTCCAGCAGGAAGCGGCTGCCCGAGTTCGGACCGCGGCGCACCACCAGGAGCGCCGAGCCGAGCGGCAGAGCGTCAACGGCGGCCTGGGCCTCCGGTGAGAGGGAGGGCAAGGACGTCTGGCCCGTCGCCTCCGCCTCGTAAGCCTCAAGACCGGAGATGGAGATGGTCGATGTCGTCTCCGAAAGACGCTCCGCAGACGCGCCTCCCCGAAGCGGCGCACCACAGTTGGAACAGAAACGACTGGCCTCGGCATTGCGATGGCCGCACCTCGTACAGACCGGCATGGGCCCAAACCCTCCACCCGTACTTGAGGTTGTTGGATCCCCGAAACCTATGCGGCCCGGACCGGCAGGGTCAACAGACGACGCGCCGGTTCCACCCGAAATGTCACCGTCCGGACCCGACACCTCGTCACGGAAGAGCGGGCGATCCGTGCCCTGATCCTCGGCCTGGCCATGGCGCGGTGCGCGATGGCGGGCCGCGTCATCGCGGGCGCTCTTGCCGAACAACTTCGCAAACAACTTCACGGGCGATTCCCCTTGACCGAAACAGACCCGCCCGTGGGGCAGGACGAACCCTGAATGAACACACCTGCCGACCCGGACATCTTCACAACGTCCGTATCCACTCGACAGTTTCCACCACGCGCCACCATTACGATGCGGCGACCCCCCGCAACCTCTTGCCCGTGTCCTCCGAGCCCCGTGTCCGGCGCCCTCACCGGGTTGACGACCGAGCGTAGTCAGGCTGCTCCGCAGGTCGCAAGGCGTCCACGACGATGTCGTTCGCCTGTGCCACGTGCACGGTCGCCTGCTCCTTCTCCAGCGTCTGCACAACACCACCGGGGATGTTCAGCGCCGGCTCCAGATCCTGCGGTTTGCCGATCACTTTGAAGACGTACGGCGCGGAGATGGACCGGTCGTCGACCTTGACCGCGCCACCGTCGCCGGAGAAGTACGTATTGGCCACCACCCTCACCCCGTTGACCTCGATCGCCTCCGCTCCGGCCGCACGCAGCTCCTGGAGGGCGTCGAGCAGCATGTCCGCCTGCACCGCGTTGCCCGGATCGTTGATCGTGAGCGTGATCCCGGGCCCGTGTGCCGCCACGGTGCCCGCGAGGATACCGAGTTGCCGTTCCTTCTCCACGGTCTGCTTACGGGCCTCCTCGGCCTGGTCCGAGCTGTTCTCCAGCTCCGTACGCTGATCGTCCAGACGCTGCTTCTCATCCTCAAGACGCTGCGTACGGTCATCGAGTTCATCGAGAATGCGGACCAGATCCTCCTGGCGGGCGCCGCGCAGTGCGCTGTTGTCACTGTTCGACCGGACCTGGATCGCCAGACCCAGCCCCAGGACGAACAGCAACAGCGCCACGACGAGTTGCGCACGAGTGACCCGGGGCGGCCACAGCCCGGCAATCAACCGCTGGCGCCCGGTGAGCTGCTCGGGCATGTCGGCCTGCTGCTCGCCGGTGCGCTCCTGGTCACGGGGAAGCTCTTCGTTGCTCATCGGCCTCAGGCCCGGAAGACGTGCCGGCGGATCGCCGCGGCGTTGGAGAAGATGCGGATACCGAAGACGACGACCACACCGGTGGAGAGCTGCGCTCCGACACCCAGCTTGTCGCCCAGGAACACGATCAGTGCGGCCACGACGACGTTCGAGAGGAACGACACCACGAAGACCTTGTCGACGAAGATGCCGTCGAGCATGGCCCGTAGACCACCGAAGACCGCATCGAGAGCAGCCACGACAGCGATCGGGAGATAGGGCTCGACCACCGCCGGCACCTCGGGCCGGACCAACAGTCCGACCACGACTCCCACGACGAGGCCCAGTACGGCGATCACGATGTGCCCTTCCCTGTGTCTGCCGCACCACTACCGGTGTCTGCGGCCTTCGGCTCTGCTGTTCGTACGATGAGGCTGGGCGCAGCCGGGAGGCGCACCTCGTCCTGGACGGACATGGTGGTCCGGATGTCGAAGGTGTCCTTCAGCGCCCTCAGGTACTGGCCGTCGGCACTGTCCTCGAAAGCGGTGCTGAGCCGCTTCCCGTCCCCCACCGCAAGCACCGTGTACGGCGGCACGAGCGGTTTGTTGTCGACCAGTATGGCGTCGCCCGCGGCGCGGATCGCCGACAGGGCCGTCAGCCGCTGCCCGTTGATGGCGATGGCCTCCGCACCCGACTGCCAGAGGCCGTTGACGACTCGTTGCATATCCCGGTCGCGCACCCGCCCCGTGTCGGTGAAACCAGTGGTCTCACGCGGTCCGCCGCCGCCCTGGTCGGTGCCCTTGGCATCGTCGACGACAAGTTTCACACCGGGTCCCTTGACGGCGGTTGCCCCGGAGAGCAGCGCCACGAGCTGGCCCTGGTCCCCGCCATGCTTTTCCAACGCTTTACGTTGCCGCTCGCCCACGTCGTCGCGGGCTTTGTCGACCTGGGACTCCAGCTTGTCCGCCGCCGACGTCTCCATGTCGATGCGTTCGATGAGCTCCTCGCGCTCCTTGGCGAGGACCGGCGCCGATACACGCGCCTCCGCGGCGCCCAGGGTGACGACGAGAGCAGCCAGCACAAGGCCCGCCGCGAGGCCCAGTTTCGCCTTCAGTGTGCGGGGCATGGCCGCACTCCCGTCGGCCTTGCGCTTGGCCGTGGCCTCGGCGTAGCCGTCGTCCAGGCTGTGGTCCATCACATTGGTCAGCAGCGACATGGACGCGTCAGGGCGCGCGGGCGGCGAGGGGGTACTCCGATCGGGGGGCTGCTGCGACATGCCGCACATCGTCGCACGCCGCAGCTAGTACCGCCGAATGGCCCCACCCGTGCGCCGGGAGGCGTCTGCGCGACACCTCCCGGCACGCCGGCGGCAGGTCACTGACCTGCGCTGTCCACGATCGTCGACCATTCGTCGAGCAGCGCCTGCGCCGAGGCGTCGTCGGGGCCTTCCGCCCACAGATGGGTGACGGCTTCGGCCGGGTCGGGAAGCACCATCACCCAGCGCCCGTCCGCCTCGACGACCCGCACCCCGTCGGTGGTGTCGACGTCACGGTCCCCAGCGGCTTCCACCACCCGACGCATGACCAGTCCCTTGACGGCCCAAGGAGTGGCCAGATCGCGGCGCAACACGTGCGCGAGGGGAATCCGGGCATCGATCTGGCTGAGCGTGAGCTGGGTCCGCGCGACGAGCCCGAGAAGCCGTACGAAGGCTGCCGAACCGTCGAAGACGCTGCTGAATTCGGGGACGACGAAACCGCCCCGCCCGTCTCCTCCGAAAATGGTGCCTTCCTCGCGTCCCACGC
This sequence comes from Streptomyces sp. NPDC051286, assembly GCF_044455345.1. Classification (NCBI taxonomy): domain Bacteria; kingdom Bacillati; phylum Actinomycetota; class Actinomycetes; order Kitasatosporales; family Streptomycetaceae; genus Streptomyces; species Streptomyces sp. NPDC051286. Next base: position 2,987 of record NZ_JBITER010000025.1, on the reverse strand, counting down.
GCGTCAGGTCGTCTGGCGACGTCGTCGTCCATTCCACCTGTGTTCCGTGGTACGCGGCGACCTGCTCGGCGACCCTCGTCGTGGTCACCGGCAAGGCCACCCGGCCGCTGCGCCGCTCGGCGGCCACCAGGTCGAGCAGGACCAGAAGGGCCCGATCGTCCTCAACGATCCGGCCCCGCTCGTCGACCAGGGAGAGCCGCTCCCCGACCGGGTCGAAGCGCACGCCGAACGCGGCCCGTGCCGAGGAGACAATCTCCCCGAGCCGCACGAGCCCGGAGCGTCGGGCGTCGGCGGACTCCGTGGGCCGCGATTCGTCGAGCCCGGGATTGATGGTCAGCGCGTCCACGCCGAGCCGCCCGAGCAGACTCGGCAGAACAAGCCCGGCACTGCCGTTGGACGCGTCGACGACCACCTTGAGACCGGCGGCGGAGATCCCGGTGGTGTCCACATTGCGCAGCAGTGCCCCGGTGTAGGAGTCGAAGACGCTGGACGGAAAGTGCAGATCCCCGATCTCCCCCGGGAAGGCCCGGCGGTACTCCTGGCGGGCGTAGACCCGGTCCAGCTTCCGCTGCCCCGCCTGGGAAAGGTCTGCGCCCCGCTCGTCGATGAACATGATGTCCACCGAGTCCGGCACCCCGGGCGAGGTACGGATCATGATCCCGCCCGCGCTGCCCCTAGCGGTCTGCTGACGCGCGACCGGAAGCGGCACGTTCTCCAGGTCCCGTACGTCGATGGCGCTGGCCTGCAACGCCGAGATCACGGCCCTCTTCAGCGCACGGGCGCCCCGGGAGTGGTCACGGGCGGTGGTGACGGTCGAACCTTTCTTGAGGGTGGTGGCGTACGCACCGGCGAGCCGGACGGCGAGCTCCGGCGTGATCTCCACGTTCAGGATTCCTGAGACACCCCGGGCACCGAAGAGATGTGCCTGCCCCCGTGACTCCCAGATCACCGAAGTGTTGACGAAGGCGCCGGCCTCGATGGTCTTGAACGGGTAGACCCGGACATTGCCCTGAATGATCGATTCCTCACCGACCAGGCACTCGTCCCCGATGACCGCACCGTCCTCGATGCGGGCAGCCCGCATGATGTCGGTGTTCTTACCGATCACGCAGCCGCGCAGATTGCAGTGCTGGCCGATGTAGACGTTGTCGTGGATCACGGCCCTGTGCAGGAACGCCCCGGTCTTGACGACGACGTTCGAACCGACGACGGTGTGCTCGCGGATCTCGACACCGGCCTCGATCTTCGCGTAGTCCCCGATGTAGACGGGTCCGCGGAGCACCGCGTCAGGATGGACGTCGGCGCCTTCCGCAACCCATACACCGGGCGAGATCTCGAAGCCGTCGATCTCGACGTCGACCTTGCGCTCCAGGACGTCGGCCTGAGCCTTCACATAGCTCTCGTGCGTGCCCACGTCCTCCCAGTAGCCCTCGGCGACATAGCCGTAGATGGGCTTGCCTTCCTTCATGAGCTGCGGGAAGACATCACCGGACCAGTCCACCGAGACGTCGGCCTGGACGTAGTCGAAGACCTCGGGTTCCATGACATAGATGCCCGTGTTGACGGTGTCCGAGAAGACCTGGCCCCAGGTGGGTTTCTCCAGGAATCGCTCGACCTGGCCCGCCTCGTCGACAATCGTGATTCCGAATTCCAGTGGATTCGGAACTCGGGTCAGACACACCGTGACCAGCCCGCCCTTTTCCTTGTGAAAGGCGATGAGGTCGGTCAGGTCGAAGTCCGTGAGCGCGTCGCCGGAAATAACGAGGAAGGTGTCGTCCTTGAGCGCTTCCTCGGCGTTCTTTACGCTGCCGGCTGTCCCGAGAGGTTTCTCCTCGTTGGCATAGCTGAGCTCCATCCCGAGCTCTTCGCCGTCGCCGAAGTAGTTCTTGACGAGGGAAGCGAGAAACTGGACGGTCACGACCGTCTCATTGAGCCCATGCCGTTTCAGCAGCCGCAGCACATGCTCCATGATCGGCCGATTGGCGACGGGCAGGAGCGGCTTGGGCATGCTGGAAGTCATGGGGCGAAGGCGTGTGCCTTCACCACCAGCCATCACGACGGCCTTCATGTCGGCAACGTCCTCCTTGAAGAGACGACGGTTTGGCCGACTTCGCCCGTCAGAACAACATCTCAGAGTTCAGCCGCGGACCGGCCACACTGCGCGGCACCGCATCAAACGAGCTCAATCGGCTGCTGCATCCGCCTTGACGAGTCGGCGGACCTGAACCACGTAGAGGATTCCTGCCCACCAATAGAGCGTTGTACCCCATCCTGCGAACGCCCATCCGAAAATGGCGGCCAGCGATCCAAGCCAACCACTTGCGTCGCTGAGCAGCAACAAGGGGAAGGCGTACATCAGGTTGAACGTAGCCGCCTTCCCCAGGAAGTTCACCTGGGGTGGTGGATAGCCGTGGCGTCGCAGGATTCCGACCATCACGAGAAGCATCAGTTCACGGGCAAGGAGTGCCGCCGTGAGCCAGAGCGGAAGGATCTCCCGCCAGGTCAGTCCGACGAGGGTCGAAAGGATGTAGAGGCGATCAGCGGCCGGGTCCAGGAGCCGCCCGAGGCTGCTGATCTGGTTCCATCGGCGGGCGAGTTTTCCGTCGAGGTAGTCGCTGATGCCGCTGAGCATCAGCACGAGGAGCGCCCATCCATCGCTCTTGGGCCCACCGAACTCCGGGCGAAGAATCAGCCACAGGAAGAGCGGTACCCCGACTAGGCGCGCCATGCTGAGGATGTTGGGGATGGTGAGGACCCGGTCCGTCTGAACCCGAGTCTCCTGGACCTCCACCCGGGGGCCTCCTGTGAACGTGCCAATGATGCCCCCTGACCCTACCCGCAGCCTTCGCCAGCACTTGCACGGGGGTGACAAAAGGGGCCCGTGAACGCAGAAAAGCCCCGCACCAGAGGTGCGGGGCTTTCCCGGAATAATTGTTCGGCGGCGTCCTACTCTCCCACAGGGTCCCCCCTGCAGTACCATCGGCGCT
>NZ_JBITER010000024.1:0-123918 GCF_044455345.1 Streptomyces sp. NPDC051286 | reverse complement strand
CGCTACTCTGCACGTGAAAGGTGCCCCCACCCGCTCATGATCCAAGCCTTAGACAAGCCGGATCATCGCAGGTCAAGGGGCACCTTTTCCATGCTATGACAGAACGTCACCGTCCTTGGAATTCGCGGTGAAACACCGAGGCCAGGTCGGTCACGCAGTCCGGGTCGATGTCACCGGGAGCGAACACGGTGTTGTACGTGTTCCATCCGGCACCGATCTTGGTGCGAGAGGCGAACGGGGCCTTGTAGGTGCCCGTGCCGACGTAGATAGAACGATCGATCCACATACGACTGCGTCTCGTAGTAGATAGACCGGTTGTTCTACCGTCAACCCCGTGTCAGAATTGGTGACGTGGCGACGACAAGACCGGGACCCCGCGAGCGGCTGCTGGAAGCGGCCCGTGACCTCACGTACACCCAGGGCGTGCACGTGGGGGTGGATGCGATCCTCAAACAGGCCGAGGTCGCTCGCCGCTCCCTCTACCAGCACTTCGGTGGCAAGGACGGTCTGATCGCCGAACTCCTGCGCGGCTACCCGGGCGAGGCCCGCTACCGCCAGGTGATGGACGACGCCGGTGACGATCCGCGCCGGCGGATCCTCGCGGTCTTCGACGACCTGGAGAACGTCACCCAGCGCCCGACGTTCCACGGCTGCCGCTACACGTCGGCGGAACTGGCCCTCACCGACCCCGAGCACCCCGCGCACGCGGAGGTCCGCGCCTTCAAGGACGGCCTGCACGCGCTGTTCACCAGCGAACTGACCCGCTACGGCCATCCGGCCCCGGAGTTCGGTGCCAATCAGCTCGTGGTCCTGATCGACGGCACTCTGGCCCACGCGGTGACCCGCCCGGACGCCCATCCGGCCCTGGCGGCGCGGGGAATGGCGGAGCTGCTGCTCGACGTGAGCGCCTGACTCGTGTGGGGGTGGGTGACCTCGGCCGGAAGTCCGGCGGTGAGTGGCGTACGGATCCGGGCGGCGGTGGCCGGCGCGAACAGGACGACGGCCGTGCGGCGACCGGCCGGACCTGCGATGCACCTACTGAACTGCTTCAGAACGCACGGCTCTTGACACTTTTGACGAAGGCCGTCCAGCCGGCCGCCCCGAACACGAGCACCGGACCGTCCGTGATCTTGCTGTCGCGCACGGGGACGAGGTCCGGAGCGCCGTCGGCCACCTCGACGCAGTTGCCGCCGTCCCCGTTGCTGTAGGAGGACTTACGCCAGGTTGCCGTGGTCAGATCAGCTGCGGTAGTCATCGGTCGCATAGTCCTTCGCCGTCGATTCGATCAGGGCCAGGGATGCCTCCGGCGACAGCGCGGCAGCCCTGGCGAGATCGTATGCGGAACCGAACTGGTCCACCACCGATGTTTCCTCGATGAGTTGGCCGCCGTAAGCGCCTTCGGTATACACGGCAGGTGGGGCATCAGTGAAGCGCATCAGCGTGACCGAGGTGTCCAGGAACAGGGGCGCCCCGGCGGAGAACGGAAACACTTGAGCGATGAGGCGCGTACGTGACCGGGTCTGCTCTGCGAGGTGCGTGAGTTGCTCAGCCATGACGGCGGCTCCGCCCATCAGCACCCGGAGGGCGGCCTCGTGGACAATGACCCAAAGGATGGGAGCCGTTGGGGAGTCGAGCAGCTGTGCCCGATCCATCCGGGTCCTGACGTGCCCCTCGACGAAGGACGACGTGGCGAACGGCTGAGCGGCCTGAGTCAGGGCCCGTGTGTACGCCTCGGTCTGCAGAAGTCCCGGCACCACCAAGGATGAATACTCCTCGATCGACTTGGCACGCTCCTGGAGTTCCGCAGCATCGGCGAAATAGCTTGCCACCTTGGACTTGCGGGCCAGCCGGCACAACCGCTCCAGATGCTCCCCGATACCGAAGAGCTGATCGAAGACGCGGGACATGTCGATCTGCGGCCGCCGATTCGCCGACTCGAACTGCCCGATGTACGAGCCCGAGCAGAAGACCCGCTCGCCCAGCTGCTCCTGGGACAACCCGGCGGCCTCGCGCAGGCGGCGCAATTCGGAGCCGTAGAAGGCTCGCGGGTTGGTGTGCGGGTCCAGCTCCTTGGGTTGCGGCATGTGGCGGAATGTAGCCGGACACGAGCTCCCCGGACCCGGAAACGAGGTACCGGCCACCCCATCGTGGACGGTCCGGAATGCAATCGTGGATCAGCGGGTTTGCACATCCGCAGCACGCGGCGCGAACAGTACAGAGAGCGGATGGCACCCATGGGCGAGTTGATCCTTATCCGGCACGGCGAGACCGAGTGGTCCCGGAACGGGCGGCACACGAGCCACACCGATCTGCCCCTGACCGGCCTAGGCGAGCGTCAGGCCCGTGCTCTGGCGCCGCTGATCGCTGACCGGAAGATCGGGCTCACCCTGGTCAGCCCGGCCCTGCGCGCCCGGCGAACCGCCGAGCTCGCCGGCCTTGACTCGCCCCGTGTCACACCTGACCTGCGCGAGTGGGACTACGGCGGCTACGAGGGCGTGACCACCGTCGAGATCCACCGGACCCGGCCCTCGTGGAACCTGTGGACCGATGGCGTCACCCCCGGCCCCGAGGCGCACCCCGGGGAGACGCCGGCCGAGGTGGGCAGGCGCGCCGACCGCGTGCTCACCGAAGTCCGGACGGCCGCCGAGCAGGTGGGGGACGCGGACATCGCTCTCGTTGCGCACTCCCACTTCCTGCGCGTGCTCACCGCCCGCTATCTGGGGCTGCCTCCTGCCGGGGGCACCATGTTCCAGCTCGCCACGGGGGCCGTCTCCCGGCTCGGCACCGAGCACGGGCAGCCGGTTATCACCGCCCTCAACCTGGCCCTGCCCGAGAGTCTCTTCCGCGCCGCCGTCCCGGAGTTGCCCGAGCAGGCCTGAGCAGGCCCACGCGGTTCAGTCCATTGCCGTCCGTCCCCATGTCGCCGCGCATCGCGTCCCGCACGCTCATCACGGCAGCGCAGGAGGGGCCGGCCTCGTGAACAGACCCTGCTGCTGGGTCCCGGCGTGCCGGTGCGGCGCTGGTGGCGGCACGTATATTCGGCTGGTACGACACTGCGATCAAGCCTGTGACGTGGGCTTGTGCGGCCCGGAGAACGAGTACGAACCAACAGCGAGGAGCAGGTCGATGACGACAACCGCTCGCCCGAGCGTGCAGCACGAGGACGACCGGGTTCGGGTCACCCGCTGGGACTTCGAGCCGGGGACGCGTACCGGCCGCCATGTCCATGCGTACGACTATGTGGTCGTGCCGGTCGTCGACGGTGTCATCAGTGCCTTCGCGCCCGACGGGTCGGTGACCGAGTCGCAGCTCCGGGCCGGTGAGTCGTACGCCCGCCCGGCCGGTGGCGAGCACGATGTCGTCAATACCGGTGGTGCCTGGCTGGCCTTCGTCGAGATCGAGCTCAAGGGGACATCGGCTGCGGCCGTGTCGTCCTGAGCCCGAGCGCCGCGGACCGCCGGGGATGCCGTCCCCGTACCTCGCGCCTCCTCGGCGGTCGGCCCGATCCGACGACCGACTTCGGCTGCATCGTGGGACGAAGAGTGCCCGGCAGTAGGCAGCCCCGCGACGCCTACTGCCGGGCACTCCGAAGAACGGCCGGTACCTCACGCGAGGTTCCGGTGAGGTACCAGCGGCCGCGCCGGGTGTCGAGGTGGATGCGGTAGGCGACGGCCCGGTTGGCTTCGATGCGGTCGGCCCACTCCGTGCCCCGGTGCGCGAACGCGATGCGGACGGTGAGGGTGTACCGGCCGTGCTGGGCGTTGGCCAGGTGCGCGAGCGGGGCAGGCAGTCTGATGCTGACCTCGCCGTCCGGGGTGACGCGGATCGTCTCGTTCCCGAACCGCTTCCCCGACTCACCATCAGCGGCAAGAAACCAGCGCTCCGCCTCCCAGCGTTGCCGCCACTGCTCCTCGGTGAGCTCGGCCTGGGCGAGATGGTGACGGCCGATCTGCGGCGAGAACGGGCCGGCGTACTGGTCCTTGCCGTCGACCCGCTCGAAGCCCGAGTTCGGGTGAGGTACAGCCGGTACAGGCTGGAGTAGAGCGTCGTCAGCCGGTCGGCGTCCGCGCCCTCGACCTGGCTCGGATCTCTGTGACCTTATCGGTGACATTGCCCGGTATTCCGGATGAGAATCCGCCATCGATGCCTGATGACCTCTTTTTTCCGCCAGGCCCCTCTTCCGCGGTGTTGCGCCAGTCCGGCTGCTTTTCGTCTGCCTCGAACGAAGAGGTGGATGTCTCGTCGACTGTGGTTTTTTCACTCCTTTCGGGGAAATGTGCCGACTGGGCGGCGGCCGCCGTCGGGGCGGACACGACCAGGACCAGTGAAGCCGCAATGAGTGCGGCTGTGCGGCTTTGTCTCTCGCGAGAACCGTGTCGGGGCTGCATGCCGAGCCATTCCTCCCGAGGAAGTGCGCTTGGACAACGTTGTCAGGGTGATGCGCAGGATCCAGTAGGGAGCCAAGTGGCTAGATGTGTCAAGGGTGTTGGGCATGAACCGCCGGGAGAATCGACCGTATTGCGGAAATCGTTACACCTGGACGAGGGCGCACGGGGCTCATGTATCCGCGAGGTCTCAACTCGGGAAAGACTGCCGCCCAAAGCTGCATTCGATCTTGCTCAGTTGGCTGCAAGTGGACTATACCTGTCGGCGTCTGTCCCGCCGTTTTCCGCGCGGGCGGACAAGGGGGCCGGGGGAACGGTCGAGGAGGTGCCATGGGGTGCATCCGTCGCTCGATCTCCCGAATCCCCCACTGCATCCGGCTAGCCTGCAAAATCAGCATGACCCAAGCGCAACTGACCGCGGTGGCGGGGCCCTTCGCCTGAGGCGAATTTCGACGGGCGACCGGTACACACCGCCTGAGTCCTGGAGAAGGCGAGGACTTGAGCATGGGATTCACCTCCGGCCACACGAATGAGGGCCTTGGCCGTCGCGACGTGATCAAGCGGTCTGCCGCACTCGGTCTGATCACCGTTCCGACCATGAGCTTCCTGTCGGCGTGTGCGAGTAGCGACAGCGGCACCGACGACTCGGTCAAGAAGGGCAAGACGAGCGCCAAGAACCCGCTCGGCGTCAACGAGACCGCTGCCCTCGACGTCGTCATCTTCGATGGCGGTTTCGGTCAGCAGTACGCGATCGACGCGGAGAAGAAGTACAACGAGGCCTTCCCGAAGGCCCCGAAGGTCAAGCACACCGCGACCCAGAAGATCCAGTCGCAGCTGCAGCCGCGCTTCAACGGCGGCACCCCGCCGGACCTGATCGACAACTCGGGCGCCGAGCAGATGGACATGGGTGTCCTCGTCGGCAAGAAGCAGCTGCTCGACCTGACGCCGCTGATGGACGCCCCGTCCATCGACGACCCGAGCAAGAAGGTCCGCGACACGCTGCGTCCCGGTGTCCTGGAGATGGGCCAGTTCGACGGCGACCCGGTCTGGATCATGTACTACGCGTACACGGTCTACGGCGTCTGGTACTCGCAGACCGCGCTGGACAATCTCGACGCGCAGTACCCCGAGACCTGGGACGACATGCTCGCCCTCTGCGCGAAGGCGAAGAAGAAGGGCATCGCCGGCTGGACGTACGCCGGTAAGTACCCGTACTACCTGCCGTTCTCGCTCTACCCGTTCATCGCCAAGATCGGTGGCCGGGAGGTTCTCGACAAGATCGACAACCTGGAGCCGAACGCCTGGAAGGACCCCGCGGTCAAGGCGGCGTTCGAGGCGTACTACGAGCTGTACAAGAAGGGGTACGTCCTCAAGGGCACCCCGGGCATGACCCACATCCAGTCGCAGACCGAGTGGACCAAGGGCAAGGCGCTCTTCATCCCGAACGGTTCGTGGGTGGAGAACGAGGCGGCGCCCACCACGCCCAAGGACTTCAAGATGATGGTCTCGGCGCCGTCCAGCCTGGACGCGTCCGACAAGATGCCGTTCGGTACCATCTGGGCCTCCGGCGGTGAGCCCTTCGTCGTCCCGGCCAAGGCGAAGAACCCCGAGGGCGGCATGGAGCAGCTGCGCATCATGCTCTCCGAGGAGTCCTCGAAGAACTTCACCAAGCAGGTCAAGTCCCTCAGTGCCTTCAACGGTGGCACCGACGGTCTGACCCTGTCCACGGCCATGCAGGCCGGCGTCGACGCGCTGAAGAAGGCCGGCGACAACGTGGTGAACCCGCGCCTGCAGGACTGGTACGTGAAGCTCCAGAAGGAGCAGATCGGCGTCGCCGGTATCGGCGAGATGATGGCGGGCCGCGCGACCCCGGCGGAAGCCATCAAGAAGATCCAGGCCTTCGCGGACGCGGCGGCCAAGGACCAGTCCATCAAGCACTACAAGCACCAGTGAGCAACCGTCACCAGCGGCGGCACCCGCGGAAAGATCGGGGTCGGTAAACGATGCAGCACGGCAAGTACCGGTTCATCGTGGGGTTCTTGGCAGCCCCACTGGCGTTGTACGCAGTCTTCGTCATCTGGCCGTTCATCCAGTCCATCTACTATTCCTTCACGGACTGGACCGGTCTGAGCCCGGACTTCAAGATGGTCGGCTTCGACAACTACACCAGGATGCTCAAGGACGACATTTTCTGGAAGTCCCTGCAGCACAGCGTGTTGCTTGTGCTGCTGCTGCCGCTGGTGACGCTGGGCCTCGCGCTCTTCTTCGCCTTCATGCTCAATGTCGGCGGCCGACGGCGGAAGAACGCCACGGTCGCCGGCGTGCGGGGCTCGGGCTTCTACAAGATCGCCTACTTCTTCCCGCAGGTGCTCTCTATCGTGATCGTCGCCCTGCTCTTCCAGTTCGCGTTCAACCCCAGTGACGGGATGCTGAATTCGACCCTGAAGGGCATCGGTCTCGGCTCCATCCAGCCGGACTGGCTGGGTGATCCGAACCTCGCGCTCATCTGCGTGATGTCGGTGCTCGTCTGGTCGACGGTCGGGTTCTTCGTCGTCCTGTTCTCCGCCGGAATGGCGTCCATTCCGAAGGACTTCTACGAGGCGGCGCTCCTCGACGGCGCCAACCGCATCACGACGTTCTTCCGGATCACCCTGCCGCTGCTCTGGGACACGGTGCAGTCGGGCTGGGTCTACATGGGAATTCTGGCGCTCGGCGTGGAGGCGTTCACGGCCGTACAGGTCATGACCGTGGGCCCCGGTGGTCCCGACTACTCGACCACGGTCCTGCCGCTGTACGTGTACCAGACGGCCTTCCGTGACGGCCAGGCAGGATACGCAACAACGATCGGTGTCGGACTGCTCATCGTCACCATGGCCTTCGCGGCCATCGTGATGCGACTGGGCCGGCGCGAGCGGCTGGAGTTCTGATGAAGACCACTGACACCCCTCCCGCGCCTGCGGCGGACCGCGTGCCCGTGTCGCCGGTGACCGTGCCCGGCGGCAAGAAGGAGAAGAGCAGCGAGGGCTCCGTCCTCAATGTCTTCTCGCACGGTGTGCTGATCATCTGGGCGATCCTGGTCGTCATGCCGCTGCTCTGGGCGGTGATGGCGTCCTTCAAGACGGACGACTCGATCCTGTCGACGCCGTGGGCGCTGCCCGACAAGCTGCACTTCGAGAACTGGTCGCGCGCCTGGAGCCAGGCGCACATGAGCGACTACTTCTTCAACACGATCATCGTGGTGGGCGGCTCGCTCATCGGCACCCTGCTGCTCGGTTCCATGGCGGCGTACGTACTGGCGCGGTTCGACTTCCCCGGTAACCGTTTCCTTTACTACCTGTTCATCGGCGGGATGAGCTTCCCGATCATCCTGGCGCTGGTCCCGCTGTTCTTCGTGATGAACAACATGGGACTGCTGAACACGGTGCACGGACTGATCCTGGTCTACATCGCGTACTCGCTGCCGTTCACCGTCTTCTTCCTCACCTCGTTCTTCCGGACGCTGCCGACCTCGGTGGCCGAGGCGGCGATGCTCGACGGGGCCTCGCACACCCGGACGTTCTTCCAGGTGATGCTGCCGATGGCGAAGCCGGGCCTGATCAGCGTCGGCATCTTCAACTTCCTCGGGCAGTGGAACCAGTACATGCTGCCGACGGTGCTGAACACCGACCCGGATCACCGGGTGCTCTCCCAGGGCCTGGTCGAACTGGCCACCAGCCAGGGATACAAGGGGGACTGGTCCGGCCTCTTCGCCGGTCTGGTGATGGCGATGCTGCCGGTCCTCGCGGCCTACATCATCTTCCAGCGCCAGGTCGTCGCGGGCCTGACCGCGGGAGCCGTGAAGTAGCGGCCCGCCGAACACCGTAGAGACGGACGAACCGCCCGTCGGCCCTGTGCCGGCGGGCGGTTCGTCCGTTCTCTGTGTCCGCCCCTCGGGGCCTGCCCGCTCATCCGAGGCTCGGACTGCTCAAGGTCTTGACGGGGAGGACCCCAAAACGGTCAGCTTAGAGTTCACATGTTAGAGAAAACGGTAGGAGTGAGAGAGTCGATGGAGACTCCGGGGTCGCAGACATCTCTGCATCGCGCCAACCTTGAGCGGGTCGTGCGTGCCGTACGTATGGCGGGTTCGCTCACCCAGGCGGAGATCGCCAGAAGCACGGGCCTCTCCGCGGCCACGGTCTCCAATATCGTTCGCGAACTGAAGGATGGCGGCACGGTCGAGGTGACCCCCACCTCGGCGGGCGGCCGCCGGGCCCGCAGCGTCTCCCTGAGCGGTGACGCGGGCATCGTGATCGGCGTCGACTTCGGACATACGCATCTGCGGGTGGCGGTCGGCAACCTCGCTCACCAGGTGCTTGCCGAGGAGTCCGAGCCGCTGGACGTGGACGCCTCGTCGGCGGAGGGCTTCGACCGGGCGGAACAGCTGGTCAAGCGGCTGATCGAGACGACCGGGATCGGCCCGGACAAGGTGATCGGAGTGGGCCTCGGCGTTCCCGGTCCGATCGATGTGGAGTCCGGCACGCTGGGCTCCACGTCGATCCTGCCGGGCTGGACGGGCATCAATCCGAGCGCGGAACTCGCCGCACGGCTGGGCGTGCCGGTGTACGTCGACAACGACGCCAATCTCGGGGCGCTGGGCGAGCTCGTCTGGGGGAGCGGCCGGGGGGTCAAGGACCTCGCGTACATCAAGGTCGCAAGTGGTGTCGGCGCGGGTCTGGTGATCGACGGGCACATCTACCGGGGGCCGGGCGGCACAGCCGGCGAGATCGGCCACATCACGCTCGACGAATCGGGCCCCGTCTGCCGCTGCGGGAACCGCGGGTGCCTGGAGACCTTCACCGCCGCGCGGTACGTGCTGCCCTTGCTCCAGCCCAGCCACGGGTCCGATCTCACGATGGAACGGGTGGTCAAGCTGGCCCGGGAGGGCGATCCGGGCTGCCGCCGGGTGATCGCGGATGTCGGGCGGCACATCGGCAGCGGCGTCGCCAATCTCTGCAACCTGCTCAACCCCAGCCGGGTGGTTCTCGGTGGTTCCCTCGCCGAGTCGGGGGAGTTGGTGCTCGGGCCGATCCGCGACTCGGTGTCGCGCTATGCCATCCCCAGCGCCGCCCGGCAGCTCTCGGTCCTTCCGGGGGCCCTCGGCGGCCGGGCCGAGGTGCTTGGTGCGCTGGCTCTCGTGCTGAGTGAAATGGGCGATTCAACCCTTTTGGAGAGCGCCCTGCCCACGGCAACACCTGCCTTCACTTAGATAACGAATGGCACCGTTGTCATCTCGTTAAGGATTTACTCCTTGACGTTGACGTCGCAGCCGAGTTGACTTCCAGCCACCTCGGCCGCAACGTCGCGGCCTCGTCAGGGAGGCAAACCCAACAATGAAGGCAACGACGCGACGCATCGTCATCGGCACGGCCGCAGTTTCGATGGCCGTCTCCCTCGCCGCCTGTGGCAAGGCGGGCGACGGCAAGGACTCCGGCAGCGGCGGTGACAGCAAGACCATCGGTCTGCTCCTGCCGGAGAACAAGACCACGCGTTACGAGACGTTCGACCGCCCCATCATGGAGGCGAAGATCAAGGCGCTCTGCGCCGACTGCGAGGTCAAGTACAACAACGCCGCGCAGGACACCGAGACCCAGAAGAAGCAGTTCGACGCGCTGGTCACGCAGGGTGTGAAGGTCATCATCCTGGACTCCGTCGACTTCAAGGCCACCAAGTCCTGGATCCAGCAGGCGGAGAAGAAGGGCGTCAAGGTCGTTGCGTACGACCGCCTCGCCGAGGGCCCGATCTCCGCGTACGTGTCGTACGACAACGAGAAGATCGGCCGCCTGCAGGGCGAGGCCCTGGTCAAGGCGCTCGGCGACAAGGCCAAGAACAGCAATGTCGTCATGATCAACGGCTCGCCGACCGACCCGAACGCCCCGTTCTTCAAGAAGGGCGCCCACAGCGTCCTGGACACGCAGGTCAAGAAGGTCGTCTACGAGCAGGACATCCCTGACTGGTCGCCGGACGAGGCCAACAAGAAGATGGGCGCGGCCATCGACTCCCTGGGCAAGAACGGCTTCCAGGCCGTTTACTCCGCGAACGACGGAATGGCCGGCGGCATCATCACGGCCCTCAAGAAGCAGGGCGTGAAGGTCCCGGTCGGCGGCCAGGACTCCGAGCTCGCCGGCCTGCAGCGCATCCTGCAGGGCGACCAGTCCTTCTCGATCTACAAGCAGATCAAGCCGGAGGCCGAGACCACCGCCGAGATCGCGGTCAAGCTCCTCAAGGGCGAGAAGTTCGACTCCCTGACGCCGACCAAGGTCGACAGCCTCTCGGGCGAGTTCAAGGGCATCCCGTCGCGGCTGTACGACGCCTCGGTCGTGACCAAGGAGAACATCGCCTCCACGATCATCGCGGACAAGGTCTACAAGGCCGAGGAGATCTGCACCGCCGAGTACAAGGCGGCCTGCGACGCCGCCGGCATCAAGTAGCCCCCGAGGGGAAGCCCCGGGCACCTCTGCCAGTCCGGCACCCGCCCCGTCAAAGCCCCGCAGGCGGGGGCGGGTGCCGGACTCCTTCCCAGGTCCGGTCGTCGGGCCGCCGCCGCCCCCCTCGGGCGACGACGGCGGCCCGACGACGGGACCTGGGGGCCCGTCGTCTCTGTCGCGCGATGGCCCTGCGTCTCACGACAACGCTCCGACGACGGCCCTACCCCCTGTGCTCAGCAGCACGATCCCCGCCGGTCAGGCGGCGAAGGAGATGATTCACGTGTCCGCTACGCCCGTGCTGGCGTTGCGCGGAATCTCCAAGCGGTTCGGCGCCGTTCAGGCGCTCACCGACGTGGACCTGGAGATTCACTCCGGCGAAGTAGTTGCCCTGGTCGGCGACAACGGCGCCGGCAAGTCCACCCTCGTCAAGACCATTTCGGGCGTCCACCCGATTGACGAAGGCGCCATCGAGTGGGAGGGCGAGACGGTCCGGATCAACCGGCCGAACGACGCCCAGGAGCTCGGAGTCGCCACCGTCTACCAGGACTTGGCTCTCTGCGACAACCTCGATGTGGTCGCCAACCTCTTCCTCGGCAGCGAACTGCGCAAGGCCTCCGTCCTCGACGAGATCGAGATGGAGAAGCGCGCCAAGGAACTGCTGGACACCCTGTCCATCCGGATACCCAGCGTCCGTATCCCGGTCGCCTCGCTCTCCGGCGGTCAGCGCCAGGTCGTGGCCATCGCCCGCGCCCTGATCGGTGACCCCAAGGTCGTCATCCTCGACGAGCCGACCGCGGCCCTCGGTGTCGAGCAGACCGCCCAGGTCCTCGACCTCGTCGAGCGGCTGCGCGAGCGCGGTCACGGGGTCATCCTCATCAGCCACAACATGGCCGATGTGCGCGCCGTCGCGGACAGGGTGGCGGTGCTGCGACTGGGCCGCAACAACGGAGTCTTCGACGTGGCGACCACCTCCCACGAGGAGATCATTTCCGCTATCACCGGCGCCACGGACAATGCCGTCACGCGCCGTCAGGCACGCACCGCCACGAAGGAGGACGCGAAGTGAGCGACCTCGCCAAGACCCCCGGGACTTCCACCGACAAGCCCGCCGCCGAGGCGGCACCGGCGGCCGAGCAGTCGGCGGCCCCTATCCCCGCCGTGGACCCGCGCCTGCTCATCCGCGAGGAGGGCTTCAAGGGCTACTGGTCCGAGTTCACCCGCAAGGTGCGCGGCGGCGAGCTCGGCTCACTGCCGGTCTTCGTCGGGCTGATCGTCATCGCGATCGTCTTCCAGTTCCAGAACAGCAACTTCCTCTCCGCCAGCTCCGTCGCCAACATCGCCGTCTACAGTTCCGGCCTCGGCATCATGGCGGTCGGCATCGTCTTCGTACTGGTGCTCGGCGAGATCGACCTGTCCGTCGGCTCGGTCGCCGGTGTCGGCGCGGCCGTCTGGGCCGTGCTCAACGTCAACCACGGCTGGAACGACTGGCTGGCGGTTCTCGTCGCTGTGCTCTCCGGCATGGCGCTCGGCGCCCTGCACGGCTTCTTCTTCGCCAAGATCGGGGTGCCGGCCTTCGTCGTCACCCTGGCGGGCTTCCTCGGCTGGAGCGGTCTGCAGGAGTGGATGATGGGTGGTGAGGGCTCGATCAACACGCCGTCCGGCAGCGTCGTCGAGAACCTGACCAACTACTTCTTCGAGGACAAGGCCGCCGGATACGGTCTCGCCCTGGTTGCCGTCCTCGCGTACGCCGCCTCGCTTCTGATGGACAGCAGGCGCCGTAAGGCCGCGGACCTGCCTGCCCGTCCGACCACCGAGATCGTGCTCCGTACGGGCGTCGTCGCGGTCCTGTGCTTCGTCGTCGCGTACGTGCTGAACGAGCCCTCGGGCGCCCGCGGCCTGCCGCTGGCCCTGGTGCTCTTCCTCGCCGTGCTGGTCGTCGCGGACTTCGTGGCCCGCCGGACCACCTTCGGCCGCCAGGTCTTCGCGGTGGGCGGCAACCCGGAAGCGGCGCGACGCGCCGGTATCAACGTCGACCGGGTCCGGATCACCGTCTTCGCGCTCTCCGGAATGCTGGGCGCCTTCGGCGGTCTCTTCATCGCAAGCCTGTCGGGCGGTGCCACCAAGAGCGTCGGCGGTGGCAATACGCTGATGCTGGTCATCGCGGCCGCCGTCATCGGCGGCACCAGCCTCTTCGGCGGCCGGGGCAAGGTCTGGTCCGCGCTGCTCGGCATGATCGTGATCCAGTCGATCCAGCAGGGCCTGAACATGATCGGTATGGCGAATGCCATTCAGTACATGATCACAGGCGCTGTTCTGCTGGCCGCAGTGGTCATCGACTCGGTCTCCCGCCGCACCCAGAAGACGGCGGGCCGCGCGTAGCACCACGCTGCCCGATCCTGTGCCCGGCGCCGATACAGGCGCCGGGCACAGCTGTGTCCGGGGACGGATGCGGCGCGGCCGTGTCCGCGGGTGAAGGTGTCACCCCGGCGCGACGGCGGCGGCGCTGCGTGCGCTGACCTCGTCCGGCCACCTGGCCCCCGACCGGGAGCCGCTGGCGGGCAGCGACGAGGTCGCCGGCTGGATCGTCGACGTGACGTGGTGGCGCCACCGCCGGGAACTGCTGGCGGCGGCTGCGCGGGGCTGGGCAGCCGACCATCCGCTTGCCCCCGCCCTGCCGCGGGAGAGCGCGCTGCGCCTGACCGGCTTCCCCGACACCGCTCTGCTGGACGCGGCGGCGGACGGGCTCGGCATGGTGCGGGACGGATCCGGGATCCGGGAGGCGAATGCGCGTCCGCTCCTGTCCGACCGGGCACAGGACGCACCGGACACGCTCTGCGCGCGGCTGCGCGGCGAGCCGTTCGGCGCGCCGGGGCAACCGGAGCCGGCAGAGCTCGGCCTCACCACCCCGCACCTGCGCGCGGCCGTCGACCGCGGCCTGCTGTTCCGCGTCGGGCAGGGCGTGTATGTGCACCCCGACGCGGTGCGCCTCGCGCCGGCCCGGCTCGCGCCGCTGCCCCAGCCGTTCACCCTCAGCGCCGGCCGTCGGACGCTCGGCACCTCCCGCCGGGTCGCCGTACCCCTCTTCGAGCTCCTCGACCGGCTCGGGCACACCCGCCCCACTCCCGACGGCCTCAGGCATCTGGTCGCGAGTAGCGACGTGACTCCCTGACGTCACGTGATCTCGCACGGGTTCACCGAAAAACACGGAACACAAGACATATCAAGAGATATGTGGTATTTCCCGCCGAAGGTGTGACACAGGAACGCGCCCCCTGCCGAAAGCCGTCCCGTGCGGAACATTAGACTCTGCGGGATCGGCAAGAAGCTCGACCGGCTCATACGCAAGGAGGCACGGGTGCCGTTGCTGACCCACATCA
Organism: Streptomyces sp. NPDC051286; assembly: GCF_044455345.1. NCBI lineage: Bacteria > Bacillati > Actinomycetota > Actinomycetes > Kitasatosporales > Streptomycetaceae > Streptomyces > Streptomyces sp. NPDC051286. The sequence continues at coordinate 109,692 of NZ_JBITER010000024.1, read as the reverse complement.
GGGGACCGCGCGACCTGGACCGGCTCGGCCCGGAGCAGCTGAACCAGCTCGCCGAAGAGATCCGGACCTTCCTCGTCGACGCCGTTTCCAAGACCGGTGGCCACCTCGGCCCCAACCTGGGTGTGGTCGAGCTGACCATCGCCCTGCACCGGGTCTTCGATTCGCCGAAGGACAAGGTGCTTTTCGACACCGGGCACCAGAGCTATGTGCACAAGCTGCTCACCGGTCGCCAGGACTTCTCGAAGCTCAAGAGCAAGGGTGGCCTCTCCGGTTACCCCTCGCGCGCCGAGTCCGAGCACGACATCATCGAGAACTCGCACGCCTCCACCGTCCTCGGCTGGGCCGACGGTCTCGCCAAGGCCAACGAGGTACTGAAGAAGGACGACCATGTCGTCGCGGTCATCGGTGACGGCGCACTCACCGGTGGCATGGCCTGGGAGGCGCTGAACAACATCGCCGCCGCCAAGGACCGTCCGCTCGTCATCGTCGTCAACGACAACGAGCGCTCCTACGGCCCGACCATCGGCGGCCTCGCCAACCACCTGGCCACGCTCCGTACCACCGACGGCTACGAGCGCTTCCTGGCCCGCGGCAAGGACATCCTGGAGCGCACCCCCGTCGTCGGGAAGCCGCTCTACGAGACGCTGCACGGCGCCAAGAAGGGGCTGAAGGACTTCATCGCCCCGCAGGGCATGTTCGAGGACCTCGGCCTGAAGTACGTCGGCCCGATCGACGGCCACGACATCGAGGCCCTGGAATCCGCGCTGCAGCGCGCCAAGCGCTTCGGCGGACCGGTCATCGTGCACTGCCTCACCGAGAAGGGCCGCGGCTACACCCCCGCCCTCCTCGACGAGGCCGACCGCTTCCACGCCGTCGGCAAGATCCACCCCGACACCGGCCTGCCCATCTCCACCTCCGGCCTCGACTGGACCTCCGTCTTCGGCGAGGAGATGGTCAAGCTCGGCAGGGAGCGCGAGGACATCGTCGCGATCACCGCAGCCATGCTCCACCCGGTCGGCCTCAGTAAGTTCGAGAAGGCGTTCCCGGACCGCATCTACGACGTCGGCATCGCCGAGCAGCACGGCGCGGTCTCCGCGGCGGGCCTCGCCACCGGCGGACTGCACCCCGTCTTCGCGGTGTACGCCACCTTCCTCAACCGCGCCTTCGACCAGGTCCTCATGGATGTCGCCCTGCACAAGTGCGGCGTGACGTTCGTCCTGGACCGTGCCGGTATCACCGGCACGGACGGCGCTTCGCACAACGGCATGTGGGACATGTCGATCCTGCAGTGCGTGCCGACCCTGCGGATCGCCGCCCCGCGCGACGCCGACCAGGTCCGCGCCCAGCTGCGCGAGGCCGTCGAGGTCGACGACGCCCCGACCGTGGTCCGCTTCTCCAAGGGTGCGGTCGGCCCGGCGGTCAAGGCCGTCGGCCGGGTCGGCGGCATGGATGTGCTGCGCACGTCCGACGCGCCCCGCCCGGACGTCCTCCTGGTCTCCGTCGGTGCGCTCGCCCCGATGTGCCTGGAGATCGCGGACCTGCTGGACGCCCAGGGCATCACGACGACGGTCGTCGACCCGCGCTGGGTCAAGCCCGTCGACGAGGCCATGGCGCCGCTCGCCGAGCAGCACCGCGTCGTCGTCACCGTCGAGGACAACAGCCGGGCCGGCGGCGTCGGTTCCGCCGTCGCCCAGGCGCTGCGCGACGCCGGGGTCGACGTACCGCTGCGCGACTTCGGTATCCCGCCGCGCTTCCTTGACCACGCCTCCCGCAAGGAGGTCATGGCCGAGATCGGGCTGACCGCGCCGGACATCGCCCGTCAGGTCACCGGACTCGTCGCCAAGCTGGACGGCCGCTTCGACAGCGATGCCGACAGCCGCTCCGTGATCGAACCCGCGCGCGACTGACCTGTTCGAGCACGGTCCCAGCGACCGGCGAGCGATACGGCAGATGGGCCGGTCGGCCACCCTGTGAGGGTGGTTCGACCGGCCCATTCGCGTGAAATCGCCGGGTGCGGAGCCTCCCGCGACCGATGAGGTCCCAATCATGGCGTACACGACGAGCGCGTGGAGGTACGCCGGTGACTGCCCAGCAGGACACACCACCCAGGAAGGGCGGACTGTTCCGGACCAAGACGGTCGAGCAGTCGATCCGCGATACCGAGGAACCGGAGCACGCGCTCAAGAAGTCACTCTCCGCCCTGGACCTCACGGTCTTCGGGGTGGGTGTCATCATCGGCACCGGCATCTTCGTCCTCACCGGCAAGGTGGCGAAGGAGACCGCGGGACCCGCCACCGCCCTCGCCTTCGTGGCCGCCGCCATCGTCTGCGCGCTCGCCGCTCTCTGCTACGCCGAGTTCGCCTCCACCGTGCCCGTCGCCGGCTCCGCATACACCTTCTCGTACGCCTCGCTCGGCGAACTCATCGCCTGGATCATCGGCTGGGACCTGGTGCTCGAATTCGCCCTGGGCACCGCGGTGGTGGCGGTCGGATGGTCCGGCTACGTCCGCTCGCTGATGGACAATGTCGACTGGCACATGCCCGGCGTGCTCTCCGGGCCGGATGTGGCAAATGGATTCGGCTTCGACCTCCTGGCCTTCCTCCTGGTGCTCGTCCTGACCGCCGTCCTGGTGCTCGGCATGAAGCTCTCCGCCCGGGTCACGACGGTCGTGGTCGCCATCAAGCTGGCCGTCGTCCTGATCGTGATCATCGCGGGGCTCTTCTTCATCAAGGTCGCCAACTACTCTCCCTTCATCCCGCCGGCGCAGCCGCAGCCGGCCGGATCCGGACTGAGCGCGCCATTGATCCAGCTGATGTTCGGCTACGCACCGACCAACTTCGGCGTCATGGGCATCTTCACCGCAGCCTCCATCGTCTTCTTCGCCTTCATCGGCTTCGACGTCGTCGCGACGGCCGCCGAGGAGACCAAGCTCCCGCAGCGCGACATGCCGCGCGGCATCCTCGCCTCGCTCTTCATCTGCACGGTGCTTTACGTCGCCGTATCGCTGGTGGTCACCGGCATGGAGCCTTACACCGAACTGTCGGTGAGCGCCCCGTTGGCCGATGCCTTCAAGGCCGTCGGCCATCCCGTCTACGCCGGGTTCATCAGCTTCGGCGCGGCGGTCGGCCTGACGACGGTGTGCATGATCCTGCTGCTGGGGCAGACCCGGGTGTTCTTCGCGATGAGCCGCGACGGGCTGCTCCCGCGGTTCTTCTCCAGGACGCACCCGAGGTTCGGCACCCCGTACCGCCCGACCATCCTGCTCGGCGGGATCATCGCGATCGTCGCCGGCTTCACCAGCATCAACGAACTGGCGACGCTGGTGAACATCGGCACGCTCTTCGCGTTCGTCGTCGTCGCGCTGGGCGTCATGGTGCTGCGCCGCACCCGCCCCGATCTGCACCGCGCTTTCCGCACCCCGTGGGTGCCGGTGCTCCCGATCCTCTCGGTGGCCGCGTCGGTGTGGCTCATGCTCAACCTGCCGGCCGAGACCTGGCTCCGGTTCGGCATCTGGATGGTCATCGGCGTGATCATCTACTTCGCGTACGGGCGCAGCCACAGCCGGATCAACGTCGAGAGCGGCCGTCCGTGAGTCAGTCCGTACGCGACGGCGGCAGCGGCCGTACGGCACGGGGGCCTGCGCACTGAGCCCCGTACGCCTCCACCCGCTGCCGCAATTCCCGGTCGGCGGTGACGACGACACAGACACGAGCCGCCGAGCCGGCCGTCGCGGCGGCGACCATCTCGACGATCCGGTCGTCACCGCTGCCGGGCGCCGACTCCACGCGTACACCGGGAACGGAAGCGACGTCCCTGGCCCTGCCCTCGACGACCAGGATCAGCTCCGCGGGGCCCGGATACGCGTCCAGGCCATCCACGGCGAACGGGACCAGCGCATCACGCAGCCGCTCGGCTGCGCCACGCCGGTCCCGCCACCATCCGTCGGGTACCGAGCCGACCACATTGGCCGCGTCGACGATCACCAGAGTCGGTTCGGTCCGCATCCCGGAAGGGTGTCATGTGCCGACCGCGGACGGGTCCCGTCAGCCGCCGGTGGCGGGGGACTTCTTCGCGGACTCCGGGATCGTGCTGTCCTCGCGGATCGCCTTCCACAGCTCCTTGGCCTGCGGCTGCGCCGCGACCACCCGGTACGGGTCGATCTTGTCGTACACCACCGGGAGCATGATCGTCTCCATTGAGCCCGGGTCGACGCCGTTCATGGAGCGGGCGAACTTCGAGAGCGACGTCAGCGAGGCGAGTCCCTCGTCGGTCGTCAGCGACTTGGTGGCCGAGTTGGCGATCTTGTACGTGTTGGTCGGACTGCTCAGCAGATCCTGCGACTTGACCTCGCTCAGCAGCGCCAGCAGGAACTGCTGCTGAAGGCCGATCCGCCCGAGGTCGCTGCCGTCACCTATGCCGTGCCGGGTCCGGACGTACGCGAGCGACTGGGTGCCGTCGAGCTTGTGCGAGCCCGCCGTGAGGTCGAGGCCGGACGACTTGTCGTGGATGTCCTGGGGCACGTCGACGGTGACGCCGCCGATCGCGTCGACCAGGTCCTTGAACCCGGCGAAGTTGATCTCCAGGTAGTGGTCGATCCGGACCCCGGACATCTTCTCGACGGTCTTGACCACACAGGCCGGACCGAACTGGGAGTAGACGCCGTTGAACATCACGCGGTTCGCCGACGGCGTCGTCGAGCCGTCCGCCTTGGTGCACTCGGGCCGGGTGACGAGGGTGTCGCGCGGAATGGACACGGCGACGGCCCTGCTCCGGCCCTCGGGTATGTGCACCACCATCGCGGTGTCGGACCGGGCGCCGCTGACGCTGCCACCGCCGCCCAGCGCCTTGTTCTCGGCGCCGGCCCGCGAGTCCGAACCGATGACCAGCAGGTTCTGACCGCTGGTCGGCAACTTCTCGGGCCGATCGTCACCCAGCGCCTTGTTGATGTCGACGCCCTTGATGTTCCCGTCGAGGCTGCTGTAGAGCCAGTAAAGGGTGCCGCCAGCGGCGAGGAGCAGCGCGAGAAGGATGCCAAGGGTGATCTTGAGGCCCTTGCGCTTGCGCTTCTGTTCCTTCTTGCGGCCGCGGTTTGTTGCTTCCGCCGGTCGTGAGGCCCTGGGGCCCGGGGGCATGGCGTCGTGGCTCATCCTGCTCGAGTCCCTTGATCTCGTGGCCCGGAGGGGCCGGGGTGGGGTTGGACTCGGGTGGGGGGAGGAGCCGGTCCGACTTTTGTGGTGGATGAGAACTATAGACAGTCCATCGAGCGAGCGTACGAGTACTAGGGCGTGTTTCGAAAGTCCCCCTGCCAGGCGTCGCCTGGCACGCACGCTTGCTGCGTTGTCGGGCTCGCCCCGATACGACCGGTATCGGGGCGACCCTCCGCCTTGCGATCGCACGCACCGGACGCCGCCAGGCCCGCCCTACGGGCGGACGACGCTCCTTCCGAAACACGCCCTACGCGGCCCGTTGAGCTGGCGCGGGGGCGCGACGTCGGCAGGACGGGCCGATTGCCGCAGCTCCGAGTCCCCGACGCACCCTCGTTGCGAGGGTCTAGGATGTGGCAGATTCGAAACCATGCGCGATGTGCCATGGTGCGATGAATCGGGTGCCAGTTCTGGAAAGGTGACGGCGGATCCATGCTTGGACGCGATGCCCGCGCGACCTCAGAGGTCGCCCCTGCTGCTCGGGCGTTGGACGGTATCTGGCTCACCCGTGGCAAGGACGGCCGGCTCACCGTATACGTCCACACCGAGGACAGCCTGCGTCGTTGGACACAGACCCGTCCGGGGGGCGGGGAATGGCATTGTTCAGACCTGGCGACGGTGGGGCATCTGACACATCTTTCCGTTGTTCAGGACGCCAATGCCTACGTCCACTTTGTTGGCCGGCGTGAGCGCGTCGTCGGCTCCACGGTGACCACCGACATCGTGTACGCGATCCAGTACCAGACTGGGCGGCCGGTCTCGGCGTGGCGCTCGCTCGGCAATCCGCACAAGGACGCGGCAGGGGGGCATCGGATCGGCGCCCCCGCCGTTGTGGTGAGCGAGTCGGGCGAGGTCCACATCGGCATCCGGAACGCGGGCGGCGGACTGATGTTGCGCCGCGAGCGGGCCGACGGCACATGGCGTGGCTGGGAGGACCTTCGCGGTTCACACATCACGGGAGTTCCCGCGGCGGTCGCGCTCACATCCGGGGGCGTCGAGATGTTCGCGGCAAGCGACGGCGGGACGCTGCACTGGCAGCAGAAGGAAGCGGGTGGGGGCTGGAACGAGGTCCAGCCGTCGAGGCTCGCAGTGCGGGCGGGCACTCTGGCCGCGCTGGAGACAGCTCCCGGCCGGGCCACCTATTTCTGGACCGACCCCGCGGGCGGTGTCATGGCCTACCGTGCGGGGGCCTGGCCCATGGTCCTCGGCGGTGCCCCGGGTGACGGGCCGCACGCGGTGATCCGGATGGCCCTGGACGGGTACGACTGCACCGTGCTGGCACACCGGGGAATCAACGGCACGGCTGTGGTTGGCCTCGGCGTGACCGAGAACGAGGCCAACGGTGTGTGGTGGTCGGACACCGGGGTGCCATGTCTGGCAACCCCCGCGTTGACGCACGACGTCTTCGGCCGACTCGTGATGGCAGTGATCGGTGATGACGGGGCTCCGCGACTGGCTCTTCAGACGGATGCACCGGGTCTGACACTCGACGAGTGGCACGCCATCTGAGGCGGAGTCCCGTTTTGACGCGGTCGAGGTTCCGCGAGGGATGCGCCGTGCTCCTACCGTCGTCGGATGGTTGTACCGCCGAGGCCATGACATGAATCACGTGCACGAGTCCAGCTCTTGTCCAGGATCATCACGTGATCCGCACATTGACATCGTTTAATGTTTACTTAAGATTTACGTCTGGTGCTTCAGCTTCGAGAGTTGAACGACTGGCGATCGAAGGAGACCGGTTCTGAGCCAAAGGGGCTTGGGCGGCGGGGCAGCGCGCAGGGTTGGATCTTGGTGGTGGCCCAGTGCTCGCCGCTGCCGTGAACTGGAGTGTGAAGCATGGCCGATGGGCCGCGTCTGAGTGTCATCGTCCCGTTCCAGGACGTTGAGATTTACCTCGACGAGTGCCTGGAGTCCATTGCCCGTCAGACATTCCAGGACTTCGAAGTCATCATGATCGATGACGGCTCGACTGATCGATCCACGGCAATAGCCCAAGAGTTCTGCTCCCGAGATCAGCGCTTCCGGTTGATACGCCAGGAATCCCAGGGGCCCGGCCACGCCCGGAATACCGGGCTTCGTGCCATGCACCCGGCGGGCGAGTTCCTGGTGTTCGCGGACGGCGACGACGTCATTCCCGAGTACGCCTACGAGTTGCTGATACGGACACTCTCGGAGTCCGGTTCGGATTTCGTCTCCGGCAACGTCCAGATGATGAACTCCACCAAGAAGTGGCAGTCACCGCTGCATAAGGGACCGATGCAGCGTGACCGCCGCGGCACTCACATCACGCGGTTCGACGCCCTGATCTACGACCGAACGGTCTGGAACAAGGTCTTCCGCCGTTCCTTCTGGGACTACCACTTGATTCAATTCCCGGAAGGCGTCCTCTACGAGGATTCCTGGGTCAACATGTTCGCGCACTTCAGGGCGCGGAAGGTCGATGTCATCACCGATATCGTCTACTTCTGGCGGCGCCGGGAAGGCGGCGCGGCGCCGTCCATCACCCAGCGGCACACCGAGATCGACAATCTACGGGACCGGGTCGCCGCCGTAATGTCCGTCAGCCGCTTCCTGGGACAGCACCGGTCACGCTCGTTCAAGGAGCACAAGCGCAAGTACGACCTGGCCTGCCTCAAGTCCGACCTCATGCTCCACCTGAAGGTGCTCCCCGACGCGGACGACGAATACCGCGACGCCTTCATGCACTGGGCGCAGGAGTTTCTGGGCGAGGCCGACGACGACATCATCGAGGAACTGCCCGCCGACGCCCGGGTGAAGTGGCTGCTCGTCCATCAGGGGCAGCTCGACGAGCTGCTGGACGTCATCGAGTTCGAACGCAAGGGCGGGCCTCTGCCGGTGCGCCGTCGACTGCGCCGGTATCTCAATTACCCGCACCTGGGGAACCGTAAGACAGGTCTTTACAAGAGCGACTACCGGCTCGACAAGGAACTGTCGCCCTACAGCTCTCTCGCGGGTGCTCGCTGGGACGCCGAATGGCTGACGCTGACCGGTTCGGCCTATGTCCGCTTTATCAACGTGCACAAGCGGCACATGTCGGCCAAGGCCTTGGCGCTGCGGAACAAGAAGACCGGCAGCAAGATCATCAGTCTGGCGAAGACCACGTACTACCCTCAGGCGACCGAGCACTCCAACCAGAATCGTTACTGCTACGACTGGGCGGGCTTCGAGAGCCGGTTCGACACCACTCGGCTCAAGAAGAAGGGCGAGTGGGTCGAGGGGACGTGGGATGTTGCCGCGGGCGTGTTCAGCCGTGGTCTCTTCCGGTACAAGAGCATCGGGCGGGGAGGTGCGGGAACGGCCGCCAATCCGCCGTATCGCTACGTCGACAAGAACACTCGCATCATCCCCCTTTTCGTGCAGGGCGGTCTGAAGCTCCGAGTCGAGATCGTTCGTTGCCGCATCACCCGGCACCGTATCGCGGGCGAGCACCTGGAGCTCGGCGGCGTCTATCTGGGCCCGAAGGTCCCGGAGTGGGGAAAGCTCCGGGTGATCAGTATGAACGGTGCGGGCCGGCATGACTCCTGGCTGTCGTTCAAGCCCGGTGGCGATGGCTGGTGCACTTTCGTCACCCGTGTTCCGCTGCGCAACCTGGTACCCGGCTCGCGGGCCGACGGTGACACGTCCGTACCCCAGGCCTGGACCATGGGCAGCAACGGCTGGAAGATGACCGTTCATATGGAAGGCCGCAAGGCGCCGTTGTACCCGGTGATGGCGGAGGGGACCGAGGACGGCCACTACCGCATGCCGGCGAAGCTGCAGACGGAACAGGGCGACCGGGAGATCGTCGTGCACCGGAACGGATCGGGCTACGTGGTGCTCTTCGAGCGTGACGCACTGCCGCTGGTTACCGACCACAGGTGGCACGAGGACGGCTCGTTGGAGCTCATCGGCCACTACTCCTGCGCGGATCTGCTGTCACCGGACGAGCATGCCTGTGCCCATGTGGTGGTCAGGTCCCGGGCCCACGGTGCCGAGCGGGCCGTACCGCTGGAATGGGACGGGCGCCGCTTCCGCTGTGTCGTGACTCCCGCGGCCATGCGTACGCTGGCCGGAGCCATCCCGCTCGCCGCCGGCCGGTGGGACTTCTACTTGCGCCGACAGGATCCTTCATCCGTGGCCCCGGCCGACCGGTCTCCCGATCTCATGCTCAAGATCGAGCAGGACCTGATCGGCACTTTTCCGCAGGAGATCGAGGTGCAGGGGCGCGGTTACGACCTTCAGGCGGAGGCGTACGACCGACTCTCGCTCCTCGTCCGGTCCGCGATGGCCGAGGATGCACGGGGCCCGTACCGGCAGAAGCAGCTACGGACCCAGTACTATCCGCAGGCTCGTCGTCGCGAGATCAAGCCGGCAGTGCTGTTCGACGCCTTCAAGGGCACGCAGTACTCGGACAGCCCCCGCGCCGTCCATGAGGAGATGGTCCGGCGCGGCGTCGACGTGGAGCACTTGTGGGTCGTCCGCGACGACCAGGTCGAACTGCCGCCCACGGTCCGGCCCGTGCGCATGTGGTCCCAGGAGTGGTATGAGGCACTGGCGACCTCTCGCTACATCGTCGCCAACAACCACCTCCCGGACTGGTTCGAGAAGCGTCCCGAGCAGGTCGTCGTGCAGACCTGGCACGGCACCCCGCTCAAGAAGATCGGCCATGACATCGAGGCGGTGCACTTTGCCGATCAGCGGTATCTGGAGCGGGTCGCGAAGGAGGTGCAGAACTGGGACATGCTGGTGTCCCCCAACAGCTTCTCCACCCCCATCCTCAAGCGGGCCTTCCAGTTCCCCGGCGAGATGGTCGAATGCGGCTATCCCCGCAACGACCTCCTGCGCCGCCCGGGAACCGGGGGCAGGGCCGCGGAGATCCGGCGACGCATCGGCCTGCCGACCGACAAGCGCATCATCATGTACGCCCCCACCTGGCGGGACGACCAGTTCTACGCCCCGGGAAAGTACAAGTTCGACTTCCGGATCGACCTCGAGGACGCTCGCGCACGGCTGGGTGCCGACCATGTGCTGATGGTGCGTCGCCATCCGAACGTGGTGGACCCGGTGCCGAGCGCCGGGGACGGTTTTGTTTTTGATGTCTCTGACTATCCGGACATGGCCGATCTGTCGCTGATCACCGACGTGATGATCACGGACTACTCGTCGCTGATGTTCGACTACGTCAACACTGGGCGTCCGATCCTGTTCTTCACCTACGACCTGGACCACTACCGCGACACACTGCGGGGGTTTTACTTCGAGTTCGCGAGCAGTGCGCCGGGCCCACTTCTGTCCGAGTCGGCCGAGCTGATCTCGGCGGTCCGGGACATCGACCGCATTCAGGTGGCGTACGCCGACCGCTACCGCTGGTTCCAGGACCAGTTCTGTGATCTCGACGACGGATATGCCTCGGCCCGTCTGACAGACCGCATTCTGCTCGCCGGGGGCGACCTCACACCGGACCAGGCCGTAGCCCCGGCAGTCGGCACGGTGCCGGTCCGGCACCGTGCTCCCATCCGGAGGATGCTGGAGCAGACGCAGCCGATACAGCAGGTCCAGGAGTCTGCGCAGTCTTTCCGGCGCCAGGAATCTCAGCAGCCCCTCCCGGTCGAGGCACAGCAGTTCCGGCGGCCGGCACCACAGCGCACCGCAGGTGCTCCCGGCGAGCGGGTCTACGAGGGAGTGATCATGTGAGGCGGTGGCCGTTTCGCGCCGCAGCCCGATGCTGCTTCGAACCTGCCCCTCGTGCGGCACGCGCCGCCTGACCACGGAGATCGATATCTATGAAGATCGCCTTTCTGCTGCATGACGCCTATGGGATTGGCGGCACGGTCAGTGCCACCCTCAACCTGGCCGGCGCGCTGGCCAAGCGCCATGAGGTCGAGATCGTCTCCGTGTTCCGCACTCGTGACACTCCGCAGGGGAATCTGGAGCCCGGGGTGCGGCTGACTCCGTTGGTCGACATCCGTGCCAACAGCGCGGACAAGGACCACCAACTGTCCCGTCAGCCGTCGGTCGTGAGCCCGCGCAGTCCGTCGTTCTCGCAGCTGTACAACGCGCTCACGGACCAGCGGATCGGCCACTACCTGGACCAGACCACCGCCGAGGTCGTCATAGCTACCCGGCCGGTTCTGCTCATGTATCTGTCGCACTTCGGCGAACGTGACTACCTCAGGATCGGTCAGGAGCACCTGACGCACGACTCCCAGATCCCCGAGCAGCGCGAGCGACAGAATCAGATCATCCCGGACATGGACGCCTTTGTGACCGTGTCCCATGCCGACGCCGAGATCTATCAGAAGGTCCTGCCGCATGCCGCGTCCCGGATTCTCTCCATCCCGAACCCGGTAACTCTGCCGAGCGTGATGCCCGCGCAGAACGGCCAGCGGATCGTCGTGGCCGCTGGACGACTGGTGAAGGTCAAACGGTACGACGTTCTCGTCCGCGCCTTCGAGACCGTGGTCCGCCACCGGCCGGACTGGAGTCTGCGGATCTACGGCTCCGGCAAGGAAGAACAGTCCCTGCGCGAGCTCGTGATGGAGCGTGGGCTGTACAATCACGTACGGCTGATGGGCGCGCATTCGCCGATGGAGACGGAGTGGGCCAAGGGCGAGATCGCCGCCGTCACCTCGGACAACGAGTCCTTCGGCATGACGATCGTCGAGGCCATGCAAGTCGGCCTGCCGGTGGTCAGCACCGACTGCCCGCTGGGGCCCCGCGAGATCATCCAGCACGGGGTCGATGGTTTCCTGGCCGTGCCGGGTGACCCCGAGTCGGTGGCCCAGGCCCTGCTGGCGATCATCAATGACGACCAGCTGCGCCGACGTATGAGTGAGGCGGCCCGGCAGAACGCGTATCGCTTCGCCCCCGACGTCATCGCACAGCGGTACGAGGAACTCTTCGACCACCTCGTCACCAACCGCGTCCGCCGACCGGTGCGGCCGTTGTCGCGGATCCTGGCCCAGGGGCGTCTCATCGCGGCCGCCGGAGGAGCGTTCCGGCTTCAGTTGAAGGTCACCGGCGAGGTCGCGGCGGGTTACGAAGTGGGAATCAAGCTCCGCGACAGCCCGGAGATCCGCACGGTCCCGCTGGTCCCGGGGACGCCCATCAAAGACGCCCGGGGGCAGCTGTGGACGGACGTGGCGATCGATCCTCGCCTGCTGCGTCCGCACGAGGGTACGTGGGACCTCCGGCTACGAACCCCCGATGGCCAGGAAGAGCGCATCGTTGCCGAGGGGGTCGAGACCCAGCACCTCAGCGGACAGGCTCCCTGGCTCGACGGGCAGGGGGTGTCCTCTGCCATTCCCTATCGCACGATGGACGACTTCATCGCCCTGCGAACGTGGTACAGGGTCGCCCATGTGGAGATCGGTCAGGTCGTCGTCGATGAGGGCAGCACCGGCTTCCACGCCAACCTGTTGCTCCCGCAGCCAGCCCCGGCCGGTGCGGCGTTCCAGGCGGTGCTGCGCCACCGTAACGACAGGACGACCGAGTTCGCCGTCCCGGTCCAGCCGACCGGAGGTGTCGGGATCGCGTTCGCCGTTCCGCACCGGGAATTCCTGGCCCGCCGCATCGGTGCCACCGATATCTGGGATCTGTGGATTCGGGTGGGCGGCGGGGTTGCCGAGGCGCGGGCCGGCCGTATCGGAGGAGACATCATCCGTCGCAAGCACACCGACCGGTTTCCCAGCTCTCTGGACCGGTCCGACCTGGGTGTCGCGCATCGAACCGTCGTGTACATCACCGACGACAATGACCTGTCCTTCTCCGTGAAGCACGCATGACGTCTCCCGGTCATGGTTCATGAGATCAGGGACTCGACATGCACGCTCTCCCCGCATGAGATTGGAACTCCCGAGCCTTGTCCAAAGCAGCCTCTGGCCGTCCCTTGCATACCGGTATCGACGCGTCCGGGACCTTCCCGGTCGAGTACCGGTTCTCGCACGCCCGGAACGGTAATCAGCACCTGGTTGTTGTCTTCGCCAACTTCTCGGTTCCCGGCGACTACGGGTGGTCGAACGGAGTGTTCGATACTCTCCGGTCAAACATTCTCTGGATCCGTGACCGCTTCCACGGCAAGAACAGTTACTACCTGTGTAAGGGGATGGACTTCGGGCTGGAGCGGTCCGTCGCCACACTGATCTCGAATGTGCTGAACTCGTTGGGACTGACTCCGGACCAGTGCACCATGTGGGGCGGATCGAAGGGAGGCAGCGCCGCACTCTACTTCGGTCTGAAGTATGGCTTCCGGAACATCGTTTCGATGGTTCCGCAGTTCAGGATCGGCACCTACGTCCTGCAATACCCGTCCATCGCCCAGCACATGATGGGTGAGGTTACCGAGCAGAGCACCCACATCATCGATGATGCCATCCCGAGTCTGGTCCGGGCAGGGGCGAACCGGAACGCCAACATTTATATCCTCTCCTCGCCTCAGGACGAGCAGTACAAGGAGCAGGTGGAACCCTTCCTGCCCATGTTCGCCGGCTACGAGAACCTCAACTTCATCTTCAGCGACTCCCCGCACATTGTCGACCATGCGCATGTGACCGGCCGCAACCTCCCGGTCCTGATGGGGCTTGTCAATTTCCTCATCGACGGGATAGCACCGAGATTCGGCTTCGTACGCAGCGGCGGTGAGCGGCCCGACGCCGATATATCTGCCATCGACGCCTATCTCAAGGCGACTTCTCAGGTGCAGGAGGATTTCGCCGCACCCGTGGTTCTCATGCCGACGGCCGGACAGGCAGTGCACGGGCAGACGGTCACGTTCGCCGGTACGGCACCGGGCGCGGTGCGGCTGAGCGTGTGGGAGCACGGCAAGTTCCTCGGAGCCCCCGAAGTCGCTGCCGACGGGGCGTGGACCTGGGACCTCGGCCGCCCGTGGAGCGTGGGCAAGCACGCCGTGCGGATTCTCGGAGTGGACGCGGCCGGCTTCCATTCCCAACGGACCGAGGTTGCGTTCACCGTGTCCGCGACAGAGGAGGGCGGGCCGGCGGTCGCCGGCGTCGCGGCCTTTGCGACGGCTGCTGCTCCGGCGCAGGTTGTGGCAGCACCGGTGCAGGCTGTGGCAGCACCGCAACCTGCCAACGCCCGGCGGGTCTCCGCGCCGATGGTCGGAGTTCCCGCGCCGGGTCAGCAGGTCCAGGGACCGTTGATTCAGATGATGGGATACGCCGAAGGTGCTGTGCGGGTGGAGTTCGTCGAGGACGGCATGCGGCTGGGTGTCGCCCCGGTGGCGCTGGACACCAGTTGGTTCTGGGATTCGGGGTGGTCCTGGACCGAGGGACAGCACACCGTGGAGTGCCACGCCGTTGACGCGGTGGGTCAGGAGTCCCAGCGGACCGTCGTGGCGTTCAGCGTGGTGAACGCGTACAGGGCTTGAGTGTCGGGGCGCATCGGAGCTGCCGCGAGGCCCGAGCCGTGGGCGCGGTGGCCGGCATCGGGCCCAGCCGTCAGCGGGTCCCGACTTCCATGATCAGCGCCAGGTGATCAGACGCGGAGGTAGAGCGCACGGTACAGCTGATCCGGGGCAGTTCGGTGAACAGATAGTCAACTTTGTCACCGCTGTGCAGTGTTGCCCTGCCGGTGCGTGAGGAGGTGGTCCGTTGGTCGCACTCCCGATAGCGACGGTAGGTCTCGTGCGGCCAGATCCAGCTGTGCTCGTTCCCGGCCGTTGGCGCCGCACTGTTCAGATCACCACCGAACACCGTGCGCGAGTTCGCAGCGCCGACCAGGGAGCTGAGCTGGTTGTCGCGCAACTCCCATGTCGGATGCGCCCGGTCGCTGCCGGGCAGGCTGAGATGAGCACCGCACACGCGGATGCCACGGGTGAGAACCGTGGCGCACAGAATGCCCCGGTGCAGTCCGAGGACGGGCTGCTGCGAGGGCACCACCGCGACGCTGGTGAGTGGCGTAGAGGCGAGGATCGCGACGCCCGCCGGACCCTGGCCGCGCGTTGCGCACTTGACCGTGCTGAGCTGCCCCTTGGCATTGCGGTAGGTGTAGGCCCGAAAGGCCGTCACCCAGTTCCCGCCCAGTTCCCGCCGCGCAGTGGCGAGATCGCCCGCGCAGGCCTCCTGCAGCATGATCACACGCGCGCCGTCGACGTCGGCCAGACTCTTGAGGGCCTGAACCTTCCTCCGGACACTTCCGGTTTCCTGGCAGTTCCACTGCTGTACGCCACACATGTTCCAGGTGGCGATCCGCAGCCGGTTCAACGCCGCGTCAGAGGCGGGGGCCGCAACGGACAGCGGGGCGAGCACGACAAGGACCAAGGCCAGGGCAGGCCACAGGAGCAGACGGCGCGCTGCTGTGGTCCCCACGTCCCGCGTCTCGGCAAGGTGCAGCATGACCCGCTGTTCCCTCCCTCCGGTACAGAACCTGAACGCCGACGGACCGTACGGGAGATCATCCTGTACGGTCCGTCGGCTGCAAAATAGAGCGTTACGCCGGAACGCTCGCCACGCCCTGCGCCAGGAACTTCTTTCCGTTCACCCGCTCCGAGACGCCCTCACGGTCCAGGTACGGCGTGATGCCGCCCAGGTGGAAGGGCCAGCCCGCGCCGGTGATCAGGCAGAGGTCGATGTCCTGGGCCTCGGCGACGACGCCCTCGCCCAGCATCAGACCGATCTCCTGCGCGACCGCGTCCAGGACGCGGCCGCGGACCTGCTCCTCAGTCAGGACGACATCGCCCTGCTTGAGGAGCGCGGCGACCTCCGGGTCCAGCTCCGGCTTCCCGGAGTCGTAGACGTAGAAGCCGCGCTTGCCGGCCTTGACCACCGCCGCGAGGTTGTCGGAGACGGTGAAACGGTCCGGGAAGGCGCGGTTCAGGGTCTCGGAGACATGCAGACCGATGGCCGGGCCGACCAGCTCCAGGAGCACCAGCGGGGACATCGGCAGACCGAGGGGCTCGATGGCCTTCTCGGCGGTCTCGACCGGGGTGCCCTCGTCGATGACGTTCTGGATCTCGCCCATGAAGCGGGTGAGGATGCGGTTGACGACGAACGCAGGGGCGTCCTTCACCAGCACCGCGGTCTTCTTCAGCTTCCGCGCCACACCGAATGCCGTGGCCAGCGACGCGTCGTCGGTCTGCTCGCCGCGGACGATCTCCAGCAGCGGGAGGATCGCGACCGGGTTGAAGAAGTGGAAGCCGACGACCCGCTCCGGGTGCTGCAGCTTCGACGCCATCTCGGTGACCGAGAGGGACGAGGTGTTGGTGGCGAGGATCGCGTGCGCCGGGGCGACCGCCTCGACCTCCGCGAACACCTGCTGCTTGACGCCGATCTCCTCGAAGACGGCCTCGATGATGAAGTCGGCGTCGAAGAAGCCCTCGGCCTTGTCCAGCACCCCGGTGACCAGGGCCTTCAGGCGATTGGCCTTGTCCTGGTTGATCCGGCCCTTGCCGAGCAGCTTCTCGATCTCGGCGTGGACATAGCCCACACCCTTGTCGACGCGCTCCTGGTCGATGTCGGTGAGGACGACAGGGACCTCGAGGCGGCGGAGGAAGAGAAGGGCGAGCTGCGAAGCCATCAGGCCCGCACCCACCACGCCGACCTTGGTGACCGGGCGGGCCAGGTTCTTGTCGGGGGCACCGGCCGGGCGCTTGGCGCGCTTCTGGACCAGGTTGAAGGCGTAGATCCCGGAGCGCAGCTCGCCGCCCATGATCAGGTCCGCGAGGGCCTGGTCCTCGGCGTCGAATCCGGCGCTCAGGTCGCCGTCCTTCGCCGCGGCGATGATCTCCAGCGCGCGGTACGCGGCCGGGGCGGCGCCGTGCACCTTGGAGTCGGCGATGGCCTTGCCACGGGCGACGGCCTGGTCCCAGGCGTCACCGCGGTCGACCTCGGGGCGCTCCACCGTGACCGTGCCGTTCAGCACGTTCGCGGTCCAGATCAGCGACTGCTCCAGGAAGTCCGCGCCCTCGAAGATCGCGTCGGCGATGCCGAGCTCGAAGACCTGCTTGCCCTTCAGCTGGCGGTTCTGGTTCAGCGAGTTCTCGATGATGACGGAGACCGCGCGGTCGGCGCCGATCAGGTTCGGCAGCAGGGCGCAGCCGCCCCAGCCGGGGACCAGACCGAGGAAGACCTCGGGCAGCGAGAACGCGGGCAGCGCCTTGGAGACGGTGCGGTACGAGCAGTGCAGACCGACCTCGACACCGCCGCCCATTGCCGCGCCGTTGTAGTACGCGAACGTCGGGACCGCGAGACCGGAGAGGCGGCGGAACACGTCGTGACCGCCCTTGCCGATGGCGAGCGCGTCGTCGCGGTTCTTCAGCAGCTCGACGCCCTTGAGGTCGGCGCCGACCGCGAAGATGAACGGCTTGCCGGTGATACCGATACCGGTGATCGCACCCTCGGCGGCCTCCTTCTCGACCTGGTCGACGGCGGCGTTCAGGTTCGCCAGCGACTGCGGTCCGAAGGTCGTCGGCTTGGTGTGGTCCAGGCCGTTGTCCAGCGTGATGAGGGCGAACCTGCCCGCACCCGCCGGGAGGTCGAGGTGGCGTACGTGCGCCTGCGTGACGACCTCACCCGGGAACAGCTCGGCTGCGCCCTTCAGAAGCTCAGTGGTGGAGCTCATGCCTGACCCTCGCTTCGCTCGGCCCGGCATTCGCTCAGGCTGCACCTCTTGTCTGTTCGCTCGCTGCGCTCGCTCACGCGTTGCCTCCGTCGAAGTTCGGGTTCTCCCAGATGACCGTCGCGCCCATGCCGAAGCCGACACACATGGTGGTCAGGCCGTAGCGGACGTCCGGCTGCTCCTCGAACTGGCGGGCCAGCTGCGTCATCAGACGCACACCCGAGGAGGCCAGCGGGTGACCGTAGGCGATGGCGCCGCCGTACTGGTTGACGCGCGCGTCGTCGTCGGCGATCCCGTAGTGGTCGAGGAAGGCGAGCACCTGGACGGCGAACGCCTCGTTGATCTCGAAGAGACCGATGTCACCGATCGACAGACCGGCCTTGGCGAGGGCCTTCTCGGTCGCCGGGATCGGGCCGTAGCCCATGACCTCCGGCTCGACACCCGCGAAGGCGTACGAGACGAGACGCATCTTGACCGGGAGACCGAGCTCGCGGGCGACGTCCTCGGCGGCGAGCAGCGAGGCGGTGGCGCCGTCGTTGAGACCGGCGGCGTTACCCGCGGTGACACGGCCGTGCGCACGGAACGGCGTTTTCAGACCGGCCAGGGACTCCAGCGTGGTGCCCGGGCGCATCGGCTCGTCGGCGGTGACCAGGCCCCAGCCGGTCTCACCGGCATCGGCGTTGGTGCGGCGCACGGAGATCGGCACCAGGTCCTGCTGGATCTTGCCGTTGGCGTACGCCTTGGCGGCCTTCTCCTGCGAGCGGACCGCGTACTCGTCGGCGCGGAGCTTGGTGATCTGCGGGTACCGGTCGTGCAGGTTCTCCGCGGTCATGCCCATGAAGAGGGCGGACTCGTCGACCAGCTTCTCCGACACGAAGCGCGGGTTCGGGTCCACGCCCTCGCCCATCGGGTGGCGGCCCATGTGCTCGACGCCACCGGCGACGACGACGTCGTACGCGCCGAAGGCGATGGAACCGGCCGTCGACGTGACGGCGGTCAGGGCGCCCGCACACATGCGGTCGATGGAGTAGCCGGGCACCGACTGCGGCAGACCGGCCAGGATTCCGGCGGTCCGGCCCAGCGTCAGGCCCTGGTCGCCGATCTGGGTGGTCGCGGCGATGGCGACCTCGTCGATACGGGCGGGGTCCAGGTCCGGGTTGCGGCGCAGCAGCTCCCGGATGGCCTTCACGACGAGATCGTCGGCGCGGGTCTCGTGGTAGATGCCCTTCGGGCCCGCCTTGCCGAACGGGGTGCGGACGCCGTCGACGAAGACGACGTCCCGGATGGTACGAGGCACGATGGCTCTCCTCCAGGGTGCGGGATGGCACTGCTGCGGAGCACGCCTCGGAGGCGCGCCGCACCCCTTCATGCTACTTGCGGGTAACCAAGTGGGGTAGTCCCCGCGCCCGGAGCGGCGAACGTCACACTGGGTGAGGGACCGCGTGGGGGGGGGGGGGGGGGGGGGGGGGGGGCCCCCCGCCCCCCCCCCCCCCCCCCCCCCCCACGGGGACGCCGTGAGGGTTACGGCGCCCCGAAGGTCAGCACCAGCTGCGGGGTGTTCTCCGCGGCCGGCGCCTCCCTGGACCACAACCACAGCGCGTCCGTCCCGGTGCTCGTGAGCGCCAGGTCGTAGCTGCCCCCCAGAACGGGAGAGAGCGCCGAGGTGTCGAGCGTCGCCGAGTAGACCGTCGACAGGTCGGTGGCCCCGCCGAGGGTGCCGATCGAGGTCGAGGACAGGGCGGGCTTGGAGACGAAGGTGGTCCCCGCCTCCGTCCAGCTTCCGGTCACCGGCCGTACGGCGAAGTCGTCCGTGCTGCCCGCACTACTCAGCGTGGTCGTCTTCACCGCGAGCCGCGCGCTCTTGAGCACGGTCCCGGCCGGGGCCGCAGGCAGGTCGAAGCGCAGATACGTCTCGTACGCCGCGCTGCCGCGCACCGCCAGCGAGGTGGAGGTGCCGTAGTTGGTGCTCGCGGCACCGGCGTTGACGTACGTGTCGGCCGTTGCGCGGACGGTCTGCACGCTGTCGGCCGGGGCCGTGGCCAGGGTGTAGTGGCTCTGCACCTGGGTCGCGCTCAGCACCGACGGGTAGATCGCGGTCTCGTCGATCTGCCCGGCGAAGTAGTTGCTGGACGGCTGGTTCGGCCAGCCGTTGAGGTTGTCGCCGCCGACGTGCCAGTAGCCGCTGTAGAACTGGCTGTTGGACTCGGCGAGCGTGCCGATCTGGGTGCCGTCCACGTACAGCGCCATCCCGGAGGAGCCCTGGGTGGCGACGACGTGGTGCCAGGCGCCGTTGTTGTAGCTGTTGGGCGTGGTGATGGTGCGGGCCGTGCCCGTCCACACGCCGAAGACCAGCCGGCCGTCGTTGCGCATGTAGACGTGCTTGTCGTAATTACCGCTGGCCCGCGTGGTGTTGTCGCCGAACCCGACGAGCTTGCCGCCACTGGTCGTGGTCGTCTTGAACCAGGTCTCGATCGAGTACTGACTCGGCACCGTGGTGCGCTTGTCGCTGTAGACGATCTGGTCGCTGCCGTTGAAACCGATGGCGGTGGAAGGACCGGTCACGGCGGCCGGAGTCTGGCGCAGCGAGGGCCCGTTGACGTGGATGCCGCTCTGGTCGCCGGGCGAGGTGTCGCCGACGAACGGAGTGGCGGACTCGTCATAGCGCCAGTACAGGTTCGCGCCGTCGTCGAGCACCTGCGCCGGGTACTTCTGGGCGGAGGTCGGCACTGTCACCGAGGTCGTGGCGGACAGCGCGGAGGCGTTGCCCGCCCCGTCGGTCGCGGTCACCCGGTAGCTGTAGGTGGCGCCGGCCGTGACGTTGGTGTCGGTGAACGACAACTGCGGACGCGACCACTCCACGGAGTCGCCGTCTACCGTGTACACCGGCGTGGAACCGCCGTTGCGGTACACCTTGTACGTCAGCTTGGTGTCGTCCGTGTCGAGGCTCGCGCGCCAGCGTATGTGGGCCTCGGTTGGCTTGACCGACTCCGCGCTGACCGAGGGCACCGTCGGCGCACCGACGTCCGGGGTCGCCGCGAAGTGCGTCAGGCCCTGGGCCGCCGAGCCGTTGACGGTGGTGAACTCGCCGCCGACCCACATGTACTTGTTGTCGGACGTCTCGGAGACTGCCATGGCGCGCGGGCCGATGCCCTCGCCCAGACCGTCGTTGGTGTCCGGGAACCAGCCCAGCTTGTTGGTGCCGGTGGTCGGCTCCGCAAGCAGGTGGCGACGGCGCCCGTCGGGGTATTCGCCGACGCTGGAGCAGTCGTGCGCGTGCGAGGCGCTGTACACCACGTTCTGGTACGACTTGACGGCCTGGGTGGCGCCCAGACAGGTGTCGCGCCAGCGCTGGTTCAGCGTGGACAGGTCCAGCGCGATGCGGCCGTCGAAGACGCCGCCGCCGGTGCCCTCGTTGCCGGTGTAGAAGCCGGTGGCGTCCGTGTCGAGCGCCTTGACCACCGAGTTGTTCTCGATGAACCCCGGGTAGGTGCGGACGTTGGCGCCCGTAGCGGAGTCGACGACGGCCAGGGCGTGCGAGGTCGCGCCGTTGACGGTGAAGAAGTCACCGCCGAGGATCACGTTGTTGCCGTCGGGGGTGACCGCGACGGCCCGTCCGGGCTCGTCGACGTCCGCCTGGAAGGGCTTGACGGCGCCGCTTGTGGCGTCCACCGCCGCGTACCGCGCGTGCGCGCTGCCACCGACCGAGGTGAAGTCGCCGCCCAGGTACACGGTGTCGTTGGTGACCGCGAGCGCCCGCACGGTGGCGGAGACGCTCGGGCGGAAGTTCGCCTTGGGCGTGCAGGTGGCGATGTCGATCGCGGCGAGGCTGCTGACCGGCGTGCCGTTGACCGCGCCGAAGTAGCCTCCCGCGTATAGCGTCTTCTTGTCCGGCGACACGGCGAGCGCGCGCACCGTCGCGCTGCCGCTGCCGATCGTGAAAGACAGGTTGCAGGACGTCGGGTTGCCGGTCGCCGCGTTCAGCGCGACGAAGTTCACCGCGTTCTGCGTGGTCCCGCTATCCCCCTGGGGCGGACGCACCTGCGAGAAGGTGCCGCCGGCGAAGACCGTGCCGCCCGCCTCCGCCAGGGCCCACACGATGCCGTTGGTCTGCCAGGTCGGCAGGTCGTCGGCGGTGAAGGCGACGGGCGGGGTCAGCGCGGCAGCCGGCTGCGGCAGGGCCACAAGGCCCAGGCCCGCCGCGGTGGACAGGACGAGGGCGGCGCTGAGCCCTCTGGATCTTTGCATGTACCCCCCGGCTTCCGGGCCCGGTCGCGGGCCCTCTGCCTCATCGAGCCCGCCGGTGTCCCTCGGATCCGAACGGGCCGCTCGAACATGTTTGTTTGCGAACAATACGAGTACATGACACGCAATGGAACGCACTTGACTCATCTAGTAGGAAATTTCAACGTGTTCACCCCGACCCCGTGCGTCCCGGACGTCCGTGTCGGGTATGCGCAGGCCATCACGGCCGCACCCGGCGTCAGCGGTCTATGCGCACCGCGGCACCCGCGAGCTGGTCCTCCACCTGCCGCACATCGGCGTCGACCATGATCCGCGCGAGCTCGTCCACCAGGACGGTGGGTCTCCAGCCCAGCGTCTCGCGTGCCTTGGACGCGTCCCCTATCAGTGCGTCGACCTCGCTCGGCCGTTCGTACTTGGGGTCGTAGCGCACATGCTCGCTCCAGTCGAGGTCGGCGTGGGCGAACGCGGTCTCCACGAACTGCCGGACGGTGGCCGGGACTCCGGTGGCGACCACGTAGTCTGTCGGCTCGTCGTGCTGGAGCATCCGCCACATCGCCTCGACGTAGTCGGGCGCGTACCCCCAGTCGCGGACCGCGTCCAGGTTGCCGAGGTAGAGACGGTCCTGGAGGCCGGCCTTGATCCGCGCGACGGCTCGGGTGATCTTGCGGGTCACGAAGGTCTCGCCGCGGCGCGGGGACTCGTGGTTGAACAGGATGCCGTTGACCGCGAACATCCCGTATGCCTCACGGTAGTTGACGGTGGTCCAGTAAGCGAAGACCTTCGCGGTGCCGTACGGGCTGCGCGGGTGGAAGGGGGTGCCCTCGTTCTGCGGGGGAGGCGTGGACCCGAACATCTCCGAGGACGACGCCTGGTAGACACGGGTCTCCACCCCGCTCGCCCGGACGGCTTCCAGCAGCCGCAGTGTGCTCAGGCCGGTCACGTCGCCGGTGTAGAGCGGCGCGTCGAAGGAGACCCGCACATGGGACTGGGCGCCCAGGTTGTACACCTCGTCCGGCTGGATGTCGCGCAGCAGGTTCACCAGCGCCACCCCGTCGGAGAGGTCGGCGTGATGCAGCACGAAGTGCCGCTCGGCCTCCTGGGGCCCCTGGTAGATGTGGTCGATGCGCTCGGTGTTGAAACTGGACGACCGCCGCAGCAGGCCGTGCACCCGATATCCCTTCGACAGCAGCAACTCCGCCAGGTACGAGCCGTCCTGTCCGGTCACGCCGGTGATCAGTGCGGTCTTGGTCATGCGGTGTTCCCCTCCCCGCCGGACCCGTCACCGGGACGGATCCGGCCCGTACGCCCGCCGAACGCGGGTTGAACGTCGTGAACTACGGGAAATTTTGGCAAAGTTGATGGTCCGGGCGTTCCGATCACGCGGCTCCTGGCATGATCCGGCCCATGACCGCATCGCTGCTGCCCGAACGTGCCCGTGTCTTCGTCGCCGGCCACCGTGGCCTGGTGGGCTCCGCCGTGGCTCGCCGGCTCGCCGCCGACGGGCACGAGGTGCTCACCCGTAGCCGCGCCGAACTGGATCTGCGTGACGCCGCGCGCACCGCGGCCGAACTCGCCGCCCTGCGCCCCGACGCGGTGGTGCTCGCCGCCGCGAAGGTCGGCGGGATCATGGCCAACAGTACTCAGCCGGTGCAGTTCCTGGAGGAGAACCTCCAGATCCAGCTCAGCGTGATAGCCGCGGCCCACGCCGCCGGGGTGGGCCGCCTGCTCTTCCTGGGCTCGTCGTGCATCTACCCCAAGCACGCCGCCCAACCGATCTCCGAGGACGCACTGCTGACCGGTCCGCTGGAGCCCACCAACGAGGCATACGCCCTCGCGAAGATCGCGGGCATCGTCCAGGTGCAGTCGTACCGGCGGCAGTACGGCGCGTCGTACATCAGCGCCATGCCTACCAATCTCTACGGCCCCGGTGACAACTTCGACCTGGAGACGTCGCACGTCCTGCCCGCCCTGATCCGCCGCTTCCACGAGGCGGTGGCCGAGGGGCGGGAGGAGGTCGTCCTGTGGGGCAGCGGCACCCCGCGCCGGGAGTTCCTGCATGTGGATGATCTCGCCGCCGCCTGCGCCGTGCTGCTGCGCTCCTACGACGGCGACGAGCCGGTCAATGTCGGCTGCGGCAGCGACCTCACCATCCGTGAGCTCGCCGGGACGGTCGCCGGGGTCACCGGGTTTTCCGGCCGTATCGCCTGGGACGCGACGCGGCCCGACGGCACCCCGCGCAAGCTGCTCGACATCTCCCGGATTGCGCGGCTCGGCTGGAAGCCGGCGATCCCGCTGCGCGACGGCATCGCCGCCACCTACGCCCACTGGCGCGGCGGGCTCGACGGCTGACGGGCCTCGCTCGTGTACGGGCCTCGGCGTGCGGCGCGCGCCGAGGCACTGTGCGGCCACGGGCGGCGCTCTCAGTACGCTCCGCGGCCGTCGACGACGGCGCGGAACGTGCGGGCCACGACATCGACATCACTGGTGAACGACCAGTTGTCGACATAGCTGAGATCGAGCTGGACGGTCTCGTCCCAGGACAGTTCGGAGCGTCCGCTGATCTGCCACAGCCCCGTCATGCCCGGCCGTACGGTGAGCCGCCGCCACTCGACGGACGTGTAGTGCGCCACCTCTTCCGCCAGTGGCGGCCGCGGGCCCACCAGGGACATGTCACCCTTGAGGACGTTCACCAGCTGGGGCAGTTCGTCGAGCGACGTACGGCGCAGCCAGCGACCGACCCGGGTGACCCGGGGATCGCGGCGCATCTTGAACATCAGGCCGTCGTTCTCGTTCTCATGGGCCAGGGCGGCCTTCTGGCGGTCGGCGCCCACCCGCATGGTGCGGAACTTCCACATCACGAAGGGGCGTCCGGCCCGGCCGATGCGCTCGTGGAGATAGAGGACCGGTCCGGGCGAGGACAGTTTCACAGCGGCCGAGACCAGCAGCAGCAGCGGTGCCAGCACAAGCAGGCCCAGCAGGGCGGTGCAGCGGTCCAGGACCCCCTTGAGCAGAGGCTGCATGCCCTCCCGCACCGGCGGGGCCACGCGCAGCAGCGACATCCCGCCGGCAGACCCGGTTTCCAGACGCTTGACGGACACCTCCACCAGGCCGGGCGCCACGAACAACTCGATATCGGCGTCGTGCAGGCCCCAGGAGAGGCGGCGCAGCCGTTCCCCGGACAGTGCGGTGCCGGGGACGACGAGCGCCAGGTCGGCGCGGAGTCGGTGCACCGCGCTGATGACGAGGCTGGCGTCCTCCGTGGGGGACTCCGGGGCGGTGGCGGCGAGCCGTTCCCCGGTCCGGACCCCTGACGCGAACGGGCCCCGTCCCGCGGGAACGGCGCCCACCGCCACGTACGGGTGGTCGGTGCGCGCGGCGAGATGTGCGGTGACCCGGTCCACCGCGGTGGGCTCACCCACCACCAGGACCTTGATCACCGCCTGCGCCCTGCGGCGCACCGCCGTGAGATGCCGGTGTACCGCCTTGCGGCACACCAAGGTCAGCGGCAGGGCGGGCAGCAGCGCGGCCAGGCACAGCGGCGCGCGCAGCCGTATCCCGGCCCCGGCGTGTACCACGGCGAGCACCCCCAGCAGGATGAACCAGTCGTGGAGCACCGGCAGCGTGCCCCGGCTCTCGCCGATGGTGCGTGCCGCATAGCGCGAGCGGAACAACTGGACCCCCGCCCAGGCGAGCCCCGCAACGATGCCGCTCGGCACCGCCCACGGCTGGTGGGCGGCGGAGAGCACCAGAGTGACCGGCACCCCGGCACCGACGAGGTCGGTGATCAGGGAAGTTGGAAGATACCAACGGGACTTGCGTCCCATCCACGGTGAGGTGCGCGCCCGCGAGCGCGCCTTGCGCGATCTGTCGGATTCAGCGGCCTGAACATCCCACATGTACCCCCCCAGGCACGTTTCGCGGCACGAGCGGCTTCATATCGCGAACATCCGTCCGTCGAACATGAGGCACGATGGTGAACAGTACGGCAAACTTGTGGTCGCATGGGAGCGTTTACGTGAACGCCGCGAGAAGTGCCGATCCGTACGAAATCCCGTGCGGGGTCCTCTGGTTGGTCCGGCGGGGTCGATGGACTGGCGGAAAGCGATGCGAACGTCGAACGTGCTGGCTACAGTGTGCGCCCGGTGCGGAAGGGGCCGTACCGCGTCGATGTGGGGGGTTGTGTGGTGGGGGACAAGAACACGGCCGAGGCCGAAGCCACCGGTCGGGACGACGTGGCAGGACGGGAGGAAGGGGCGGGCAGAGCCGGTCCGGCGGGCCCGGACCCGGTCGCCGACGTTTACGATTCCTCAACGGGGCCTTCACAAATGGAGGTTGACACTTCCGGAGTTGCGCCGACTCGACCCCCGCGCCGCAGGAGCCCTGCGCGTCGGGTGCTCCTCGGGGCGTTCGCGCTGCTCGCGGTGGGGCTGCTCATGGTGGGCGGGGTCACCTGGTGGGCCGTCGAGCACTACACGGGGAAGGTCGACCGTCTCTCCGGTGTCTTCCCGACACAGGTCCCCGCGGCGGCACAGCCGGCACCTTCCCGCGGCGGGCAGACCTTCCTCCTTGTCGGCGTCGACAGCCGCTCCGAGCTGCCGACCACGGGCCGTGATGCCAAAGCCCCCGAGTGGAAGTACGGGGCCCAGCGCAGTGACACGATGATGCTGGTCCATCTCCCCGCGGACCATTCCGGCGCTTACGTCGTCTCGCTGCCGCGCGACGCGTGGGTGGACATCCCGGGACACGGCAAGGCCAAGCTCAACGCCGCCTTCTCCTGGGGCGGCCCGCCACTGCTCATCGACACCGTGCAGCGGCTGACGAAGGTTCGCGTCGACCATCTTGCCGTCATCGACTGGGACGGCTTCAAGAAGCTCACCGACTCCGTGGGCGGAGTGGACCTCGTCGTGAACGGCGCCCGCCGCCGGATGAACGGCACCCAGGCCCTGGCCTATGTGCGTGAGCGCCACCACCTCGCCCGCGGCGACTTCGACCGCACGCACCGTCAGCAGTACTTCCTGCGCACGCTGCTGGCGAAGGTCATGCGACCCTCGACCTTCTCCAACCCCTTCAAGGCCGCCGAGGTGCTGGACGACCTCACCGCCGCCGTGAGTGTCGACGACCGGCTCGACGACGGCGACCTGCGTGCCCTTTTGTGGGACAGCAAGAAGGTCCGTCCCGGGAACATGGTGTTCATGAACGCGCCCGCCAGGGGAACCGGCACGATCTCCGGGCAGTCCGTGGTCCTCCTGGATCCCGGCGCCGGCGCCGAGTTGTGGCGAGCCATGCGCGAGGACGCCGTCGATATCTACCTGCAGTCGCACGACGCCGACCGGCTCGGGGCCACGACCCCCTGACGGGACGTCGGCGATCGCCGGAGATGTCTGGCTGATGATGGTTTGCGGGACAACGGGCCACTCGTGCAGTAGAGTTCGCACCAGCGGCCCCCTCGGCGTTCGCGGAGGACACCCATGACGGATCATCCCGCTCGTCCGACGCACGGGCACCGAAGGTCGCCGGGCCGACGGCGTGCCGTGGTCGGTGCCCTGTTCGGTCTGCTGCTGATCGGACTGATCACCGGTGTCGGACTGGCCCGCGACCGCGAGGACGCCGCGCCCCGCGCAGCGCGGGCGAGCGCGACGCTTCCCTTCGACCTGCCTGCCGCCGACGTGTTGCGCGACAGCCCGCATCTGGTCTTCGCGCACTACTTCCCGCCGTATCCGCCCTCCCTCGACAACCAGCCCGCCGCGCACGACTACTACGCCCGTAACTACCTCACGCCGCAGGGCGAGCAGGGCAAGCACGCGGCCTACGGCGGACTGCTGCGCGACCGGCCCCTGCCCGTGCCGCTGTCCAGGGGCGACTGGCAACTCGCCAACCTCGAACGGGAGGTGAGAACCGCACGGGGCGCCGGGCTCGACGGGTTCACCGTCGACATCCTCTCCCTCGACGGCACCAACCGTCAGCGCGTCGACCTGCTGCTGCGCGCGGCGCAGCGCGTCGACCCGGGCTTCCGGATTGTGCTGATGCCGGACATGACGTCCCTGCACACCGACCCGCGCACCCTCGCCGATCAGCTGGCCCGGCTCGCCGCGTCCCCGTCCGCATACCGGCTGGCCGACGGTCGCCTCGTGGTCTCCCCGTTCAAGGCCGAGGCCCAGGACCCCGCCTGGTGGAGCCAAGTCATCGCCCGGCTGCGCGACCACGGCATCGGCACCGCGCTCGTCCCGGTCTTCCTGGACTTCCGCGCCAACGCCGAGAGGTTCGCGCCGGTCAGCCATGCCTTCTCGTCCTGGGGCAATCGGAGCTACACCCGCCAGGACAACGTTCCCGGTGACATCCGGCTCGCCCACTCCCTGGGAAAGAAGTGGATGCAGGCCGTGTCCGTGCAGGACGCCCGGCCCAACCAGGGTGTCTATGACGAGGCGGGCAACACCGCCACCCTGCGGTCGACCTGGAACCACGCGATCTCCGACGGTGCGGACTGGGTGCAACTCACCACCTGGAACGACTACTCGGAAGGCAGCCAGTTCGCCCCCTCACTCCACAACGGCCATGCCTACTTGGACATCTCCTCGTACTACCTCACCCGCTTCAAGACCGGGGCCTGGCCGCAGATCGTCCGCGACACCGTGTACGTCACCTCCCGCGTCCAGTTCGCCGAGGCCGGCGGTGCCCCGCTCCAGCCCCGGCTGATGCGCCCGCGGCCGGGCACCGCGCCCCCGCGCGACCAGGTGGAAGTGCTCACCTTCCTGACCGCGCCCGCCACGGTCTCGGCCCGCGTGGGCACCGTGCCTGACACCTACCGTGCCCCCGTCGGCGCGTACGCCCAGGACCTGCCGCTGTCCCCCGGCCGCAGCGAGGCAGTGGTCCGCCGCGCGGGGGCCACCGTCGCCGCCGTCACCACCCGCTATCCGGCGCGGCGGACGGTCACCGTGCAGGACCTTCAGTACTACGCGGTCTCCAGCGGCCGCCGGTGAACTCCCGGAAGCGTCCTGAAGTGCCTGCCAACCGGCCCTGTTCCACGGCGACGATGCCGCTCATGCGGGCCTGGGCGCGCGTTGTCGGTGCGAGTGGGCTGGTGCTGCGTGGATGCGCGGGGCTCCGTAGGTGCCGCGCGAGTGCTGGTGGACCGCGGTGATCTGACCGGCTAGTTCGACATCACGGACCGCCCGCGGACCGGGTTTTCCGGTTCGGCGGGCGTGGTAGGCGGTTCGGGAGACCTTCAGCAGTTCACACGCGCGCGTGACGTTGTGGCCGCTCTACTTCTCCGCCTCGATGAACGGGTGCACCGTCACCGGGTCTCCTTCGCGAAGAAAGCCATCGCACGCTTGAGGATGTCAACGTCCTCCCGAAGCCTGCGGTTCTCGCGCCGCAACGCGGCCAGCTCCTCACGTTCACTGCTGGTCAGGCCATCCCGTTCACCCGCGTCGACCTCGGCTGGTTGACCCCCAGCCGAACTGCGGTCTCGGTGAGATCGAAGTGCTTGGCGATCTGTTTTGCCGAGCGGTCACCGCGACGGCACAGCTAGACGATCTCGGCCTTGAACTCCGGCGGGAACGAGCGGCGAGGGCGAGGCTTCTTCTTCCCCATGCTCTCCATGATGGACATCCTCCCGGGGCTGAGCCCCTGATCTCCGATGTCCGTCAAAGCGGATCAAGCCCACCTGCCAGGGTCTCCCTCCGCAAGGAACGGTAGCGACCGCGCCTCCCGCCGCAGCATCGAAGGGGAGGGCCGGACAGTCCAGCCCTCCCCCCCGTGTACCGGGAGTTACTCGGTGACCTCGTGGTCGTGGCCCTCGTGCAGGCCACCGCCGCTGCCCGCCGAACCCTGGGTGTTCTGCGGCGCCACCGGCTTACTCAGAAGGCTGGTGTCCCAGGCGTACTGGCCCACCGCGTTGGCGATGACGTCGACATTGACGTCGAACGCCTTCATGTTGATGTTCTTCAGTGTGTCGCAAGCGGCGTGGTAGCAGGCGTCGTAGGCGACACCGGCCTTACCGCCGTACACCTTTGCCTGCTCGGCCGTCTTGATGCCCTCGGCGCCGGTGAAGGTGCCGCCCGCGGGGATGCCCACCTCGATGAACGGCCCGTAGTCCGACCGGCCGGTGAAGTCGGTGCCCTCGTGCGGGACGCCCCGGCTGTCCAGGTAGTCGGTGATCTGCCGCTCCAGCTGCGCCGAGCCATCCGGGCCGGGACCGGCACCGACCTGGTCGGAGTCGTCGCCGTCGTAGACGAACTGGGCGTAGTTCGGCGAGGCGATCATGTCGAAGTTCAGGTACATCTTGACCTTGGCAAGGTCCGCCGCCGAGAGGCTGTTGACGTACGCCTCCGAGCCCAGCAGGCCGAACTCCTCAGCCGACCACCAGGCGAAGCGCACCTTGTTCTTGACGTTCTCGTGGGCAGAGTTCAGGGCCACGTCGAGGATGCCGGCGGAGCCGGAGCCGTTGTCATTGATGCCCGGGCCGGCCGCCACCGAGTCCAGGTGGGCGCCGAACATCACCACGTTGTCGGCGTCGCCGCCCTTGGTCTCGGCGATCACGTTGTAGGTGTGCCGGGTCTCCGCGAAGGTGCGGATCTCCAGGTTGACGGTCACTGCGCCGGCGGCGGCCTTGGCCGCGAGCGCCTCGCCGTCCGCCCGCGTGACGCCGCCGGTCGGGATCTTGGCGACGGACGGGTCTCCCAGGGTGCCGTTGAGCGCGCCCTCGGTGTTGTTGTAGATGATCGCGCCGACCGCGCCCGCACCGGCGGCGGTCTCCTGCTTCTGCGCAAAGGAGCAGCCGCCGCGCTTGATCAGCGCGATCTTGCCGGTGAACGTCCCGGGGGCGTAGTCCTCCGGCTCGCAGCCGGTGGTGGCGTTGACCGGCACCACCGCGACCGGGGCGGTGATGCCGCCGACCGGGCTGCTGGCGGAGTACGTCATGGCGATCAACGGGACGTCCTGCTGCTGCGGCGACACCACCCGCAGGCTCTGCGCCAGCGTCTCGGTGAACGGGTAGTCGAACTCGTTCCGGGTCACCGAGTACCCGGCCTTCCTCAGCAGGCCTTCGACGTACTCGGCCGACTGCCGGTGCCCCTCCGACCCGGCCACCCGGGTGTTCCCGTTCTTGTCAGCGATCCGCTGGAACTGCTTCAGATGCTCGTAGGCATCCTCGGCGTTGCTCTTCTTGACGAGCTTCTTTGCGAGCTTGGCACCCTCCTTGGCAGGGTCGCTGTGGGCGGAGGCGGTGCCCGATCCGATCAGCAGCAGCGGCGCTATGAGCCCTGCGACGGATACGGCGGCTACCATGGTGCGGCGGTTCCGAGCGTTCAAAACGCTTCCTTCCGGCGGTCCATGAGAAATAGGCGTAATGGCCGAAAATAGGCCGAACGACGTACGGCGGTACTCCGAGGCAGGCAGGGACGGCCGGATCGCTCCGCCCCCCTGCCACCGGCAAGGAGAAAGGTATCTGCTCAGTAAACGATTGGTAATGGGTTGACGGGAATCTTTGGCGCCGGCGCCGTCCGTGCGCGGTACCGAGCACATCGATCGGCCGCTGACCCAAACGAAGTTGGCTGGAAGTCACCGGTGCCCGGTGCGGTCGCCCCTCGCATGAGGTCCCTGGCGACTCGGGTGGCTTGCCGCAGGAGCAGTCCAGATCCGTGCCGACGATCGGCAGGCCGTGTTCAGGGTCCGTCAGCAGGTTGGTGATGCCTGCGGTTGCATCAGCCTCCGTTCAGGCCACCCTTTCAACTCGGCGAAGCGCGCGCCGTTATGGAGATGCGGGCAACTCCTGTACTCAGTGCCGCAGAGGTAGGGCGGAAGGGCGGCCCGCTTAGCCTCACCGGCAGTGCCTGCAGGTTCACTCCGCCGGCCCGCAACTGCGGCAGCCAGCGCTCCCGGAAGTACCCCGCCCAGTGGTCCACCGGCCGGGCGACCACCGCGCACAGCAGATCGTTGTGCAGATCGGCTACGACCGCGCGTCGGTGCAGCTCGTTCATCGCTGCGCCCTCCGCTCGGCCCGGCCGGTGTGCAGATACATCGCGTGCCCCTGTCCGTCGTCACCGAGGAAGGCGAGCGGCGCGTGGACCCCGCGCTCCGGCTCGACCGGCAGCAGGGTGTCACCGCGACTGCCGACCAGCTGCGTGCGGTACGGTGCCTCGTCCAGGTCGGCGACGATTCCGCGGGGAGTACGTTCCAGCCACAACCGCCCAGCCGTGTCCCGGCTCACCGTCGTCTGGGCGGAGCTGGACGTGTACGTGCCGACATACCGGGACGCCTCCGCGACGCGAGCGTCCACATCCGGCACCGACGGCGCAGGCAGGTGGACCCCGGCGAGGTCACCGAGGATCCGGCCCGCGATCTCCGTGTACACGCGCCGCGACAGGCCGCCGTTGGTGACGATCGCCACCGCGACATCGCGCTCCGGCACCAGGCGCAGGAACGCCGACTGGCCGATGGTGTTCCCGTCGTGTCCGATGACTCTGCCGCCCGGCAGGTCGAAGAGCTCCCAGCCCAACCCCCAGGCGGTGCCCTGGTCGATGTCGGGCAGCGTGACCTGCGGCCGCTGCATGGCCTCGACGGTTGCCGGGGCGAGCACGCGCCCCCCGTCGGGGCCCCGGCCTTCGGAGAGGTGCATCCGCGCGAAGGCCAGCAGGTCGCGCGGACGCATCGCCAGCATCGATCCGGCCGGCGCGTTCGAGCGCGCCAGCGCCCACACCCGCGTCGGCTCGAGCGGCGCCCCCGGCACCGTCTCGACGTGACCCACCGCCGTGCGGTGGACGATCGCCTCGTAGGGGTCGCTCGCGGCGTGGCTCATACCCAGCGGAGTGAACAGATATCGTCGAGCGCAGACGTCGAACGGCTCCTCGCGCAGCACCTCGACGATCCGCCCGAGCACGCAGTACCCGGCGTTGTTGTACGAGAACATCGCGCCCGGCCCGAAGAGTTGCGGCACCTCCCGCAGGACGTCCAGGTACTTCTCCAGGCAGTTGTCGCCCTTGCCGGTGTCGGTGAAGATGTCGCCCTCGAAACCCGCGACGTGACTCAGCAGGTGCCGCGTGGTGATCCGCCGCGTCGCCTCCTCGTCGGCGATCCGGAACTCCGGCAGGACGGCCCGCACGGGAACGTCCAGATCCAGTCGCCCCTCGTCGACCAGCTGCATGACCAGCGTCGCGGTAATCACCTTGGTGATCGACCCGATCTGGAACAGGGAGTCCACCGTGACGTCGACCCCGGTGGCCGTGCTCAGCACACCGGCCGCGGCTTCTATCACCTGGTCACCGGCGCGGACCGCCACGGCCGCCCCGGGCACCTGGCTTTCGACGAGGAGATCCGGCAACCGACGGCGCAACCAGACGCCGATCTCCTCCAGCCGGTTCAGCGGATCCGTCCCGTCCGTCTTCTGCACAGCATCCCTCCCTGCTCGATTGCGCAGGAGCATAGGACCTGCGAGAACCGTCCTCTTCGTCTACTGCCACCACATGTGGCCCGGGCATTGGTACGGTCGGCCGAACCGGTCCGCCCGGGTCGAACGAACAGTGTCACTCGGGTTGTTGGAGCGGTCGGCGGCAGGGCGGCCTGGGTGCGGGAGCTGGACACCGCCCTCGTCAGGGGCAGTGCTGATCTCACGGTGTCGTGCGCCGAGGACCTGCCAGGTCCACATGAACGAGGATCCGATGTTGTGACCAAGCACTACTAGTTTCCACACAGGAGCCCTCGGTCGAAGGGCTCCCGTTGGGGAGCCCGATAAGAGGGTTGGTTGACGAGATGTGAGTGAACCGCGATCCCCAATGCGAGCGAACTTGGGAAAAGGGCGCCGAGACGCGTTGTCATCGTGTACAGGGCCAGTTCGCGGGAGGTTACCGGCGGATCGCCGGACGGGACCCGGCGCGACTGTGGGCGCCGTGGCAGGGTGCGGATTAGGTTGGCACGGAAAAGTCTTCGGCAGCCGGACTCGTGATGGGGGCGAGCATGACCATGCAAAAAGGAGCCAATGTTCCGGTGGCGGCCCAGGCCGTGCGGGTCGAATTGGGGTGGCGTACCGCTCCGGGGGCGCCGGACGTGGATGCATCGGCGCTCCTTCTCGTGTCGGGAAAGGTGCGCAGCGATGCGGACTTCGTCTTTTACAACCAGCCGGTGCATGGCTCCGGCGCGGTGCGTCATGAGGGCAAACGGAACGCCGCCGGCGGTGTCACGGACAGCCTTGCGGTGGATCTGGCGCGGGTGGAGCCCGTCATCGAGCGCATCGTCCTGGCCGCCTCCGCGGACGGTGGCAGTTTCGGGCGGGTGTCAGCCCTGTACGTACGGATCACGGACATGTCGAACGGCTCGGAGATCGCGCGCTTCGACAGTGCGGACGCGACGGTGGAGACCGCGTTCATTCTCGGTGAGCTCTACCGTCGGCAGGGCGCCTGGAAATTCCGCGCCGTGGGGCAGGGATACAGCAGCGGCCTCGAAGGTCTCGCCACGGACTTCGGCATTTCCGTCGACGAGCCGCAGCGACCCCAACAGCCTCAGCAAGCGCACCAGCCTCTTCAATCTCAACAACCGCGAGCAGCAACACGAGTTGACCTGCCGCCCCCGCCCCGGTTCCCCCCGCACGCCCAGCCCCCGGCTGCCGCGCCGACGGCGCCCCCGGCGCCCCCTGTCACGCCGCCCGTATCGCCGTCTCCTCAGCCCGTCCGGCTCTCCAAGGTGACGCTCACCAAGGAAGCGCCGTCCGTCTCCCTCGCCAAACAGGGCGGCACGTCAGGAGTCATGCGCGTCAATCTCAACTGGGAGGTGCGCAAACAGTTCAAGAGCTGGGGCAGCAAACTCGGCAGGGCCGTCGCCAACCACGCGGATCTCGATCTTGATCTCTGCGCCCTCTACGAACTGACCGACGGCAGGAAGGGAGTTGTGCAGGCACTCGGAAACGCCTTCGGCGCTCTCGGGCAGCCCCCATATATCCACCTCGACGGGGACGACCGCACCGGCGCCGTATCCACCGGCGAGAACCTGACCATCGACCTCGACCACAAGGACCGGCTCCGCCGAGTCCTGATCTTCGTCACCATCTATGAAGGCGCCCGGAGTTTCGCCGATCTGCACGCGACCGTCACCCTGCGGCCGCAGCACGGCGCCCCGATCGACTTCGCACTCGACGAATGCACCGTTCCCTCCACCGTCTGCGCACTGGCACTGATCACCAACAACGGGGGAGACCTCACCGTGCAGCGCGAAGCCCGCTATCTCGTACCCGAACGCGGGGTGAGTCCGCAGCGCACCATCGACTACGCCTATGGGTGGGGGATGAGCTGGACACCCGGCCGTAAATGACCCCTGGTCCGTCCGGGGCCCGCCACTGCGGACGGACCGGTGTTCCCTCCGTTCATCGGTCCGGTGCGGTCCCGGGACGGGCGTAGGTGCGTCCCTTCCAGGCCGCGCCGCGGCCGCGGTGGTGCTGCACTGCCGAATCCACGGTCATCAGCAGATACAGCACGGCCGTGAACGGCAGCAATGGCGCGAGCCACATCGACTGCCGGTAGTAGCCGAGCATCGGCATGTACGTCCCCGCCATCACCGCCCACGCCGCGCCACCTGCCCACGCCGCCGGCCGATCGCCGCCCAGCAGCCCCGCCGCCAGTGTGACCGGCGGAGCGAGATAGACGAGCGCGAGACCCAGCAGCGTACCGATGAGCAGAACGGGGCTGTGCCGCAACTGTGCGTACGCGCTGCGGGAGACCATCCGCCACAGATCCGCGAGCCGGGGATACGGCCGCACACTGTCCACCCGCTCCGCGAGCCCCAGCCAGATCCGCCCGCCGCTGCGCTTCACCGCACGCGCCAGCGACACGTCGTCGATGACCGCCTGCCGGATGGACTCCGGAACCCGCGCCCGCTCGGCGGCCCCGGTCCGCAGCAGAACACAGCCGCCCGCCGCGGCGGCGGTCCGTGCCTTCGCCCGGTTCACCCACCGGAACGGATAGAGCTGTGCGAAGAAGTACACGAACGCCGGCACGACAAGACGCTCCCAGACGCTCGCCACCCGCAGCCGGGCCATCTGCGAGACCAGATCGAACCCGCCGGAACAGGCGGCGGCGACCAGCTCCCGCAGGCTGTCCGGCTCATGCGCGATGTCCGCGTCCGTGAGCAGCAGAAATTCCGGCGCCGGCTCCCGGGCCCGCGCGAGCGCGATCCCGTGCCGTACGGCCCAGAGTTTGCCCGTCCAGCCGGACTCCGGCTCCCCGGGAGAGACCACCGTCACCGGCAGCCCGCCGTACCGCACGGACAGCGCGCGGGCGAGATCACCGGTGCCGTCCTTGCTGCAGTCGTCGACCAGGAAGATCTCCGCTGCCCCCGGATAGTCCTGCGCCTGCAGCGATGGCAGGCTCACCGGCAGCATGTCGGCTTCGTCACGCGCGGGCACGACGATCGCGACCGACGGCCAGTGGTCCGGCCCCGCACGGCGAGGCAGCCGCTGGTCGGTCCGCCAGAAGAACCCCTGTCCCAGCAGCAGCCACACCCACGCGGCCAGCGAACCCACGGCGATCCAGGCAACGGCGCTCATTCGCCGCAGTCTGCCCCACTCCGACAAGACCGCAAGGGCGGTCGACTATGGTGACCGGGTGAAGATCGCGCTCATGGACTCAGGAATCGGCCTGCTCCCGGCGGCCGCCGCGGTACGTCGGCTGAGGCCCGACGCCGATCTGGTGCTCTCCTCCGACCCCGACGGCATGCCGTGGGGTCCGCGGACACCGCAGGACCTGACCGCGCACGCGCTGGCCGTGGCCCGCGCGGCCGCCGCCCACCGGCCCGACGCACTGATCGTCGCCTGCAACACCGCCTCCGTACACGCCCTGCCGGCGCTCCGTGCCGCGCTGGAAACCACGCTGCCCGTCATCGGCACCGTCCCCGCGATCAAGCCGGCCGCGGCCGGCGGCGGACCCATCGCAGTCTGGGCGACCCCCGCCACGACGGGCAGTCCCTACCAACGCGGACTCATCCGCGAATTCGCCGGCTCCGTCGACGTCACCGAGGTCCCCTGCCCCGGTCTCGCCGACGCTGTGCAGAACGCGGACGAAGCCGCGATCGACCGTGCCGTCGCCGCAGCCGCCGCGCTCACTCCACCGGGCGTACGGGCCGTCGTTCTCGGCTGCACCCATTACGAACTGGTCGCCGAACGGATCCGTGCCGCCGTACAGCAGCCCGGCCTGCCGCCCGTAGCACTGCACGGCTCCGCCGGGGCCGTCGCCGCCCAGGCGCTGCGCCGGATCGGGGTCGCACCCGCCCCGTCGGCCGAGCCGGCGACCTCCCTCACCGTGCTCCTGAGCGGCCGTGATGCCGAGTTGCCGGAAGCGGCCCTGACCTACGCCGAGGGGCGGCTGCTGGCAGCCGTCAGCCCCGCCCGCTGACCGTTCGTCGACGCGGTGAGGACCGTTGGGCCCATCCCGGATACCCGGATTCTGAGTACCCTGCTGGCATGAGGGACCACCCCCGGAAACCGAGCGAGACCGGCGCCGAGGCGGCTCCCGCCGTCTGGACCGGCCGGGCCACCAACAAGGCGCAGTGGGTGCTCGCCGCGACTGGTGCGGCGTGCCTGGCACTGGGTATCGAGCTCGCCGTGACCTCCGACTGGACCTCCGGCATCGCCCCTCTGCTGATGTCGGTGATCGGCTGCGTGGCGGCCGGACTGCTCATGCTGTTCGGGACGCTCGCCTTTGTGAACGTGGCCGTGCGGGTCGACGGAGACGCTCTGGAAGTGCGCTGCGGCCACCTGGGTCTGCCGCGCCGGCGGATCCAGCTCACCCATGTGGTCGGGGCGGAGTTCGTCCCCCGGGTCACCCCCCGCCACTGGGGCGGCTGGGGCTACCGCTGGCGCCCCGAGCAGGGGACGGCCGTGGTGGTCCGCAGGGGAGAGGGCCTGGTGCTCAAGCTCGGCGACGGCAGGACGTTCACCGTGACGGTGGACGATGCGGAAGCGGGCGTACGGTTCATCCGCGAACGGCTCCACCTGCCGGCGGCCGACGCGGCTGCCGGGGGCTGAGAGCCTGTCGGATGACCTTCGATCGGAGAGCGGACGCGGCATGGTGCGTGCGATTCCAAGGCGCCGGGATGCCCTGGTAGCGGAGCTACCAGGGCATCCCGGCAACGCCGGAAGCGTGCGTGCCAGGGCGTGGCCGCCCGATCAGAGGTCACCCGACAGGTTCTGAGCGGTCAGCAGTGCCGCACCCGTCAGAGGGGGGTGCGACCGGCCCGCGGACGGCGTCCGGCCGCGGTCCCCGTCCCGTACGCGGCACGGTCCGCAGCCTCGTCACTCTCCGTACCGGATGTGCCCGGCGTGCCGTCCCCGATCGGCTGCCGGGCCGAGGCCAGCCCCGCGAGCAGCCCCACACCCGCCGTCACCGGCGTGAAACTCAGCGCGTTCGCGACACTCGCCAGCGCCGCCAACGCGGTGAGCGCGGCGCCCGCAGTCAGGACGACCGCCGTGGCGCGGGGTGAGCGCCACAGTACGTACAGCAGCCAGCCGAACGCCGCCCCCAGCAGTGCCACCCCCACGATCCCCTGCTCGGCGGCCTGCTGCAGCGGCGCCGAGTGGGGTTTCCCGTCCGACCGCACGGTCTGCTGGGAGGTGGGGCTGAGCTCGGCGAACCGGCCGGGTCCGACGCCCAGCAGCGGATGCTCCTCGGCGAGATCCACCGCGTCCTGCCAGAGCAGCACCCGGTTCCGGGTGAGCTGCCCCTCCAGAGAGACCATCAGTCCGTCGGGCAGCGCATCCTCGGCCACCGCCCATGACGTACCGACGACCAGCGCCGTGACCAGCGCCAGCCCGGTCAGACCGAGCAGTCTGCGGTGTATCCGGACCGCGGCCAACGAACTGAGCAGCACCCCGAACGCCGTGATGAAGCCGGCCACCGAGTGCATGGCCGACGCGGCACAGGCGGTGCCGAGCGCGAGCAGTCGCAGCGTGAGACGCACCGGTGCCCGGCGGGCCGCCGCGGCCGCACAGCAGGCGGCGCCCGCGGCCAGCACCAGCAGCGCGGCCGCCGCCCCGGTGTGACCGGGCGCGACGTCGGCAGCGGCGGTGGCGCCCGGCATACCACCGCGCGAGGCGAGCGCCAGGGCGAGGGCGGCGACGGCGGCGACCGCCGCGGTGGCCACCGGCAGCAGCGTGCCGCAGATCCGGCCGCAGACGAACCCTGCGGCGACGGCCAGGAGCGCCAGCAGCACACCCTCCGGCCTGGACTCCCGTCCGGCCGCGCTGATCAGGGACCAGATCGCGCAGGCGGCGAGGATCACGGCTCCGGCGGCATCGGACGCGTTGCCGCCCTCCCGAGCCCCGTACCGGCCCGCCCGTGCAGCCATCATGTCCGACCCCCCGAACTGTGACCGTCCCGTCCACGACGGCCGGATCCGGCCGGTCGGCGGGGGACTGGCGCACACGGTAATGGGAGTGGTGCGGGTTTGTGGAGGAAAAGCGCAGGAATGATCCGGCCGGAAGCATTCCGAATGGATCCCGGTACCGCCCCGGGGCTGCCCCGCGCTCTCCTCACCACCGTAGACTCCGCCAGGTGAGCGCCACCATCACCCCCGTCGACGACCCGCAGTTCTCCGCCACTCAGCCGCGGGGGAGACGGTTCCTGCCGCGGCTCGCACGACCGGCCGCGGCCGCACTGTCGGGTGTGCTGCTGTATCTGAGCTTCCCGCCCCGACCGCTGTGGTGGCTGGTTCTGCCCGGTTTCGCACTGCTCGGCTGGGCTCTGCACAGCCGTCGGCTGCGCGCCGGATTCGGCCTCGGCCTGCTCGCCGGGCTCGGCTTCATGCTGCCGCTGCTGCACTGGACGGGCGAGGAGGTCGGTCCGTTGCCGTGGCTGGCGCTCGCCGCCGCCGAAGCGCTGTTCGTCGCCGTGGGCTGCATCGGGGTCGCCGCCGTGTCCCGGCTCGCGTGGTGGCCGGTCTGGGGCGCCGCGGTCTGGGCCCTGGACGAGGCGGTCCGGGCCCGGGTGCCGTTCGGCGGGTTCCCCTGGGGCAAGATCGCCTTCGGGCAGGCAGACAGCGTGTTCCTGCCGCTCGCGGCGGTGGGCGGCACGCCGCTGCTCTCGTTCGCGGTGGTGCTGTGCGGCTTCGGACTGTTCGAAGCGGTGCGTTCCTTCCGCGCATACCGCAGCACCGGTCGGATTCCCCGCGCCGCAGTCTCCGCCGCGGCCGCGACCGTCCTCGTACCCCTCGCCGGGGCGTTGGCCGCGCGCCCGCTCGTCGACGACTCGGCGGAGGACGGAACCGCGACCGTCGCCGCGATCCAGGGCAACGTGCCGCGCCTCGGACTTGACTTCAACGCCCAGCGCCGCGCCGTTCTTGACAACCACGCACGCCGCACCGAACAGCTCGCCGCCGAGGTGAAGGCGGGCAAAGTACCGCAGCCCGACTTCGTACTGTGGCCCGAGAACTCCTCCGACCTCGACCCCTACCGCAACGCCGACGCACGGATCGTCATCGACGAAGCGGTGAAGGCGATCAACGCCCCCACCGTGGTCGGCGCGGTCATCGAGCCCGACACCGGCAAGCTGCGCAACACCCTCATCCAGTGGGACCCGTCGGGCGGCCCCGTCGCCACGTACGACAAGCGCCATATCCAGCCGTTCGGCGAGTACATGCCGATGCGTTCCTTCGTACGCATCTTCAGCTCCGACGTCGACCGGGTACAGCGCGACTTCGGACCGGGTAAGAAGGTCGGCGTGTTCGACCTTGCGGGCACCAAGGTGGGGCTCGTCACCTGCTACGAGGCCGCGTTCGACGACGCCGTACGGGACACCGTCGAACACGGCAGCCAGTTGATCGCAGTCCCCAGCAACAACGCCACCTTCGGACGCAGCGAGATGACGTACCAGCAGCTGGCCATGAGCCGGGTGCGGGCCGTGGAACACAGCCGGTCCGTCGTCGTCCCCGTCACCAGCGGCGTCAGCGCGGTCATCCGCCCGGACGGGACGATCGCCGAGCAGACGAAGATGTTCACCCCGGACGCGCTGGTGGACAAGGTGCCGCTGCGCTCCTCGATGACCCCCGCGACCCGGCTGGGCACGCTCCCCGAGGGGTTGCTCGTGCTGATCGCCGCAGCGGGACTGGGCTGGGCGACCGTCAGATCGGTACAGGCGCGCCGAGGGCGCTGAACGGTGGCATGGGCCACGTAGGGTCGGCGCATGGCTATTCCTGACTTCATCCGTGAAATCCGTGCCACGGCGGGCACACAGCTGCTCCTGCTGCCGGGCGTCAGCGCCGTGGTCTTCGACGACGAGGGCAGGGTCCTGCTCGGCAGACGCTCCGACACCGGCAAGTGGGCGCTCATCGGCGGCATCTGCGAGCCGGGGGAGCAGCCCGCCACGACGGCGGTGCGCGAGGTGTACGAGGAGACCGCCGTGCACTGTGTGGCGGAGCGGGTGGTGCTCACCCAGGCGCTGAACCCCGTGCAGTACGCCAATGGCGACCGGTGCCAGTTCCTGGACATCACCTTCCGCTGCAAGGCGACCGGCGGTGAGGCGCGCGTCAATGACGATGAGTCCCTGGAGGTGGACTGGTTCCCGCTTGACGCCCTGCCGCCGTTGAACGACTTCGGTCTTTTCCGGATCAAGCAGTCCCTGACCGACGAACCGACCTGGTTCGAGCCGACGGTCCAGCCGTGACGCGGTAGTACGCGCACCGTGGCCGGACGGGCCGGTTCCCCGGCCCGTCCGGCCACCGGAACTCACGCGGTACGGGCATCGGCGGGCAGCACCGCGGGCGCGTCCGGCTCCGCCGTCGCCTCGATGTCCGTGAGATCCCGGTGGCGGGTCTCCTTGGCGCACACGACCGCCAGCACGGTGATGAGCGCCGCGGCGATGACGTACAGCGAGATCGGTGTCGAGGTGTGGTAGTCCGCGAGCAGCGCGGTGGCGATGAGCGGCGCCGGAGCACCGGCCGCGACCGATGAGAACTGCGCACCGATCGACGCACCCGAGTACCGCATCCGGGTCGCGAACATCTCAGAGAAGAAGGCCGCCTGCGGTGCGTACATCGCCCCGTGGAAGATGAGCCCGACCGTGACGGCGAGCAGCAGGCTGCCGAAGCTACGACTGTCGATCAGGGCGAAGAACGGGAACATCCACAGCCCCACACCGACCGCCCCGATCAGATAGACGGGCTTGCGGCCGATCCGGTCCGACAGCGCACCCCACATCGGGATGACCGTGAAGTGGATGGCGGAGGCGATGAGTACGGCGTTCAGCGCCGTCTGCTTGCTCAGGTCGGCGGCAGTCGTCGCGTAGACGAGAATGAACGCGGTGATCACGTAGTAGCTGATGTTCTCCGCCATCCTGGCGCCCATGGCGATGAGCACATCCCGCCAGTGGTGCCGCAGCACGGCGACGAGCGGCATCTTCTCGGTGGCCGACGCGGCCGCCTTGCGCTCCTCGGCCCGCTCCAACGCCGCCTTGAACACCGGCGATTCATCGACAGAGAGACGAATCCACAAGCCGACGGCCACCAGTACGCCGGAGAGCAGGAACGGGATACGCCAGCCCCACGCCTCGAAGGCCGAGTCCGACAACAGCGCGGTGAGGGCGGAGAGCACTCCGGTGGCGAGCAACTGCCCGGCCGGCGCCCCGGTCTGCGGCCAGGAGGCCCAGAACCCTCGCCGCTTCGCATCGCCGTGCTCCGACACCAGCAGTACGGCCCCGCCCCACTCACCACCGAGGGCGAAGCCCTGCACCAGACGCAGCACTGTGAGCAGTACGGGAGCGGCGGCGCCGACGGTGGCATGCGTGGGCAGCAGCCCGATGGCGAAGGTCGCACCTCCCATCAGCAGCAGGCTCAGCACCAGCAGCTTCTTGCGACCGAGCCGGTCGCCGTAGTGCCCGAAGACCAGGGCACCGAGCGGCCGGGCGGCGAAGCCGACCGCATAGGTGAGGAAGGAGAGGAGCGTTCCGACGAGCGGGTCGGAGTCGGGGAAGAACAGCTTGTTGAAGACCAGCGCGGCTGCTGACCCGTAGAGAAAGAAGTCGTACCACTCGATGGTCGTGCCGATGAGGCTCGCGGCGACGATGCGCTTGAGGTTGGAGGGGGGTGGAGGAGCGGTCGCGGGGGAGGACATCGGCACCACTTCCTGGTATGTGACGGGGACGTTTGCGTGTCGCCACACCGTAGGAATGCGCAGGTCAGAGGCGTATG
Source organism: Streptomyces sp. NPDC051286 (assembly GCF_044455345.1). Classification (NCBI taxonomy): domain Bacteria; kingdom Bacillati; phylum Actinomycetota; class Actinomycetes; order Kitasatosporales; family Streptomycetaceae; genus Streptomyces; species Streptomyces sp. NPDC051286. The sequence goes on along the minus strand of NZ_JBITER010000024.1, from coordinate 66,517 downwards.
TGGTGGGACACCATAGTTCTGCGTGCCGAAGTGCGCGTGCCCACCATGGGGGTGCTGCCGGCGCCCCCGCGAGGGCTCGGCCAGCCCGCGAAGGGTGTTGTCCATGGGTCTGGCCAGCCTCCCGCAGAAGTCCTGGATGATCAATAGAAGTCGGGTGCCGGCCGCGGACCTCGCAGCCGACCCCGACGCCTGGCTCCGCCTTCTCGCCCTGCACTGCCGGGACAAGCTGTCCGACGCAGAACCTGCCACGATGCGGTTCCGGATCTACCATCTGCCCGGCCGGCTCGCGGTCCGCGCCCGACGCCGCAACCGTCGCCTCGACCCCAGCTGGCCATGGTCCAAAACGTTCATCCTGGCCTGGTGGCGACTCACCGACCTGACCGCCGGCACCTGACAAGCGGGCCCGGCCCCAACGAAGGCCAGGAAGGAGAACCGCACGTCCCGGGCTCGTGGAACCCGGTGCTGCCGCAGCGACACGCGAAGGCCCCACCTGGCCACCATCGGGACAAACGGGGCGAAGTCACCGCCTCACGCGGCAGCGATCACCACTGAAGAATGGAGGCTCACGCTCCGTCAGGAGATTCCTGGGCCACTGCGGCCTCCGGTCCTCCCGGATCTCGAAGCCCACTGCAACTCCCTCTGGACGGGGTTGTTGTAACGACCTCTTGAGATGAACGCTTCTGGGCGACGGTGACGGTCGCCGCCGCACAGGACCCGATCTGGGGAGGTCACTCCCGCACACCTGCCAGCTCCACCGCCCTACGGCGCAAGGAGAGCGCCGCAGGGACGACCGAGAAGACCACGGCGAGCACCACGCAGGCGCCCACGACCCCGCCGATCGTCGCCCACGGGATCTCGATCGAGGTCCACACCGACAGCAGGCCCAGCGCGCCCCACATGCCCATCAGGTTGAGCCCGGCGACAAGGAGTCCCAGCACCGCGCCGACCGTGACCACCACCAGCGCCTCGGCGCCCACCAGCCGCAGCACCTGCCACCTGGTGGCTCCGGCCAGCCGCAGCACGGCCAGGTCACGGACCCGGTCGGAGGTCGCCATGACCATGGTGTTGGCCAGCGAAATGCCCGTGTACAGGAGGGCGATGCCGAGGACCAGCAGGAAGCCCAGCCGGGTCGTGCGATTGGTCTCGGGGTAGGTTGCCCGCACCCACTGGTCCTTGGTGAAGACCTCTCCGCCCGAGGTGTGCACCACCTCGCGCAGTCCGGCGGCCACGGTGGTCGCGTCGGCACCGTCCGCGAGGGCCATGTCGACACGGTCGACGGACGCGCCCGGGGCATTGCGCGGGGTGACGTAGACACCGTTGTTGCCGGTGCCCGTGGCCATGACCGCGACGATCCGCAGCGTTTTCTTCGTACCGTCACCGAGCCACACGTCCACCCGCTCGCCCACGGCGTGCCGCTCCCACTCCTCGTTGACGATGATCGAGTCGTCGTCGAGGTCGCTCACCTTGCCGGCGGCCAGCGGCAACCGGGTGGTGGCGGCGAGCAGTGCGGGTTCGGCGGCGCGGGCCTCGGACTTGAGGAGCGCAATGCCATCCTCCAGGACGTAGACGGCACTCGACGAGGTGGCCGACACTTCGGCGCCGGGCACATCGCGCAGCTTTTCCAGCGTCGCCCGGTCGAAGCCCGCGCCGCCGGCCGGGGTGATCACGAAGCCGGCGGCTGTCTGCTCTTCCACCTCGGTGGCTTTGGCCTCGTTCAACGTGGCGGTCGCGCCCAGCAGTGAGCCGGCCAGCGCGACCGTGACCAGGACGGGCGCCGCGACGGCGGCGGTGCGTCGGACACCGGCGGCCGCGTTCTCCCGCACCAGCATCCCGGTGGCGCCGGGCAACTGGGCCGGGAGCCAGGCGATCAGCCGGGCCAAGGGGCGTACCAGCACCGGTGCGAGCAGCGCGACCCCGGTGATCAGCAGCATCGGCCGGCTCACATAGGTCTTGCGGTGCAGCAGGTCGGTCGGGTCGCTCACCAAGGCCAGGCCCAGCGTCACGGCCGCTGCCAGCAGCAGGGCCACGCCGAAGAGCCAACGGCCCCATGTCATCGCCCGGGTGTCCACGGCCGCCTCGCGCAGCGCCTCGGTGGGGCCGGTCCGGCCAGCCCGCCAGGACGCGGCCACCACACCGCACAGCGCGACGAGCAGGCCCGTCCAGAACGCCATGTGGTACGGCCAGGTGTCATCGCCGATGGTGAACCATCGGGGGGCGAGGCCGCCCTCGACCACCCACTCGGCCAGTTTCGGCGCCCCGTACGCCCCGAGCACACAGCCGGTGGCAGAGGCGAGCACGCCCACCACGAGGGCCTCGGAGACGATCATGCGGCGGATCTGACCCGGAGTGGCCCCCGCGGTGCGCAGCAGACCGAACTCCCTGCGCCGCTGGGCGACCGCGAACGCGAAGGTGGACGCCACGACGAACACCGACACGAAGCCGGTGACTCCGCCGGCCGTGCCGAACATGGCGTTCATCGCGGTGAGGGCCTTGCTGTCCCGGTCGGGATCGGCGTCGGCGAACCTGCGCGCGTCACCGGTGAGGACCTGGGCGCCGTCGCTGTCCCGCACCGCCTCGCGCACGGCCGCCTCGTCGGCGTCCATGGCGACCTGGAAGCTGTGCGGCGACAACTCGGCGGCACGTTGGTCGGTGTAGAAGACAGCGTTCTCGAAGCCGAGACCGGCGACGGTGCCGACGACCTGTACGGTGCCGCCATCGGTCCGTAACCGGGCGCCCGGCCGGGCCCAGTCGCCGCTGACGACCACCTCGCCGGCGGTGCGGGGCTCGCGTCCCGCTTCGATGCGGTACGGGGCGAAGGCGGCGGTGGACCAAGGGTGCCCCACCAGGTCACCGGGCCCGCCCTGGGCCCGTACGGGGAACGACCGGTCTTCGACGACGCTTCCCAGCTCCTTCAGCCGGGCGACGACCTCGCCCGGCACAGGCCTGGGGTGCGCGAGCTTCTGGGTCCGGTCGCCGATCGAGGTGGGTACCCGCAGGGTGTCCGCGCCCTTGACCACGACCGGGGCGGCGGCGAACCGCTCGGGTTTGCGATCGGGGGCGTCGAGCGAGGACGCCAGCGCCAGACCCATCACGGCGAGCAGCGCGACGCCCAGCGAGAGGGCGACGAAGCTGCCGACGAAGGTGACCCAGCGGGTGCGCAGGGTGTGCAGGGCGGTGCTCAGCACGGTACGGCCTCCAGCTTGGTCATGCGCGCGGCGATGTCCTCGGCGGAGGCTCCGATCAGCTCGCCGTTGAGCCGGCCGTCGACGAGGAAGACCACACGGTCGGCGTAGGAGGCGGCGACCGGGTCGTGGGTGACCATGATGATCGTCTGGCCCTCGCGGTCGACCATGCCGCGCAGCAGGGTCAGCACCTCGCGGCTGGTCTGGGAGTCGAGGGCGCCGGTGGGTTCGTCGCCGAAGACCACCTCCGGGCGCGTGATCAGGGCGCGGGCCAGCGCGACCCGCTGCTGCTGGCCGCCGGACATCTCGGTCGGCCGGTGCCGGGCGCGGTCGCCGAGGCCGACCTGCTGGAGCACCTCGCGGACCCGATCCTTCGGGGGGCGGCGGCCGGCCAGGCGAAGGGGCAGCGCCACGTTCTGCTCGGCGGTCAGGGACGGCAGCAGGTTGAACGCCTGGAAGACGAAGCCGATGCGCTCGCGGCGCAGCAGGGTCAGCTTGGTCTCGCTCAGCTTGGTCAGCTCGGTGCCGCCCACGGTGACCGAACCCGACGTGGGCCGGTCCAGCCCGGCCGCGCACTGCAGCAGCGTCGACTTGCCGGAGCCGGAGGGGCCCATCACGGCGGTGAACGTCCCCGTGGGGAAGGCGAGCGAGACCTCGTCGAGGGCGGTGACGGAGGTACCGCCGGAGCCGTACCGCCTGATGACGGAGCGCAACTGGATCGCGTCTTTACTCATGTGTCCCAACTCGTATCGGTGTTCGGTCATCCCGCGCACCTGGGCGGGGCTGATGCCTCGGAACGCGGCGCCGGCCGGCCATTGTCGAAGCGGCCGGGACGCCGGTCACGGCGTGGCGTGCGGCATCTGCCTGCACTGGCAGGAGCCTGCGCCCTCGGGGGTGTCACCCGGGCCCCGCCGGCCCCATGACGTAGCCGAACAGGACGAAGGCCGACGCCCACACCGCGCTGCTGACCACGGACCAGAACCGATAGCGGCGCAGCGGCATCCCGGTCGTCCCGCACAGGGTCGGTATGAAGGTGCGCAGGACGGCGGTGAAGCGTCCGACGAACACCGCGCTGCCGCCGCGCCGTTCGATCAGCCCCTGGGCCCGCTCGGTGTACCGGCGGTGCCTCGACCGGGATGTCATCCGGGCCAGCAGGCGGCCCTGCCAGCGTCGCCCGACGGCGAACCCGGCGAGGTTGCCGAGCACCGCGCCCATGAGCGCGGTGAACAGGGCTGCCTCGACCGTGATGTGGCCGTGCCAGGCGAGCATCCCGCCGAGCACCACGGCAGTTTGCCCTGGCATCAGCGCCCCGACCACCGGGAGCGCCGCCTCCAGGGCAGGCAGCAGCACTGCGGCGAGGATGCCGAAGCTTCCGTACGCCAGCACCTGCTCACCCAGCCATGCCGTCATCGGGGCGCCGCCTCTCTGTCTCCGTGATGCCTCCACGAAACCCCAGGAGCGCTACACGGCGCAGTGCGGCAGGCGCGAGACTTGGGGTAGGGCCAGACCTACCCCCCGGCCTCCGCCCAGCCCGCCTCGATCCCGGCCGTCCCCTCGGAGCCTGTCGGGCGACCTCTGATCGGGCGGCCACGGCGTGGCAGGCACGCATCCGGCGTTGCCGAGATGCCCCAGGGCGTGTTTCGAAAGTCCCGCCAGGCCCGCCCTACGGGCGGACGGCGCTCCTTTCGAAACACGCCCTGGTAGCTCTTTCCTCGAGCTCTCAGCTTCGGTCTTTTCCCCCGAGTGCGGATCGCAACCGTGAGAGGACCGACTGAGCACTGCGACCCCCGGGTTCGCGCGGGGCGCGGTGCCGGACCTTGCGTACGATTGTCGACGCCCTCGGCACGACCCTCAGTCAGCTCTTCCATGCGGTCGGCCGTGAACGATGCGTGCTCACGCGTCCTCACGAACGTGTGGAACTCACCTGGGCGGGTGTGCGGGGCGTCACCTATACCGGGCATGCGTCAACCGCCGTTACGCGGCGGGGGACGGCAGGTATGGTCGCGCTCGGTTGCGGCTGACGCGCCTATCATTCCGGAACGACAGGCGCGTCAGCCGCGTCGGCGTGACAGTGCCGTCGTCGCCACTGAATTGTGCACCGTGAAGGCAACCGTGCCCGGCAGAAAACGGTCGTCCGACCACATCAACGGCCTGCCCGCCTGGTCCGTGGCCCGCCGCCGCTCCCGCATCAGCGGCGCATCCGGGGGACAGCCGAGCAGGCGCGCATCGTCGGTATCGGCGCAGACGAGGTCGATGGTGTGTTCCGAGTCCGCGAACACCACTCCTTCCTCTGCCAGTGGATCGGTGTGCGAGATCGTGTGGGGATCCAGGCGCTCGATCAGGGCGCCGATGCGCTCGGGATAGATCGTCCGCTCGATCATGATCGGCACGCGCGACAACGTCCGCAACCGGAGCACCCGGTAGATCGGTGATCCGGGAGCGAGGCTGAGTTGCTCGCACTCCAACGGTTCTGCGGGACGGTGTTCGACGTCGATCGTGCGGCCGCCCGGCTCTTCTCCGAGCGAGCGTGCCCAGCGGGTGAAGCTCAGCAGCTCGAAGAAACTCTGCGTCCGTGCCGTGCCGAGAACGACGCGACGCGTGCCGCGCCGGGACGTGACCAGGCCGTTGGCGCGCAGCACGGCCAGCGCCTGACGGACGGTGCCGCGTGATACACCGTACTGCTGGGCGAGCTGCTCCTCACTGGGCAGCCGACCGTCCGACCCGTAGGTGCCGGCAGCTATGGCCTCGCGCAGGTCGGCCGCCAACCGTCGGTACCGGGCCGCTCCGGCGGTGCCGCCCCCCGCGACTGCCATCTCGCTCTCCTTTCCTCGGGCGTCCATCGATGCTCTGACGTGACCCTATCCGCTCCCCGAGCCTGGCTCACCGGCTAGGTCCTCCCGTTGAACGGTCCGCGATCTCTTTGCGAGAGACTCCTCCGCATGTTCGTCGGCGTTCATTTTCCGTACACCACTCTCCTGGGTAATGAGTCAAGTTGTACAGCCAACTTATTGCACTAGGAGACTTCAGTGAGACTGCACCACGTTCGCTCCCTGAGCCTTGCTTGCACCCTTGTAGCGGCCGCACTGGGACTCAGTGCATGTGGCATGACCAGCGCAGATGGTGAAGGAGGCAGCGGAAGCAAGGCCGCGACCGCCACTTCGGCAAAGGACTTCGGCGGCATGGACGCCCTCGTCGCGGCAGCGAAGAAGGAGGGCAAGTTGAATGCCATCGCCCTCCCTCGTGACTGGGCGAACTACGGCCAGATCATCGACACCTTCGAGAAGAAGTACGGCATCAAGGTCGAGGTCGAGAACCCCGATGCCTCCAGCCAGGACGAGATCAACGCGGCCGCCTCCCGCAAAGGCCAGGGTCGCTCCCCGGACGTCATCGACGTGGGCAGGGCCTTCGCCATCAGCGCGGCCGGGCAGAACCTGCTGGCGCCCTACCGCGTCTCCGCGTTCGACCAGATTCCGAAGGCCCAGAAGGACGCCCAGGCCCGCTGGTACAACGACTTCGGCGGATACGCCTCGATCGGGTGTGATGCGGCCCGTGTCAAGAAGTGCCCGAAGACCTTCGCCGACCTGCTCGATCCGCAGTACAAGGGCAAGGTCGCGCTGACCGGTAACCCGACGAAGTCCGGGTCCGCCTTCGGCGCCGTGTACGCGGCGGCGCTCGCCGGCCACGGTTCCTTCGACGACATCGGACCGGGCCTGGATTTCTTCACCCGACTGAAGAAGGCCGGCAACTTCAACCCCGTTGAGTCGACTCCTGCGACCATCCAGAAGGGCGAGACTCCCATCAGCATCACTTGGGACTACCTCAACGCCGGTTACGCCGACGACCTCCGCGCCAAGGGCGTCGACTGGAAGGTGAGCGTCCCGACCGCCGGCGTGTACGCCGAGTACTACTCCCAGGCCATCGTGAAGTGGGCACCGCACCCGGCCGCGGCCCGCCTGTGGCAGGAGTTCCTCTACAGCCCCGAAGGCCAGAACCTGTGGCTCAAGGGCCACGCCCGCCCCGTGCTCATGCCCGCGATGCAGAAGGCCGGCACGCTCGACACCACCGCCGCCGCCAAGCTCCCGCAGGCACCCGGAGGCACGGCGGCGTTCCCGACGGAGGATCAGCTCAGCAAGGCCAAGCAGGCCGTCATGCAGGGCTGGGGCCGGGTCGTCAGCGGATGAGCGCTCTCCAGAAGGTCGCCGCAGACGACAACCTCACCCGCCCCTTCGGCGGCGGTACCCAAACCGATGCCAGTTCCGCCCGACGGTTGCGCCTGCCGCGCTCGGCAGGCTGGCTGGGCGCCGTTCCTCTGCTCGTCTTCGCCGCGGTGGTGTTCGGCCTGCCCGCCGGGACGATGGTGTACGGCGCCTTCATGACGCCCGAGACCATGCCCGGCGGGGCCCGCTTCACCGGCGCCAACATGAGCGCCTCGCTGCACGGCCCCTATTTGGCCGCGCTCATCGGAAGCATCAAGCTCTCAGCCGTCTCCGCGCTGATTGCTGCGGTTGTCGGTCTGCCGATCGCCCACGCGGTCGTGACCTCGCGATTCCGCGCGCTGCGCGAGGCGATCCTCGCCGGCGCGGGCGTGCTGGCGAATTTCGGCGGTGTGCCGCTCGCTTTCGCGTTCGTCGCGACGCTCGGTAACGCCGGGGTGCTGACCACGCGCTTCCACCTCCTCGGATACGGCTGGAACCTGTACGGCTTCTGGGGCCTGACCCTCGTCTACCTCTACTTCCTGATTCCGCTCATGGTGCTCACACTGGCCCCCGCTCTGGAGGGGCTGCGTCGCCACTGGCGCGAGGCTGCCCACAACAACGGCGCCAATGCCTTCCGGTACTGGACGCACGTCGCCCTGCCGATCCTCATGCCGTCTCTGCTCGGCGGCTACGTCTTGCTGTTCGGCACCGCGTTCAGTGCATACGCGACCGCCGCCGCGATGGTCGGCAGCTCGGTACCACTGGTCACCATGCAGATCGCGGACGCGCTCTCCGGCGACGTCCTGGTCGGCCAGGACAACGTCGCCTTGGCGCTCGGCGTCGACATGGTGCTGGTCGCAGGGCTTGTCATGGCCGTCCAGGTGCCCTTGCAGCGCAGGAGCACGCGATGGCTCGTTTGAACAGGACCGGATACGGGCGCGGCGCCGTGCTGCTGCTCACCGGTATGTACTTCCTCGTCCCGATCGCATGCGCCGTCAGCTTCAGCGTCGGAATCGGTGGCCCCCGCCAGAGTGTCGGATTCGATGCCTACACCGGCATCTTCGACGCCGACGGCTTCACCAGCAGTCTCACACTGACCCTGAAACTGGCCACAGCCACCATCGCGCTCGTTCTCGGGCTGCTCGTGCCCGCCTTGGTCACGGCGCGGCTGGCCGCTCCTCGGCTGCGCGCGCTCGTTGAGATCGTGTGCATGCTGCCGCTGGTCGTACCCGCTGTTGCCCTGGTCGCCGGGATCAGCACGGTGCTGCGCTGGGGACCCGACCATTTCGCCGGCACCCCGCTTTTCCCGGCCATGGTCGCGCTCCAGGCCCCGCAATTCCCGCTCGTCCTGGTGCTCGCTTATACGCTGATGGCGCTGCCGCTGGCATACCGCACGCTTGACACCGGGCTGTCGGCCGTCGATCTGCGCGTGCTCGTCGAGGCCGCGCGGTCCTGCGGGGCCTCATGGCCGCGCACCCTCGCCCACGTGGTGCTGCCCAACCTGCGCGCCGCGCTGCTCAACACGGCGTTCTTGACCCTGGCACTCGTGCTCGGCGAGTACACCGTCGCAGCGGTTCTCGGCTACCAGCCGTTCGCCGTGTGGATCGTCGCCATCAGTGGCTCGCAGGCGCAGATGTCGGTGGCCGTGTCGATGGTCGGCCTCCTCGGCACCTGGATTCTGCTGCTGGCGATCAGCGCCACCGGACGCACGCGCCGCCCCAAGGAGACCTCATGACCGACCTTCTCACCGATCCGACAACCATCAGCCCGACACGAGCCGGCTCCACTGTGGAGTTCCGGGGGCTGCGCCGCGCCTTCGGCACCACGACGGCACTGGACGGACTGGACCTGGATGTCCGCCCCGGCGAACTCCTGGCACTGCTCGGCCCGTCCGGCTGCGGCAAGACCACCGCACTGCGCACGGTTGCAGGCTTCGAACAGCCCGACGCGGGCACGGTACTGGTGGACGGCGAGGACATCACGCGCGTTCCCGCACACCGCCGCGACGCGGGCATGGTGTTCCAGTCGTACAGCCTCTTTCCGCACATGAACGCCATCGACAACGTCGCCTTCGGGCTGCGGATGAGCGGGATGCGCAGAGCCGCACGGCGGACTCGCGCCGCGGAACTCCTGGAACTGGTCGGGCTGGCGCACCACGCCGCCCGCTACCCGCGCCAGCTCTCCGGCGGCCAGCAGCAGCGCATCGCACTGGCCCGGGCCTTGGCCCTGCAGCCACGCGTCCTCCTGCTCGACGAGCCGCTGTCGGCGCTCGACGCACAGGTACGGCAGACACTGCGCGAGGAGATCCGCCGCCTTCAGCAGCAACTAGGCATCACCACACTGTTCGTGACACATGATCAGGAAGAGGCCCTGTCCATGGCCGACCGGGTCGCGGTGATGCGTGCCGGGAGACTGGAGCAGTGCGCACCCCCCGCAGAACTGTACGAACGCCCCGCCACCACGTTCGTCGCCGAGTTCGTGGGAGTGATGAGCCGCATACCTGCCAGGCCGGCCGCGGATGGCAGGAACGTATGCGCGTTCGGCCGCACGCTGCCAGTTCACGGGACGCTGCCGGGCTTCGCCGGAGCCGTCGGCGGAAGCGGCGAACTGGACGTACTGGTACGACCGGAAGCGGTCGGGGTCACGGCGGACGGCGAGGGCACGTCCCGGATCGTGGGCGCATCGTTCCTGGGCGCGACGACCCGGCTGACTGTACGCCTGGCCGAAGGCACGGAGGTGCTGGCGGATGTGCCGACCCACTCCACTGCCGCACTCCCCGTCGGTACGACGGTGAGGCTGACGCTACCGGACCGGCCGGTGCTCGTGGATCGCCACCGCCAGGCAGACGGCCGTGGCGATGGAAGCTGACGCCTCCAGTCACCTTCGCCACCCGACGGCACCTTCGTCTCGGACCCATCCTGCCGGCCTTGCCGGCATCCGACGCGAAGAGCTTCCGCTTCCGCCCGATCGCCACGCACTGGAGAGACACCCATGAACGATCGCAACCCCACGCCCGGCCGTCCCGCTGCCGTGCTGTTCGACATGGACGGCACACTCGTCGACACCGAGCGGCTCTGGTGGGCCGCGGTGAATCAGATCGCAGACGCGATCGGGCGGCCTCTGACCGATGCCGACACACCTCACGTGCTCGGCCGCCCGGCGGTGCACACCGCAGCTCACCTCCACCGCACCGGCGGCCCTGCGGCCCCCGATGCCGGCGCGCTCGCCACCGACCTGGACACGACGTTTGCCGCGCTGGTTGCCCGCGACATCGTGCCGCGCCCGGGCGTACCGCGCCTGCTGGACGAACTGGCCGCAGCCGAGGTCCCCACGGCGATCGTCTCCGCGTCGCCGCGCCACGTCGTCGACCTCGTGCACAAGGCCCTGGGCGAGGAGCGGTTCACCCTGACATTCGCCGTCGAGGACACAGCCCGCACCAAGCCGGCACCTGATCCCTACCTCGCGGCGGCCGCCGCCCTCGGCGTTGATCCGCGAGCCTGCGTGGTCGTCGAGGACACGCCCACAGGCGTCGCCGCGGCCGAGGCCGCCGGGTGCGCTGTGCTGGCCGTTCCCTCCACCGTACCGATCCCCACTGTGGCGGGACGGACGGTCCTCGACTCCTTGGAGCGGGCAGATCTGAGCCTGCTCGCGTCCCTGCTCACGTCCGCGGAAAGGAACTGACACCATGGACGACATCCGCCACGTCGTGATCCTCATGCAGGAGAATCGCAGTTTCGACCACTACTTCGGCACGCTGAACGGCGTACGCGGGTTCGGAGACCGTCAGGCACTGATGTTCCCGAACGGCGACAGCGTCTTCCGCCAGCCCGCCCTGTCCCGCACCGACGGTGGTTTCCTGCTGCCCTACCGGATGGACTCCACGAAGTTCAACGCGCAGAACGCCGACGGCCTGCCCCACGACTGGGAGTCCGGTCACGAGGCCATCAACAACGCAGCGATGAACCGCTGGACGTCGGCCAAGGGTGAGCAGAGCATGGGCTATCTCACCCGTGAGGACATCCCCTACCAGTACGCGCTGGCCGACGCCTTCACGCTGTGTGACGGGTACTTCTGCTCCCTGGCCGGGCCCACCAGCCCCAACCGCCTCTACCTGTGGACCGGCACGGTTGGCCCGGGCCGCGACGGTACGACCGGGCCGTGGATCGACAACACCCCGCTGCCCGAGAGCCCGGTGTGCGACTGGACGACCTACGCGGAGCGCCTTTCGGAAGCCGGCGTCTCCTGGCGTGTCTACCACACACCCGGGCTGGACGAGCGCGACGGCAACTACGAGGACAACGCCCTCGAATACTTCAGCCAGTTCCATGCGTTCGACAAGGACGACCCGCGCTACGTCAACGCGATGACGAAGTGGGACCTGTCGGCCTTCGACGCGCACTGCAAGGACGGTACGTTGCCGACAGTGTCCTGGCTGGTCTCGCCGTACCTGTTCTGCGAGCACCCGACCGCCAGCCCCGCCTACGGCGCGCACTGGGTCAACACCGCTCTTCAGTCGGTGTTCGCCAACCCCGACGTGTGGCGGCACACCGTCTTCCTCGTCATGTACGACGAGAACGACGGCTACTTCGACCACGTCGTCCCGCCCGTCCCGCCCGCGGGCACCCCCGAGGAGTTCGTGGACGGGCAGCCGATCGGACTGGGCAACCGCGTGCCCCTGTGGGTGATATCACCGTGGTCGCGCGGCGGCTGGGTCAACTCCCAGGTCTTCGACCACACCTCCGTGCTGCGCTTCCTGGAACTCGTCACAGGCGTACGGGAACCCAACATCTCGCAGTGGCGCCGCGCCGTTTGCGGCGACCTCACCACCTGCTTCGACTTCACCAGGCCCGACTTCTCGATCCCCGAGCTACCCGACACCCGCGCGTTGATGGAGCAGGCCGACGCAGCGCAGGAACTGCCGCCCGTACAGCTTCCTGCCCCAGGCACACAGGTCATGCCGACGCAGGAACCCGGCGGTCCTCGCCCGCACCGGCTGCTTCCCTACCGCCCGTGGGCCGATGTCGCAGTGGACTGTGCCACCGGCAAGATCACCTGCACCCTCACCAACGAGGGAAGCACGGCCTTCCACTTCACGGTGTTCCCCAACATCGTCCGGCCCTTCGCTGGAACACCGTTCACCGTCGCGCCGCAAAGCACTGCCACTTATGTTTGGGACGCCAAACGCACCGGTGGCCGCTACGACTTCACCGTGCACGGTGCCGACGGATTCGTCTGCCGTTTCGCCGGGACCGTTATCGCAGTCGATCAGAACGACGCTGCCGCGCCTCAGGTGACAGCCGTCCTCCGGGGCAGCGAACCGGAGAACGCTTCGGTCGAGTTGGTGCTGGCCAACGAGGGCGGGACGGCCGTGTGCTTCACCATCACCGCGAACGACTTCGGCCGTGTGGAACTCACTCGGCCCGTAGGCCCGCGCGAGAAGGTCTCCTTGACCTGGCCTGCGGACTGCGGGCGGTACGACGTGACTGTCAGGGCCGATGCCGACACCGGCTTCACCCGGCGATATGCCGGGACGGTGCACGCGAGGGTGTGTCAGTAAACGGCTCTGTCGCTGATTCGGTGGTGACGGAGGGCGACGTGAGCCGAGCAAGATCCGATGCCGGAGGAGAGCGAAGCCAGCACGCCCGTACATCTGCCGCTTCATTTCAGCGCCATGAGGAGGAGGGAGGCATGGCGGAGCCGTGCCGACCGACGACGGCGCCGCAGATGGGCGTGACAGGGCACGCGAGCCCGGCATGGTCCGAACGAGCGGCCCTGGGTCTCATGATCCTGGAACCGATGGCGCCGGTTGTCCGTGGGGTCGCCGGTCCGCAGGTCCAGCCGCCGGGCCGTACCGCGTCGGTGGCGCGGGGGAAGCTGCCCAGGAACCGGCGGCCACCTCGTCGGAGTCGAGCACGTCCTCGCCGTACAGATCGTGCAGCCAGTTGGTCTGGTAAATGGTGTCGAGGTACCGCTCGCCGAGGTCCGGGCCGATGGCCACCGCGGTGAGATCGTGCGCGTCATGCCGGGCCAGCCAGTTCGTTGCACCGCTGACCACCGTGCCGGTGGAGCCGCCGAACAGGAATCCGCGCCTGGCCAGACGATGGCAGGTGCGGACGGTGTCCGCCTCCTCGACACGTATCACCTCATCCACATAGGACTCGTCGAGCAGCGGCGGGCGCATGCTCATCCCCAGGCCGGGAATCATCCTGCGGCCCGGCGAACCGCCGAAGGACACCGAGCCGACGCTGTCCACTGCGACGATCCGCACCGGCCGCTGCCACTCCCGGAAGTAGCGCGCGCAGCCCATCAGTGTCCCGGTGGTGCCCGCCCCGACGAACAGCACGTCCAGCTGCGGGAACTGGCGGGCGATCTCCGGCGCCGTCCTGCGGTAGTGCGCCTTCCAGTTGTTCGGATTGGTGTACTGACTGAGCCACACGTACCGGTCGTCGGAGTCGCACAGCGCACGGACGTACTCGATCCGCGCGCCGAGAAAGCCGCCGTTGGCCTCCTGTCCGGCGATCATGTGCACCTGGCTGCCCAACGCCTCCATCATCATCCTGGTCGTCAGGTTGCCGCGGGCGTCCGTCACACACAGGAACCGGTAGCCCTTGCTTGCCGCGATGATGCTGAGCGCCACGCCGAGGTTTCCGGACGAGGACTCGACCAGGATCGATTCAGGCGTCAGGATTCCATCCCGCTCGGCGGACTCCACCATCTCGGTCGCGGCCTTCAACTTGATCGAGCCGGCGAAGTTGAAGCCCTCACACTTCAGGAAGAGTGGGTGCCCGAAGATCGACCGAAGGTCGACATAGAGCTCCTCTTCGTTGTAGGCGTAGGGAACGGATACGACGGGCACGATGGTCTCCTCTATCTGGAGCAGAGCACTTTCATAACGTCCATCCGGCCGTGGGCGGGCTTCTCGCTCTTGCGGGCGGGAGCCGGTGCCGAGCCGGACCGGACGGGGCCCTGCGTCAGCGGTCGCTGTCTCGTACGCCCTGACCTGCGGCGACTTGACCGGCGATCTCTCCTGGGATGAGTCCTGGACTAGCCCCTTGGGCTCTGGGGCGGCTCATCCGTACCGGCTCAGTTCGTGGAAGAAGTCGTCGACGACGCGCAACTCTCCGCGGCGGACCACTTCGTCATAGACGTCCTTGCCCACCGCGAGGTCGAGCACCCCGAGGCCGAAGGGCGAGAACACCACCGGCCGGTCCGCGGGCACCGCCACGCGCCCGGCCATCACGTCGTCCAATGTGCCGTGCAGGAAATCCCGGTTGCCCGTGAGCTGCTCGGCCAGATGCGGCGAGGTGTCGGCCTTCAGGCAGTGCTCGATGTCATCGACGATGTTGGCCGAGGCGAGCAGGATCTCCGGCGCGAGGTCGCGCAGCGACACGTGCAGCACCAGCGGATTGTGTGCGAACCAGGACAGGTCGCTGACATGCGGCTGGCCGGCGACGGTGGCGAAGACCACCAGGTCGCTGTGTCGGATCAACTGCTCGGGGCTGTCGTGCACGGTGATCCGGCCGGTGGTGCCCGACTGCTCCAGGTAGCACCGGAAGCCTGCCGCGCTGTCGGCGGACAGGTCGTGCACACCGATCTGGTCGAACGACCAGCCGGTGCCGGCCAGGAAGGTGTGGATGTAACGGGCGATCAGGCCCACGCCGAAGAACCCGACGCGCATCGGTCGCGGCCGGTCGCGGCTCAGCCAGTCGGCCGCCGACGCCGCCGACGCCGCCGTCCTGGTGGCGCTGATGATCGAGCTTTCCAGACACGCGAACGGGTAGCCGGTGTCATGGTCGTTGAGGATCAGCACAGCCGAGGCCCTCGGGATACCGGCCGCCACGTTCTCCGGAAAGCTGGAGATCCACTTCAGGCCGTCCACCCGCACCTCGCCGCCGATCGAGGCGGGCAGCGCGATGATCCGGGAGGACGGGCGGTCCGGGAAGCGCAGGAAGTACGACGGCGGGTTCACCGAGTCACCGGCACCGTGCACCCGGTAGGTGGCCTCGACCAACTCCACGATCTGCTTCTCGCGCCCGTGCAGTGCGCGCTGGACCTGGGCACCGGAGATCACGGCGAACGGTGGCACGGTGACCGGAGCGGACATTGCGGACTTCATTGCGGTGGAGCCGGTGGTGGTCATCCTGCGGTCACCTCGACGGTCGGCGAGCAGTCGGCCAGATGCACCGGGTCGGCCATGGCGACGAGCACGTCGCGCGGCCCTTCGAAGGGCTCCCTGCTGTGCGCGGTGCGGACGTTGTCGACGAGCATCAGGTCGCCGGCCAGCCACGGCTCGCGTGCGGTGTTGGCCTCGTAGACGCTGTTGAGCAGGTCCACGACGTCCTCGTCGATCGGGTCGCCGTTGCCGAAGCGGGTATTGAACGGCAGCCCGTCGGCGCCGTAGACGTCCACCAGGTACTCGCGCACCTCGGGGGCCATCGTCCACTCGTTGAGGAACGCGATCTGGTTGAACCAGCAGCGTCGGCCGGTGACCGGGTGACGCACCACGGCGCTGCGGCGCTGTCTGGTGCGCAGTCCGCCGTCGGGCTGCCACTCGAACATGATCGCGTTGGCGCGGCAGTAGCTCTCGACGGCGCCACGGTCCGCGGTGCCGAACGCCTCGGCGACGGACGCCCCGATCTCGTCGTTGTAGCTGCGGGTGAGCAGCCAGCCCTCCCGCTCGAACCGCTCGGTCAGGTCGACGGGCAGCGCGTCGAGTACGGTCGGTGAGTCGGCCACCGCGGTTGCGCCGCCGTCGGTGGGCGCGCTGATGCAGGCGAACATCATCAGGCCGGGGAACTCAAGCGTGTAGCTCAGTTCGTGGTGCATGCACATCGGCTGGTTCGGCGGCCACGTCGATGAGGAGTACACGCCGTCGGAGTAGGTCCGTCGTGGTGCGAAGACCTCTTTCTCGGTCATCAGACCGGTGGCCAGCCTCGAGAAGACGGCGCCGGTCCCGTCCGCGTCGCGCAGCCCGAGGCCGCGGACCAGGACCGAACCGTGCTCGGCGACGACAGCGCGCAGCGCGTCCCGGTGCTCGGTCGCCCAGCTCAGCGCGCCGCCGGTGGCCTCGGCCCGGAGGAGAGGAGGTTTGCCGGGTACGAGTTCGACGTCGACCGGCGACGCCGTGGATGTGGAAGACATCTCGGTTTCCTTTCAGTTGCCGGTCAGGAAGAAGCGAACAGTTCGGCGGTGCGCAGCACGGCCTGTGCCGCCCCGGTAGGACGGGTACGCAGGAAGTAGTGTCCGCCGTCGGTGAGTTCGTGCAGGTCGACCTGCTCGGCCAGGAGCTGCCAGTCGCGGTACCGGCGTGGGTACTCCGCCGTGCTCGGGTCGTCGGCGGCAACGACCACGGTGACCGGCGCGGACAGCTTCAGCGCCGGCGGGCTGTCCAGGGCGTCGGCGAAATAGCGGTGTGCGGATACGCAGTCGTGCCGGTAGGCGGCACCGATGTGCTCGGCGTGCTGCGCATCCAGCTCACCGAGTTCGGGGTAGCCGCCCTCCGCGCTCAGCATGCCGGTGATCTCGGCGTCGCTGCGCCCGGTCAGCTCGGTGATGCCGGCGCGCCGGTCGGCGGCATTGCCGAGCAGCTGCGCGCCGAGGAACACCCGCTGGACGTCCACCCCGCGCTCCCGCAGCTTTCTGGCCGTCTCCACGGCCAACGCGGCGCCCGAGGAGTGACCCCAGAGCAGGACCCTGGTGAGGCCACGCTGAATGATCTCGACGACGACCTGCTCGACCACCTGTGCCATCGGGGCGAACGGCCCGCTTCCGGCGGCCACGTCGTGACCGGGCAGTTCGACGGCGTAGACCGCCGGCCCGCCGCCCGGCAGTGCGCCGGCCATCGGCCGGAAGTTCACCGCATTGCCGCCGGCGTAGGGGAAGCACACCAGGGCAGCGCCCTGCGTACCGTCCGGTTCCGACAGCGACTGAAGCAGCCCGGAGCGCCCGGAGCGGAGCTCGGACCTGCCGTCGACCAAGCCGGCCAGATCGGCAAGGATCGGGTGACGGGTGACGTCCTTGAGGGACACCGCACGGTCCAGGGTGATCGCCAGCTTCACTGCCGACAGTGACGTGCCGCCCCGGTCGAAGAAGTGGTCCCGCCGTCCGATCTGGTTCTGCGGGATGCCGAGCACCTTCGCCCATGCGGCCGCCAGCTGCTGTTCGGTCGGCGTATTCGGCGCGCGGTAGTCGTCCTGGACGAGGCCGAGCTCTCCGGCGAGCGCCTGCAAAGTCTTCCTGTCGATCTTGCTGTTGGCCGTCAGCGGCAGACTCTCCCGCCAGTGGAAGGCCGACGGGACCATGTATTCGGGCAGCGACTCGCCGAGCCGGTCCAGCAGGACGTCCTCATCGAGTGGCCGCCGACCGGAGTAGAACGCCACCAGGTGCTTGCTCTCGTCGGCCCGCTCGGTGACCACCACTGCACCGTCGCGCACACCGGGCACCCGCAACAGGGTGTTCTCGATCTCGCCGATCTCGATCCGGAAGCCACGGATCTTTACCTGGTTGTCCCGGCGGCCGAGGAACTCCAGCTTGCCCTCGGGCTGCCAGCGGCCGTAGTCGCCGCCCCGGTAGAGCCGGGCGCCCGCACGGTGCGGATCAGCCAGGTAGGCCTGCCGGGTGCGCTCGGGGTCGTTGACGTATCCGCGGCCGACGCAGACGCCGGAGAAGACGATCAGACCGGGGGCGCCGAGCGGCACCGGGGCCAGGTGCTCGTCGACAACATAGACGTGCACGTTGTTGACCGCGGGACCCAGCAGGACCCGGTCCCCGTCGGGTACGCGGTCCATGACCTCGTGGTTGGTGTCGTCCGAGGTCTCGGTCAGCCCGTAGGCGTTGACCAGCTTGATCCCGGGCTGGGCGGCGAACCAGCGCTGCGTGAGCTCCTTCTTCAGCGCCTCGCCGGTGACCGACACGCACCGCAGGTCCGGCAGCTCGCGGGGGTGCTGCTTCAGAAACGACACGACGACGTCCAGGTAGGAGGGTACGACCTGGAGGACGGCGACCCGGGCGTCAATGATCTTGTCGACGAACCGCCGGACGTCCAGGATCACCTCCTGCTCCACCAGCAGGGTGCGCCCCCCGACCAGGAGCCCGGACACCAGTTGCCACAGCGAGATGTCGAAGCACTGGGGTGCGGTCTGGGCGACCACCTGTCCCTCGCCGATCTCCAGGTCGTCGATCTTGGCGTAGAGGTGGTTGAGCAGGCCCGCGTGCTCGCACATGGCGCCCTTGGGCTCCCCGGTGGACCCCGAGGTGAAATAGATGTAGGCGAGCTGGTCCGGTGCGACGCGGAGGCCCAGATCGTCGTCGACATGGTCCTCCTCGTAGGCTGCGCCGACGAAGAGCTTCTGGATCCCGGGCAGCGAGTCGAGGGCCTGGTCGAGAGTGGAAGTGCTGCCGGGTTCGGTCAGCACGAGCTCGCATGCGGCACGGGAGAGCATGGTTGCGAGGCGATCCGCCGGGAAATGCGGCTCGATGGGCAGATACACGCCGCCGGCCTTGAAGACCGCGAGAACGGCGGCCATCCAGTCCAGGTTGCGTTCGGTCACCACCGCGACGACACCCTCGGGGCCAAGCCCCCGCGCCAGCAGGGCCCGTCCCAACCGGTTGGCACGCGCGTTGAGTTCCCGGTACGTCAGCTGCCGCTCACCGTGCACCGCCGCGACGGCGTCCGGGTGTGCCGCCACCCGTTGCTCGAACAACTCGTGGAACCGGCGGTCCGGGAGCTCCCGGCGCGGACCGGCGAGCCCATCGAGCTGGAAGCGGAGTTCCTCGGTGGAGAGCAGGCTCTGCCGCCGGTGCTCGGCGTCCGGATCGGCGGCGATCAGCGCGAGCGCGGTGAGGTGGTATCCGGCGATCCTGACGGCGTAGTCCGCGTCGATCGCGTCGGTCCGGTACCGCAGCCGCAGCACGAGCCGACCGTCGCGTTGCGGAAATCCCACCCACAACACGGAGTCACCGGCGAGTTCGCCGCCCGCGCCGTGCGGATCGAACACGGTCTCGATCGCCGGTTCGGCCAGGCCCAGTTCGCGCCTGAGCTCATCGACCGGAAAGTCCTTGTGCGCCAGCAGATTTGAGGCGACTCGATGAGTTTCCTGCAGCAGCGTCCGCCATGAGTCAGGTTCGGTCGTCAGCCGGCAGGGCAGCGGCCTGCTGCCCTCCGCCGTGACGTAGCCGGCTGCGACCTCGTGCTCGCCGGACAGCGCGGCGAGCACCTTGGCGTGCGCGGCCAGCAGCACCGAGCCGAGCGGCACCGCCAGGTCCTCGGCCAGCCGGCCCAACGCTGCCACGACGTCGTCCGGAATTGCCGCCTCGTGTTCGCCGACGCCCGTCACCGGATTGAGCGTCCACCGCGGTATTGCGGTGCATCCACCGGCGACGAGCACCGCGCGCCAGAACTCCCGGTCGGCCTGCACGTGCATTCCCATCTGGTCGTCCCTCTCCATTCACCGTCGCCACCGTGCTGTTCCATGCCGACAGGGGCGGCGCTACGCCTTCCGCGCCAGTGCCTCGGGCTGATCAGGGGCATCTCGCGTCTCTGTGGCGGGATTTCCTCCCCAGCGTGCGTGCTGCGGGACTTCCTCGCCTTTCATGAGAAAGGAGTCCGGGGCGAGCACGGCGCCGTCGCCCATCGTCACGCCGTAGTGGACGTGTGCTCCCACACCGATGGTGCAGCCGGCGCCGATGGTGCTGCGATCGGACTTGAAGGTGCCGTCCTCCTGAGAGTGGCACTGGATCTTGCTTCCTGCATTGAGCGTGCAGTCGCTCCCGATGGTGGTGAGCGTCCGCTCCGTCAAATAGCAGCCGTCATCGAAGACCCTGCTGCCGAGCCGAACCCCCAGCATCCGCCAGATCACGTTCTTGAAAGGGGTGCCGTTGAAGACGTTGAGGTACGCGTCAGGCACCTTCCAGAGGCGCTCGTGCCACCAGAAGTACGGGTCGTAGATGGAACACAACCGCGGTCGGAGCGCGCGGAATGCCGCGATGCCGCGCTCCACCAGTACGAAGTAGAAGGCGGTGAACCCAAGGCTGAACACCAGGAACGCAGCGATCAGCACATGCCCGTAGGAGTCGTACAGACCGACGTTCGCCAGGGCGAGCATCGTGAGCACGAAGAAGTGCAGCCACCGCACGAGCAGGAAGAAGACCATCGAGCGGATGTTGTAGCGGTTCTTCGCCGCGAGGCTGCGACGCAACTCGTCGCCGGTCCGGAGATGGTCGAACCGGGAGTCACGCTCGACCGACCGGGGAATCTCGAAGCATGGTGAGCCGAGCAGGCCCACCCCCTCGCGTACCTCGCCGTCGAGCGGAATCATCACCTTCGTCGCGAGGAGACAGTTCTCGCCCGTCCTGGCCCCTGAGGGATAGGCGATGTTGTTCCCGAGGAAGTTGCGTGGACCGATCGAGGCCCGGGACACCCGGAAGGACGTGCTCGAGAATTCGGCGTTGATGATGGAGAGCCCGTCAGCGACCATCGTTCCGCTGCCGACCGAGCACAGAAACGGGGACTCGTGTTGCACTTCCGTGCCGAAGTTCGACCCGGTCTGCTCGACCCGGGACAAGTCGTATCCGAGACCCCGTAGATAGTGGACGATGTAGGAGCTGTCACCGAACAGCCATGCGAAGAACTTGATGTTGGTCATGTGCCCGATCGCCCGGTGCATCGAGTAATGAAACCCGTACAGCGGATAGACCTTGTCCGGTTTGACGGCCAGGTTCAGCAGGCGCGGAACGGTGAACAGAACGGCAAGGCCCACGACGACGAAGCCGAAGAACAGCACGAAGGAAAGGATCAGCGCGTCGATGTAGAGACCTGGCGAGGTGAACCCCACAGCGTCCGGGCCCAGCCGGTTGTGCAGCGCCGGAACCAGGGTCACCAGCATGTAAGCGCCCCCGACAGCCAGCGGCAGGTAGAGGAAGAGCAGCTGAAGCACGGTGATGAGACCGAAGCCGGCCCGACGCAGCGTGCCGCACTTGGCCGGCTCGATCCTCAGGTAGTCATGCTCGGTGGGCTGTGCCGGTGATCCGTGCCAGCGCTGGCCATCAGGGACCACCTGGCCGCTGTACAGCGTGGAGGTGTGGCCGAGTTGCGCTCCGTCGCCCATCGAGATGTCGATGTCGAGCACGGTCTTCTCGCCGATGAACACGTCCCGGCCAAGGGTGACCGGGCCGGTCTGGATACGGCCGGCGTGTGCCCGGTAGCAGAGGAGGAACGAGTCTTTGCGGACCACCGTGCCGGCGCCGATCGTGAGCAGGTCGGTGCAGACCGGAACGTTGCGGGAGAGGATCGTGACCCCCTTGCCGATCCGTGCGCCCAGGGCTCGCAGGTAAAGCACGTACAGGGGATTGCCGACGAAGAAAATCATCGGGTTGGCGTGTATCAGCACCTTGATGGTCCAGAAGCGCAGATACGTCAGACCCCAGACCGGGAACTCGCGCGATTTCCACCGGCCGATGAGGAGCCATTTGGCCACGATCGGGAAGGTGCACAGGCCGACGAATCCGACGCCGCCGAAGACGAACGATCGCAGGTAGATCCCGATCACGTCCGAGCCGGCGGAGACCCATGCATAGCCTCGGTCGGCAGCAAGTCCGGCGAGGAAGGAATATCCCAGGAAAAGCAGGAACTGCAGCGTTCCACAGAGGACGTACCGCACCGTTCCGGCAGGGGCCGCCACCTCGGTCGACACCGGGACCGACGAATCGACAGGGGTGGGCGCGGCGTCCGCGAGCCCCGTCGCCAGACTTCGGATCGTGGGGTGTCGGTAGATGTCCTTCATCGACGCTGAAGGGAGGTCCGTCCGCTTCCTGAGCCGTGCGCAGAACTGGGCCATCACCAACGAGTTGGCGCCGAGGTCATCGAAGAAGTGGCTGCCGACCGACACCCGTTCGACGCATATGACGTCGGCCAGCACCTCGGCGAGGTCTTTTTCGATGCCAGTCATCGGGCCGGTGTACCTGCTCCTGTGGATCGCAGATTCATCCGGCCCGGGCGTCAGGACGTCGACGGATTTCTCCTCCATGCGAGCTCCTTGAGGCACATTCGAGCGCGATCGGCCATGACGGCCGGCGCCCTGATACTCGCGCTTTCGATGGCCGGAGCGAGTAATCCGGAATTCTGAGGTCGGGATCTGTTGTCCAGTTCCTCAACCGCTGCCCAGTCTCTGCTGTTCACCGTCGGGCTGCCACTCGAACTCGATCACGCCGGCGCGGCTGTAGCTCTCGGCGGCGCCAGGGCGTCCTCGCTACCGGAGGCCTGACGGCGGGAGTGCGGAGTACTCGCTGCCCGATTTCATGCCCCATCCACGATCCCGCCCAAGGTGAGGGCGATGAGCTGCACACGGATGTCGCCCTACTGCATACGAGTGGCCTGGGCCTGATCCGGGAGGGGGCTGTGCCGGTGGCGCGCAACGGTCATCAGTCCCGTTGCTGTCACATTGCAGCGATCGGCCCACGGCTCCGAGGGTAAGGGCGGTGAGGTGGCCCCAGGTGGGCATGTGGCCGGTGGAGGGGGTGAGGGATGCGCGCAGGCCCTCGCTCATGTAGAGGAGGGGGGCACCTTGCGGTGGCTGCGGAAGTGCCGCCGCATCTGCGTCGCGTCGGCGTGTTCCGGCGTATTCCGGCTGCCCACCTGGGTGAATCACACGGCGGCGAGGGAGATCTCGGTCGACTTGATCAGCGCGACGACGGGCGAGCCGCGGGTCAGGTCCAGGTCGGTGACGGCGTCCTTGGTGATCGCGGCGGTGAGTTCGCAACCCGGGACGGTGACCTTGACGGAGGCCATGGCGCCGCCCGTGGCGACGTCGCCGACCGTGCCGGGGAGTTGGTTGCGGATGGATAGTCCCTCAGCCGCGCCGGTGGCGAGTGACACCTCGGTGGACTTGACCAGGGCGCGTACGGCGGAGCCCTCGGCGAGGCCGAGTTCCTTGACGGCCTCCCGTGTGATCGCCGCGGTGATGTCCTGGCCGCCGTCCAGGCGGACCTCGACGGTCGCCATGACCTCGCCCGGAGTGATGGCGGTGACGGTGCCGGGAAGCTGGTTGCGGATACTCAGGGTCATGATGGGACGCCTCACAGAAAAGATGTGGATTGTCAGGGTTTGATCCTGTGGTGAGCCTCACCGTAGTCGTGTGGGACGGTGGCCGTATTGCGGCCCGTCGCATCCGCCAGGTTGTGGGGTGGCAGTGCCTGGCAGGTCGGGGCTGCCCGAAAGCCATGGATGTGCCGGTTTTTATCCCCGGCGTTGTGGGCTTCCGGCCCCGGCCGGGCAAGCGCTGCGTCAGGCTGGGTATGCGTGCGTTTGTGCGGCCTTGACCGTGGCCCAGACCGGGGCTCCCGGATGGAGGTCGAGTTCGGCTGCGGCCACTGTGGTCAGGTCGGCGGTGAGGGGGAGCTCACCGGTGAGGTCCGCGCGAATCTGGTCGCCGTGCGATTCGAGTCCGGCAACCTCGCAGTGCCACAGGTTGCGGGCGCTGGAGCCGGTGGGCCGGTCGCGGTGGAGGGTGACCGCGCCGGGCGGGAACGCGACGAAGGTGGGGCCGGTGAGATCCTCGGTGGTGGTGATCGCCGGGCCGGAGGCGAGCCGTACGGTGTGCCCCTCCGCCAGCCCCTTGTAGAGGTTCAGGCCGACCAGTTGGGCGATGTATTCGGTACGCGGATGGCGAGCGATGTCGGAAGGGGTGCCCTCCTGGACGACCCGGCCGTGCTCGATGACGACCAGCCGGTCGGCCAGCACCATGGCGTCCAGTGGATCGTGCGTGACCAGCACGGCGACCGCCTCGAAGTCGGCTAGGTGGCGGCGGAGTTGGGCGCGTACGTCGAGCCGGGTGCGGGCGTCGAGCGCGGCCAGCGGTTCGTCGAGCAGCAGCAGTCGGGGGTGGGTGGCCAGGGCGCGGGCGAGGGCGACGCGCTGGGCCTGCCCGCCGGAGAGCCGACGGGGTTTGGCGCCGGCGTGGTCGGCGAGGCCCATGCGGTCCAGCCACTCGGCGGCCTGTGCGCGTGCCTCGGCCTTGGACGCGCCCTGGCAGCGGGGGCCGAACGCGATGTTGTCGAGGGCGGAGAGGTGCGGGAAGAGAAGGTAGTCCTGGAAGACGACGCCGACCGGACGGGACTCGGGCGGCGTACGGTCCAGCGCGACACCGTCGAGGCGCAGATGACCGCCGGTGAGCGGGGTGAGACCGGCGAGCGCGCGCAGGGCGGTGGTCTTGCCCGCGCCGTTGGGCCCGAGGAGCGCCACGACGTCGCCGGGCGCGGCCGTCAGCGCCACGTCGAGCTGGAAGAGGCCGTGGTTGACGACCAGGTGGGCGTCAAGGCCCGCGGCGGGGAGGCTGCCCGTGGCGTTGTCGATGTCCGTCATGAGGCGGTCATCCAACGGTCCCGCAGTCCGGCCAGGACCGCGATCGACACGGCGAGCAGGACCAGGCTCAGCGCGATGGCGGCGGCCGGGTCGTTCTGCAGGGCGAGGTAGACGGCCAGCGGCATGGTCTGCGTGCGGCCGGGAAAGTTGCCCGCGAAGGTGATCGTCGCGCCGAACTCGCCGAGCGCACGGGCCCAGGCCAGCACGGAACCTGCTGCGATGCCCGGCGCGATCAGCGGCAGGGTGACCCGGCGGAACGCGGTGAAGCGGGAGGCGCCCAGCGTGGTGGCGGCCTCCTCGTACCGGGGATCGGCCGCCCGTAGTGTGCCCTCCACGCTGATGACGAGGAACGGCATCGCCACGAACGCCTCCGCGACCACCACCCCCGCCGTCGTGAACGGCAGGGTGATCCCGAAGGCCGAGTCCAGCCACTGCCCCACGACACCGTTGCGTCCCAGCGCCAGCAGCAGTGCCACACCACCGACCACCGGCGGCAGGACGAGCGGCAGCGTCACCAGGGCCCGTACGAAACCCCGCCCCGGGAAGTCGGTGCGCGCGAGAAGCCAGGCCAGCGGCACGCCCAGCACCAGGCTCACTGCGGTTGCCGCGGTCGCGCACACCAGGGACAGCTGAAGGGCTTGCCACACCTCCGTGCTCGTCAGCTGGTCCGGCAAGGTGCGCCAGGGAGCCCGTATGAGAAGGGCGATCAGTGGCAGCGACAGAAACGCCAGCCCGACCAGGGCGGGCAGCAGAAGAGGCAGAGGCACCCTGCCCCGGGCGTCCGCGCGGACGCGCCGGCGCCGCGGCCGGCCCCCGCGGGCGTCGCCACCCATGAGGAGCTCGTCCGCGGCGCCGGACTTGTCCACCTCGGTCACGGCTTGAGGAACCCGGCCGCCGTCAGGACCTTCTGGCCCTCGGCGGACTGCACCAGCGCGATGAACGCCTTTGCCGCGTCGGCGTTGGGCGCGTCCTTGAGCAGCGTGATCGGGTAGTCGTTGATGGCCTCGGCGGACTCGGGGAACTCCACGCCCTCCACCTTGTCACCCGCCGCCTTCACATCGGTCTTGTAGACCACGGCGGCGTCGGCCTCCTTCAGCTCCACCTTGGTCAGGGCGCTCTTGACGTCCTGCTCGTACGAGACCGGGGTGAGCTTGAGCTTGCTGGCCTCCAGCGCCTTCTGGGCGGCCGCCCCGCAGGGCACCGTCTTGTCGCACAGCACGACCTTCAGGCCCGACTTGGTGAGGTCCTTGAGGGAGGAGACCTTGTCGGGGTTGCCCGGCAGGGTCGCGATCTCCAGCTGGTTGCGCACGAAGGTGGACGGCGTGCCGACCGCGCCCTTCGCGTCGGTGACGATCCCCATCGTCTTCGGGCTGGCGGCGGCGAAGACGTCGGCCGGGGCGCCACCGGTGATGCTGGCGGCGAGGGTGTCGCTGCCGCCGAAGCTGAAGGTGACCTTCGTACCCGGGTGGGCCTTCTCGAACTCCTTGCCCAGGGTCGTGAAGCTCTCCTTGAGCGAGGCGGCGGCGAAGACGGTCACCGTGCCGGAGAGCTTCTTCGACGAGGCCGTGGACGCCGAGGAGTCCGGCTTGGCCGAGGAGTTGTCGGACGAGGAGCAGGCGCTCAGTGCCAGCAGCGCAGCGGCGCCTGCGCCGGCCACCTGCAGGGTCCGGCGGGTCCGGCGTGCGGAACGGGTCATCACGGGGTCTACTCCCTCGGGTTTCTTCCGGAAGAGTCCGTCGGACTCTTCTACGGTCTCTCGACGACCACGTGGGTCGACTTGATCGCGGCAAGCGCCGGAACACCGGGTTCCGGCACCAGTTCCTCAGCCGAGTCCCGGCTGAGGGTGGACACCGCCCGGAACGGCCCGGCCTGGATCTCCACCCGCACCGACACCTCTTCGAGGATCTTGTCGGTGACGGTCCCGGCGAGGTGGTTGCGCGCCGAGGATCCGTTGTTCGTCCGCTCGACGCGGCGCAACTCCCGGGCGAAGGAAGCCGGTTCCGGCCCGCGGATCATCCGCCGGCCCAGCTCGTCACGTTCGGCCCGCAGTGTCCCGGCCCCGACCCGGCGCCGCAGTGTGTCGGCGCTGACATCAAGGCGGCTGCTTCCCCGATCCGGCAGGTGTGCATGTGCACATCATACTGCCGCAAATACGAGGTGGAAGTCATCTGTGGCATCGCATGAGCTGGACTGCCCATGGGTGATGGTGGGCATGTGCGTTTATACGGGACTGCTGCCCGGGTATCGACATCCGGGAGGTGGTAGCCCGTGAGTCATTCCCTTCCGGCCGCCGATCCGGTGGCCGAGGTCGCCCTGACCGGAGACCTCGCGCGTCCGGTCCGGCTGACGGTTCGCGACCTGCTCGCCTGGCCCCAGCGCCGGGTGCAGGTGAGCTTTGAGTGCGCCACCAGTGGCGTCCAGCGCCATCGCTTCGCAGGACCGCTGCTGCACGATGTCCTGTCCGACGCCGGCCCCGCCTTCGACCCCACCCGGCGCAAGGATCGCCTGCGCTTCCTGATCGCAGTGACGGGAGCGGACGGCCACCGCACCGTCCTGTCCTGGGCGGAGATCGACCCCGACTTCGGCCGTGCGTCCGTCCTGCTTGCGGCCAGCATCGACGACACCCCGCTCGACGGGGCCGGCCCCCAGCTCGTGCTGCCTCAGGACCGCTGCGGCGCCCGGCACGTCAGCGGTATCAGCGCGATACGCGTGGACGGCGGCTACGGGGCGTGGATGTGACACAGGCAAGGCGAACCCGGTGGCGTCCCGCAGGGCGTTCGCGAAGGTCGGGGTGACGGGGGTCGAACGGGCTCCCGCTCAACGACTTTGACCACCGCGCCCTGCAAGGGAGTTGAGGAGACCGGCGTGGCCATGGTGCTCTCCGTGCCGTACGGCGACGGCGGGGCATCGGCCGGTGCGGGGGCGTACTCCTGCTCGGTGAAGGCGTGACCCACGGCCGCCGCCCGTACGTGTCCGCTCAGGTGCGGTCGATGTGCACGCTGGTCGACTTCACGCGGGCGGTGGCCTCCACGCCGACCTCCAGGCCCAGTTCCTCCACGGCCTCCCGGGTCAGCAGCGAGACCAGCCGGTGCGGCCCGGCCTGGATCTCCACCTGGGCCGCGACATCGCCGAGCTTGACGGCGGTGACGATGCCCGGAAAGGCGTTGCGGACAGAGGTGTAGGGGGCGTCCTCCTCGCCACCACCGGTCCTGGCGACCTCGATCGAGAAGGCGGCCAGATCCTTGCCGTCGATGAGCCGGCGTCCGCCCTTGTCGCGATGTGTGGCCACCCGGCCGGCATCCGCCCACCGCCGCGCGGTATCCGGGCTCACGCCCAACAGACGGGCCGCCTGCCCGATTGTGTAGGATTGCATACACGCCAAGATAGATACATATTCCTTGCATATGCAAGCGTTTAGCTCCGTGGCGTTGGCATGTGCTGCACCATTTGAGTGGGCTGCGGCGTCCGGCCCCGGCGGGAATGCGGCCGTGAAAGTCTAGTGCCGGGAGGGGCCCAGGCAGGGCCATGCCTGGTGGTGTCGTCCGCGGGGGAGCGTCGGCAGGTGGGGCAGGCGCCGGTCCCTGGCTCCGCGCTCGGTGCGTGGCCGGGCGCCGTGCCGAGGGCCTTGACCGCCGGGCCGCAGCGCGACGGCGGCCCCGCGGACCCGGCCCGTCGGGCCCGCCTCTCCAGGGCCGGATCGCGGCCCGTTCCGTGAGTCAGGCAATGAAGTACGTCACAGTGCCGTGCCCGGACCGTGTCTGCCGTCGGGGCTCTGGCTCCGGCAACGCCCCGCCCCTGTCAGTCGATCCGAGGATTCCTCGCCGATGGGCCGGGCGCCGCGTCACCCCAGGGCAACTTAGGTCACCCTTCCCCGTTGCTGTGGTCGCCTGGTACATGTGGGATTCCACCAGCGCATCGGAAGTTTCGCCATGAACAAGGAAGATCCCACCGATCTCATACCCTTCACGATCGATCTGACCTTCGATGAAGCCCGGCGACGGGCCGAGGTCGTGGCCGCACTCGGACCTGACTGGGACCCGGTCAGCGTTCTCCAAGGCGAGGACGAGGCGTACACACTTCTCTACTCGGGCCTGGACGCCGAGCAGCAGCGCACCTACGACCTGCTGGTGGCGGCCGGTGTCCTCCCAGGAGGGGAGCCGGGCCGTGAAGCTGCCCATTGACCCACAGGCGGACGCCGCCCGCCGCGCCTGGATGGCCTGCCCCGTCTGCGACGACGCCCGCCATTGTGGGACCTGCGCCGACCGCCGTAACTGCGCTGATCACTGGCGCTATGTGATATCCACCAAGGGGCCGGTCGTTCACCTCCAGTGTCCGCAGTGCACGCACATGTGGTCAGTGAACACGCGGCCCGGCGTCACCTGCCGCGACGACAGCGCCCCCGGCTTCTGACCGACGGCGGGCCGAGCGAAAAACCGACAAGGTGGGCACGGTCAGTCATCGGCCAAGGCCGACGCGCCCGCGACCGTCCCACCTGTCGATTCCAAGCCACCAGGGCGCAAGGAGACCGTGGCAGGCTCCTCGGTTCCCGGCACGGGTGTCGAGGAAGCCGCGGACTTCGGGCTGCCGGGCAGGAAGAGCGCCACGCCGAGTGTGGTGGCCACCAGCACGGCCGCCCCGACAACCAGACTGATCCGCATCCCGGTCATGAAGTGCGCAGAGTCGGCGATCAGCGCACCGAGGAGGGCGACTCCGATCGCGCCGCCGAACTGCCGGGCGGCGCTGAGCACTCCGGATGTGAGGCGGCCCGCTCGTGCGGCACCGACTCCAGCATCGCCGCCCAGCCGCGGCCGGTTGTCGGCTGCCTCGGGACCGAACGGGGCACTACCCCTCACGTCGGCTGCAGGCTGCCCGCCAGGACCTGACCGCCCGCTGCCCTCACACCTCGTCGAAGTCGGTGCCCCGGCTGACCGCCTCCCAGGCGGCCGCCTCCTCGCTGGCGGACTTCAGCTGGCCGGCGATGGCATCGGCGGCGTCGTTGCCGAGGGCCAGCCGCAGCGGGGCCTGCTCGGCGGCCAACGCGGTCAGGATCGCCGCGGCGGCCTTCTCGGGGTCCCCCGGCTGCTTGCCGTCGCTGTCGGGGAGCCCGGCGCGGACCGGACCGACCGTCTCCTCGTACGCGTCCAGGGGCGCCGACTGCTGCAGCGCACCGCCACCGGCGAACCCGGTCCGGAACGCCCCAGGCTCCACGATCAGCACCTTGATCCCGTGCGGGGCGACTTCCAGGGCCAGCGCCTCGGACAGCCCCTCCAGGGCGAACTTGGTGGCCGAGTAGGCGCTGACGCCGGGGAAGGAGAACCGGCCGCCCATGCTGCTCATCTGCACGACGGCGCCCGAGCCCTGGCGGCGCATGTGCGGGAGTACGGCGCGGGTGAGCGCGGCGGGGCCGAAGAAGTGCAGGTCCATCAGGTCGCGGAGTTCGCGGTCGGTGGTCTCCTCGACGGCGCCGATCAGTCCGCGGCCGGCGTTGTTGACCAGTACGTCTATCCGCCCGTACCAGAGGATCGCTTCGGCGACGACGGCGGTGATGCGGGCCGGGTCGGTGACGTCGAGGGAGACGGGGACGACGCGGCCGGGGTGCGCGGCGGCGAGTTCGTCGAGGGATTCGGGGCGGCGGGCGGCGGCCACCACGGTGTCGCCGGCGGCGAGGGCCGCCCGCGTGATCGCCTGCCCGAAACCGGAGCTGGCGCCGGTGATCAGCCAGACCTTGCCGGTTGCGGAGCGGGTGGGGGTGGCGGCGCGGGCAGCAGCGGTGCGGGCGTTGTCGCTCATGGGGATCTCCAGCGTGGTTCGGGAAGCCGACCGGGCGTCGGCCGGCGAACACGGCCGAGGTGGTGTCCCGGCGTGCGTCTCCATTACGGCCGCCGCCCGGCCCCGCCGTCCAAGACAGAGATCAACACGACCCATAAAGAGCGTTTATCGCCGCTGTTTATGCTCTCCCCATGGAGCTACGGCAGTTGAACTATCTCGTGGCGATCGCCGAGGAGGGGAACCTCGGTCGGGCGGCGGCGCGGCTCTACGTGAGCCAGCCGGCCCTGTCGTACGCGCTGCGGAAGCTGGAGACGGAACTCGGCGTCCCCCTCTTCGAGCGGCACCCCGGCGGCGTGACCCAGACCCCTGCCGGGCGCGATGTGGTGGCCGAGGCGCGCCGGACCGTACGCCAGGCGGACCGCGTCCTCGCCGCGGCGGAACGCCACCGGTGCCAGGAGAAGGCGGTGCTTCGGGTCGGCTTCGAGGCAAGCGGCGCGGGTGAGTTGACCACCCGGGCCCGGGCCGAGTTCGCCCGCCGCAATCCGGACGTCCGCGTGGAACCGAAGCGCTTCGACTGGGGCCAGGAGGCGGCCGCCCTGCGCGACGGCCGGGTGGACGTCGCCTTCGTCTGGCTGCCCGCGGACCTCACCGACCTGCACGCCGAGGTGGTCCACACCGAACCCCGGGTCGTCGGCCTGCCCGTCGGGCACCCGCTGGCGGGGTGTACGGGCATCGGCATCCTGGATGTCAAGGACGAGCCGCTGCTGTGGACGGAGCGGGCGCCGCGCGACTGGGTCGACTGGTGGGCGGTGAACCCCCGACCGGACGGCTCCGCACCGCACTGGGGTCCGAAGAACGACAACGTCGAGGAAATGCTGGAGCAGGTCGCCGAGGGCGCCGCGGTCTGCTTCGCCCCGGCGAGCATGGCCCTGTACTACGCCCGCCCCGACCTGTCCTGGGTCCCGCTCACCGACGTCGAACCCCTGAGGGTCGCCCTGGCCTGGTGCGAGGGCGAGAGCAGCCCCCTCGTACGGGGTTTCGCCGAGGTAGTACGCGAACTCGCCGCCGCTTTGCCGGGGTCGTGGTAGTAACGGCCGCGAAAACAACGGATGTCGCTGACCTGGGACGATGTCGCGCGGAGCGCGGTGTCGTCCGGAGAGCACGCCGTACGTGCTCTGGCTGGACGGAGTGACCGGCCCCGCCCTCTCCGTCTCCCCACCCGCTCGGAAGGTTCTCTCCTGAGCCGTCGATGCGTCGTAAAGGTCTTGCGCCCCGACCACCGCCACGAGGAGCAGTTGCGAGAGCCGCTGCTGCGAGAGGGCTGTTGGCTCCGGAGAGGGGGCACGCCGATGAAACGGGAAGGCGCCCCTCGGGGCGTGTCCGAGAGGCGCCCGGGCAGATGGCCGGTCAGGGGATGGGGCGTCAGTTCCAGAGCCGGTATGTCACGACTCTGGGCATCTCCGCGGGCCTGCTGTCGGTGAAGACGAGGCGGAGCTGGGTGTAGTGCCGTTGGTGAGGACTCTTATTCAGCGGCTCCGGGCGGTCGAGCCTGACGGTCACGGGGTAGGGGTGGAACGTGCCCGCGGCGCAGTACGGCTGGCAGTCGTTCACAACGTTGAGCCCGCGGCCCGCGGCGAAATTCGGTTTCCAGTCCGACCACCGGAGTGCGGTGAGGATGCTGTTGCCATCCCCGCAGGCGATCAAGAAGTCGTTCGGGCGTACTTGAGGATGCGAGAAGCAGTCGACGATCACCACGTCGGCGGGTGATCGTGTCCCTGTGGAAGCAGATGCCGGTGCGACCGCTGTTGCGAGCGATGCCGCGGCACAGATCAATACCGCTGCCTTCAGCTTGTGTCTCTGCATGTCCGCTCCCAGCCGTCTCTCTCCGAGCTCATCTGGCCTATCTGTACCGCCTGGTCCGTCCCGGGGTGCGATCCGCGACTTCGGAGCAGACACTGGACGGCGCTGCCGTCCCCTTCTCAACGGTTGTTCCGGTATCGACGCTACGACCGGGTTCAGGGGCGCACCACCCGCACAGGTAACAACTTCGCAAAGCGGCAGAAATGTATACATCTGTGCATGGGTGAGGGGAGTCTGTGAAGGCGACGGAGGTGACGAAACGGGGCCGTGTCCCCGTTTACGGCAACCGCACCGGCGGAGCCTTCATACCGGGAGTTCTTCGGGGCCGCAGATCCGCAACCCGCGCGGCGCCGCCCTCCTTGAACCAGGCCAGAAAGGTGAGAACGAAGATGCCCTCCACCACCAGGGACAGGGCGCCGTAGGGCGGCTCCCAGCCGGCTTCGCGATAGTCCGGCAACCCGACGGTGCGGGACAGCAGGAATCCGATGATCATGCCGACGCTGGTAGCTGCCCCGATCAGCCAGACGCCGAGCGGTTGCCTCTGAAGGACGAGCCCTGCGGCGACGCCGAGCATCACCACGCTGCCGACCAGGAACAGGATGCCGATGTAGGGCATCTCCGTCAGGTGGGAAGGGACCAGCGAGAGATGGATCACCGCGTTGGCCAGGGCGCAGGACGCTGCGGTCCCGCGCAGTGCGAGATGGGTCGTGCGAGACGTCATCACGACTCCAGGGGTCCGAGGCGGCCGACGCCGCCGTGCTTCTGACAGGGGCTGCGGACCGGGGGCCCGCCAGGGCGCTTCCGGTGCCCGCCGAGCCTTCCGGTCCTGGAACCGGTCGGCCACTGTCGTTCGTAAGAGCGTGCCTTTGATACCTACGGTGCTGCCGGGCCAAGGGTTCATGATCGACCCGGTCCGGGTCCGGGTGGACCGAGTGGCGCGTTCGCGCCAGGAGGCCCCGGTACATGGACCGCGACGCGGGTTCTGTCCCAGCTCTTCGGCAGCGTCGAGGGCGGCCGGGCGGAGGCAATCCCTGGGGGCTCGTGTTACGTAGGGAGTATGCGCAGGATTGGCATTCCCCTGGAGCGGGTGCCCGACGAAGCGCTGCTGGCCGGTCTCATGACCGGCGATCCCGAGATCGCCGTGGCCTTCGTTCGGCGGTTCCAGCGCCGGGTCTTCGGCGTGGCCGTCGCTGTGGTCGGAGACATCCAGCTCGCCGAGGACATCGCTCAGCAGACCTTTGAGCGCGCCTGCCGGCACGCTCAGGTCTATGACCCGCGCCGGGGATCGGTGCCCACCTGGCTGGCGGCCATCGCGCATAACCTTGCGATCGACGCCGTACGTGCCCGCAAGGCCACTCCAGTCGACCCCACAGACCTGGAGAACATGATGGAGACGGTCACCAGCACGCCGGAGCGGCAGGCGCTCTCCGCCGAAGCCGCAGCGGAACTGCGTCGAGCGGTTGCCGCGCTGCCGCGCGATCAGGCACGTGCTCTGGTGATGGCCGGCATCTACGGGATGACGGCTCAGCAGGTCGCCGATTTCGAGAAGATCCCGCTCGGTACCGCCAAGACCCGGATCAGGGCAGCCATGGGCAAGCTCCGCGCGTCCCTCGCAACCAGGCAGGCGGACCACGATGACTGACACTCGCGGATTCACCTGTGAGCAGCTCCGGGCGATCGGTGCGGAGCTGGCGCTCGGCGTTCTGCCCGCCAAGGAGCGGGCCGGGGCGATGGACCACCTGGAGCACTGTCCCGCCTGCCGCGAATACGTCCACGAGCTGGTGGCCACGGCGGACGCACTGCTGGACCTTGTCCCGGGGAGCGAACCGCCGGTCGGCTTCGAGGACAGAGTGATCGACCGGCTGGGGCTGCCCTCCGGGCGACGACCGCTCCGGCGCGTACGGTGGCGGCGCTTCGCCCTCGCTGCGGCGGCAGTCGCGGCGGGCCTTGCCCTGGGTGGTGGCGGTTGGGTGCTCGGCGCATCCGTCGGACGTCCGGCCCCGGTCGCGCCGATCGTCTCTCCGGTGCAGCATCAGCTGCTCACCGCGCGACTCGCCCACGGGGGCGAGTCGCGCGGACGGGTCTTCCTGTACACCGGAGCGTCGCCCTGGCTGTACATGACGGTGGACGCCGAAGGGCACTCCGGCACCGTCCGGTGCGAGGTGCAGCGGGCCGACGGCTCCACCGCCCAGGCCGGTTCCTTCGCCCTCAGCAAGGAGGGCTACGGTGCCTGGGGCGCGCCCTTCCCCGCCGGCACGGCGCCGGTCACCAGCGTCCGCCTGCTCACCGCTGACGGCTCCGTGCTGGCCGACGCCGCCTTCGGGCAGTCCTACTGACCGGAGGTCTAAGCGGTCGCGTACACGCGGCTCGCGAACTCGGCGATCTGCTCGTCGCTCAGGTTCTTCGCGAGATTGGCCTCTGTGATCATGCCGACCAGGCGGTGGCCGCCCTGGACATCGATCACCGGCAGCCGCTTGATCTGATGTTCCTCCATGGTCGTCAGGACCTCGGAGGCATCTGCTTCGGCATCGATCCAGTGGACCTTGGCGCTGAGGGAACCGGCCTGCACGGTCGCTGGGTCGACTCCCTCCGCGCAGCACGTGATGACGATGTCACGGTCGGTGATCAAGCCGGTGAGCCTGTTGTTGTCGCCGCAGATGGGCAGGCAGCCGACGTTGAGATCGCGCATCATTGTCGCCACATCGAGCAGCGACTGGTGCGCGCCGACGCACTGCACGCCACTGGACATGATGTCTCGCGCTCGCAGCTTGGCAGCCATGATTTCCTCCGTCCTCGACAGCGTTGCCCCTCCGTCTTCGATCACAACACGAATGGCTCAGCGTCGCTCCCCGGACGTGTCGGAGAAGGAGTGGATCCCGAATCGGCCGCGACAGGGCACGGATCCGGGCGCTCGTGCAGCCCTTCATGGGCCGTCGCCCGTGAGTGTCGGCCCGGCGACTGTGCGGCGCGGTCGACATCCGGGCCGCTGAACGCTATGGCTCCACGTGGCCGAACCCCACCTCGAAGCGCTCGACCGAGACAATCCGCTGGCCTTCCCTGTGGGCGACTTCCTCGCGGAGCCGGGTGGCCCGGCCCTCGCTGGCCTGCATGGCCTGCAGGTCATCCCACAGCGTCAGGGACGTGGCCTTCCCGGAGGCTCGGTCGACGAGGTAGTACACGCCTCGGAAGCCGGAATCCTTTCGGATCTGCTCGAGAATCGCTTCCCAGTTCGCGGTCAGGTTTCCCTCCGCGGGAATCGGTGAACCCTGATAGGTGCTCAGCCTCGCGAACATGGCTGCCACCCCTTTCCTGGCAGGCTGCCGGTCGAGGGGACAGGCAGCCTCAGCACCAGCGTGCTCCGGCAGGCCGCACGCCGCATGCCGAGCAACGCTGCCATGCGTCCACCGGCCCGGCCGGCGATTCGCGCGGTGCAAGACGTGCGCCCGGCTGCGAACCGATGGTGACGGCATACCTGACGCCCTCGAAAGGCGTGTCTCCCTGGCGGGGACCGCCTCTCGTTGTGCTCATACCCTTGTGCCTGCGTTTCCGGCCCACACGAGAGCCGCACGCGCCGAGCACCGCTCCTGCCTCCAAGGAGTTCCGCAGCAAGCTTCTTGATGGTAAGTCAGGTGTATGTGTGATCCACGTCGGCGGGGGCGCCGGGCGGAGGTGACGTCGCACCCGGCCGCGCCGCAGGGGATGGCGGGCCCCGGCCGCACGGGCGAGGGGGCGACGGAGGGCGGCCGGCCTGTTCGGCGTCGGCGAGGGCGGGGCTCCGGTCACCCTCGGTGTGCGCGCGCTGTCGATTCGGTCGGCCGGGGGCCGACTGCGACATCGGCAGCGGGTCGGATGCAATGCCCGCCTGTCGATGGCCGGGCCGACCTGCGACTCCCGCCCCGGTCTCACTATGCAGTCAGACTTGACATTAGCTCGCCTTATGGAAGATAAAGAAGGTCCTTTGGGCTGAACTTCACGCAGTGTGACATTCGACGTGTGGCAGCCAGTGATCGTCTACGTGAATGAGTAAAGCCGTGTCCCACGCCGCCGTCCCGGATCAGCCGATCGACCCCGCCGCGGACTGGGAGGCATGGCGCGCCGAGCGGCGCCGCTCGGTCACTTCGCCCGCGGGGAACCTCGCTCTCGTCGAGACCCGCTGGGCCCCTGCCGGTGAGCGCCCCGACCTCGATGCGGCCCGTGCCGGACAGTCGGAGACGGTGACGGTGACCACGGTCGAGCGCACCGACTTCGTCACCGGTGAACCGGAGCACGGTCTGCGCTTCTGGGACGCGCAGTCGCCCGCGATCCAGAACTTCGATCACACCGATGTCTTCCCGTACGACCCGGCCTGGGTGCTGGAGGCCTCGTACACCCCGGTGCCCGGTGCCCGGCGGGTCGGGTTCGAGCACATCCGGGACAACGGCGGCACCCGTGACCTCGCCGTGCCCGGAGACATCGTGCTCACCCTGGACGGCCGGGACTACACGCTGAGCGCCTTCGACGACGACGGCACCCTGCTGCTCGTCTTCGGTGACCCCACCAACGGCGACACCACCTACGGCGCCGGGCGCTTCCTCTTCATCACCCACGTCGGCGAAGGCCGTGTCCTTCTCGACTTCAACCGCGCCTTCGTCCCGCCCTGCGGATTCTCCGACCAGTACAACTGTCCGATGCCGCCGCGGCAGAACCGTTTCCACCTGCCCGTCGAGGCCGGCGAGAAGCGCCCCGTCTTCCGCGACGGCTTCCTCGCGCAGCACTGATCTCCCTCGCACTCCCGCCTCGCAGCACGAAAGCGCGTACTCCTGATGAGCATCAAGAAGACCTCCCTGTACGGCGGCGCCACCGCCGCTGCCCTCGCCCTGACCCTCACCGCCTGCGGCGGGGGCTCCAACGGGGGCGGCGCCGCCGGAGGGGCGCACGACAAGAACGCCACGGTCAACATCGGTTCGCTCTACGAGCCGCAGAATCTCGACAACACCGCGGGCGGCGGTCAGGGCGTCACCGAGGCGCTCAACGGCAATGTGTACGAAGGTTTGTTCAAGCTCACCGACGACGGCAAGGTCGAGAACCTGCTTGCCCAGGACTACAAGGTCAGCGACGACGGACTCACGTACACCTTCACCCTCCGCGACGGCGTGAAATTCCACAGCGGAAAGAAGCTCACCAGCCAGGACGTCAAGTACAGCCTGGAGAAGGTGATCGCCAAGGACTCGCAGTCCGCGCGCAAGAGCAATCTCGAGGTCATCAAGTCCTTCGAGACGCCGGACGCGCGCACGGTGAAGGTCCACCTGTCGAAGAAGTCGATCTCCTTCGTCTACAACCTCTCCTACGTGTGGATCATCAACTCCGCGGCGGAGGGCCTCAAGACGAGCGAGGACGGCACCGGCCCGTACCGTCTGGACAAGTGGACCCACGGCTCCGCTCTCAGCCTCGACCGGTTCGCCGGCTACTGGGGCGAAGCTGCCAAGAACAAGCAGGTCGTCTTCCACTACTACAAGGACGCGACCGCTCTGAACAACGCGCTCCTGACCAACGCCGTGGACGTCGTCACGAGCGAGCAGTCGCCCGACGCCCTCGACCAGTTCAAGAACAATCAGAACTACAAGGTCAGCGACGGCAATTCGACGACCAAGCTGCTCCTCGCCTTCAACGACAAGGCCAAGCCGTTCACGGACGTCAAGGTCCGCCAGGCCGTCTCCGCCGCCATCGACGACAAGAAGCTCCTGGAGTCGGTCTGGGGCGGCTACGGCAAGCTCATCGGCTCGATGGTGCCGCCCACCGACCCCTGGTACGAGGACCTCACCAAGGTCAACGGCTACGACACCGCGCGCGCCAAGAAGCTGCTCGCCGAGGCCGGATACCAGAACGGCTTCACCTTCACCCTCGACACCCCGAACTACGACCCGCACCCGACCGCGGCGACCTTCATCAAGTCGCAGCTCGCCAAGGTCGGCATCACTGTCAAGATCAACACGATCACGCCGGACGAGTGGTACACGAAGGTCTACAAGAACCACGACTTCACGGCCACCCTCCAGGAACACGTCAACGACCGCGACCTGGTCTGGTACGGCAACCCCGACTTCTACTGGGGCTACGACAACAAGCAGGTCACGAAGTGGGTCGAACAGGCCGAGCAGGCCTCCGGCACGGCTGAGCAGACCGAGCTGCTGAAGAAGGTCAACCGCCAGACCGCCGAGGACGCGGCCAGCGACTGGCTGTACCTGTACCCGCAGATCGTCGTGGCGAACAGCAAGCTCTCGGGGTACCCGGTCAACGGTCTCAACTCGCAGTTCTTCGCCTACGACATCGAGAAGGGCTGATGGCGCGGTATCTCCTGCGCCGTCTCGCCTTCCTGCTGGTGTCGCTGGCGCTTGCGAGCGTGGTCCTGTTCGTGCTGCTGCGGATGCTGCCGGGCGACCCCGCCAACGCGCTCACCTCGGTGGGCGCCAGCCCCGAACAGATAGCGGCGGCGCGGCACTCCATCGGCTCCGACAAGCCGCTTCCCGAACAGTTCGTCCACTGGATCGGGCAGTTGGCGACCGGTGACCTCGGTACGTCGTTCGTCAGCTCGCTGCCGGTCGCGCCCGAGGTCGGCTCGCGGCTGAACGTCACCATCCCGCTCACCCTCGCCGCGTTCGTCCTGGCAGTCCTCATCGCCGTCCCGGTCGGCTTCGTGGCTGCGCACCGGCGCGGGACCTGGTACGGAGCGCTGCTCAACGGAGTCTCCCAACTGGGCATCGCCGTGCCCGTGTTCTGGCTCGGGATGATTCTCATCGCCGTGTTCGCCCTGAACGCCGGCTGGCTTCCCGCAGGAGGCTTCCCGCAGGACGGCTGGTCGCAGCCGGCCGAGGCGATCCGTTCACTCGCCCTGCCCGTCATCACCATCGCACTCGTGATGAGCGCCTCACTGATCCGGTACGTCAGGTCGGCCACGCTCGACGTACTGGACAGCGACTATCTGCGTACCGCGCGAGCGCTGGGCTCGTCGTTCGGGCAGGCCATGTGGCGGCACGGGCTGCGCAACGCCTCGGTACCGGTGATTTCGATCCTCGGTATCGAGCTGGCGTCCACACTGCTGGGCGCGGTCGTCGTGGAGTCGGTGTACGCGCTTCCCGGCCTCGGCTCCCTGCTCGCGACCGGCATCGCACAGCACGACTATCCGGTGATCCAGGGCGTGCTGTTCGTCTCCACGCTCGCGGTGCTGATCATCGGCTTCGCGGCCGACTTCGTGCAGCGGATCATCGACCCGCGGCTGCGGGGCAGGCTTTCGGGAGGTACCCGATGAAGCGGTCGACGAAGCGCTCGTACACCTTGAGCGTCGGATGCGTACTGGCCGGCCTGATCGCTCTGCTTGCGCTGGTCTCGGCCTTCTGGGTCCCGTACGCCGCCGACGACACGTCCGGCGGACGGCTCACGGGCCCCGGTGCGGGACATCTGCTGGGGACCGACAAGCTCGGCCGCGATCTGTTCACCCAGCTGATGACCGGCTCCCGGGTCGCCTTCGAGGCGGGCCTGGGCTCGGTCCTCATCGCGGCCGCGGTCGGCGTCACGCTGGGGATGCTGGCGGCGTTCGCCCAGGGCTGGCTGGACGACACGCTCTCCGCGTTCCTCGACATCCTGATCGCCTTCCCGACGTTGCTGCTGGCGATGCTCATCGTCGCCGCCCACTCGGCCACACTGGGGTCGGCCGTGCTGGCGATCGGTCTCGCGCAGAGCGCGGTCGTGGGACGGCTCGTGCGGATCCTGGTCAAGCGAGTGCTGGCGCAGGACTACATCACGGCCGCGCGCACGTCCGGCACCTCGTGGCCGCGGATCGTGGCCGGGCATGTGCTGCCCAACATCTGGCCGACGCTCGTGGTGAACCTGGCCCTCCAGTTCGGGCTCGCGGTGCTGGCCGAGGCCGGCTTGTCCTACCTGGGTCTGGGGGCACCGCCGCCCAACGCCTCGTGGGGCCGCATGCTTCAGGAGGCGCAGGCCACCTTCACCACGGCCCCGGCCGGCGCGCTCGCCCCCGGCATCCTGCTCGTCCTGCTCGTCATCGGCGTGAACCTTATCGCCGACGGACTGCGCGACACCCTCGACCCGGCGGCCCGACGGAGGCGCGCATGAACATCCTCGACGTGCGCGACCTCGGGATCCGTACGGCAGACGGGCGCACGCTCGTCGACGGCCTCTCGCTGACCATCGCACCCGGCGAACGACTCGGCCTCATCGGAGAGTCGGGCTCCGGGAAGTCGCTGACCACCCTCGCCGTTCTCGGCCTGCTGCCCGACGGCATGACGGCCACCGGCAGTGTCGAACTCGCCGGCACCCAGATCGTGGGCGCGAACGAGAAGCAGCTCACGGGCGTACGCGGCAGGGACGCCGCCATCGTCTTCCAGGAGCCGCTCACCGCACTCGATCCGCTGATGCGTGTCGGCAGGCAGATCGCCGAACCGCTGGGCAGAAGGCGAGGGCTGAGGGGCGCCGAGCTGAAGCGGGCTGTCGTCGACGCGCTGGAGCAGGTGCGGCTGCCCGCGCCGGACCGCATCGCCCGCGCCTTCCCGCACGAAATCTCCGGCGGGCAGCGGCAGCGCGTCGCGCTCGCCATGGCACTGGCATGCGACCCGAAGCTGCTCATCGCGGACGAGCCGACGACCGCGCTCGACGTCACCGTGCAGTCCGACATGCTCGACCTGCTCGACACCCTCGTACGGGAGCGGGGCATGGCCGTTCTCTTCGTCAGCCACGACCTCGCAGTCGTCTCCAAGGTCACCGATCGCGTCGTGGTGATGAAGGACGGCCGCGCCGTGGAGGAGGGCGACGTCCGCACCATCGTGCGGGAGCCGCGTGAGGAGTACACCAAGGCGCTTGTGGCGAGCGCGCGGCAGCTGGAATCGGCTCTTGACCTGAGGAACGCGTGATGACGCCCGTACTGGAACTGAACGGAGCCTCGTTCGCCTACCGGGGACACACCGCGCCCGTCGTCGAGGACATCTCCTTCACCGTCGAGACCGGGCACAGCCTTGCCCTCGTCGGTGAATCGGGAGCGGGCAAGACGACTCTGCTGCGGCTGCTGCTCGGGCTCGCCCGGGCGACCTCCGGCACCGTCCGGTTCGACGGCGACGATCTGAAACTGCGCGACCGTGAGCAGATGCGGCGTTTCCGGCGCAGTGTGCAGTGTGTCTTCCAGGATCCGTACTCGTCGCTGGACCCGCGTCGGCGCGTCGGCAGCATCGTGTCCGAACCACTGCGTTCCCTCGGTATCGACAGCCGGAGCACGGCCGCGCCCAAAGTGGCCGCAGCCCTGGAACGGGTCGGACTTCCGGCCGACGCCGCCGAGCGCTATCCGCACGAGTTCTCCGGCGGCCAGCGCCAGCGCATCGCGATCGCCCGCGCGACCGTGTGCGACCCACGGGTGCTGCTCGCCGACGAACCCGTCAGCGCACTCGACGTCACGACCCGGGTCAAGGTCGTCGACCTGCTGAACGAGTTGAAGCAGGAGCAGGGCCTGACTCTCGTCATGGTCTCCCACGACCTGTCGGTAGTGGCCTCGCTGTGCGAACGCACCGCCGTGCTGGAGAGCGGCCGCATTGTTGAACAGGGCGACACCGGACAGGTGCTGGGCGCTCCCGCGCACCCGTACACACGTCGCCTGGTCGACAGCGTGCCGCGCCTGCCCGTGTGACCGGTGGGCTCGATCACCAGTGCCGTGACCGGCAGTGTGTGTCCCGTGCGGAGCGTCGTTTGGTGCGTGCGATCGCAAGGCGGCCGGACGACCTGGGGCGGGGTCTCCCCTGCTCGAACGGAGCTGCGAGCTTGGGGAAGGAGCTACCAGGGCTTGTGGTCAACCCGGCGAGCGGGCGTGCCGGGCGGCGCATCGGGGCAAAGCTTGCCGGGAGGGGCGCTGGGTTCCGATACCGCCTCCGCTGACCGCCGGCGGCCGTCGGTCCGTCCGGCCTGATCTCCGTCGGCACCGCCACCGACCCGAGCGACGCTGATGGCACCGTATGCCTCAGCGCCGCATGGTCCTCAGCTCGCTCTGGCCCACGCGTAGCGGTGTTCCGGCCGGCCGGTGTCGCCGTACTTGAGACTGAGTCTGATGCGACCCGCACTCTCCAGATACTTGAGGTATCGCTGGGCCGTGGAACGGCTCAATCCGGCGCGGACAGCGACCTCGTGTGCCGACAGCGGTTCGTCGGCTGCCGACAGAACGTGGCGGATGACGTCGGCGGTGGGCGCGGAGTGCCCCTTGGGCAGGCCGGCTGCGGCAGCGGCCTGCGGAGTGCGAAGCGCCCCGAAGATCTGGTCGACCTGCTCCTGCCCGGCCTCGCCCCGGCCGCTGCCCACGCCTGCGAGAGTGCGGCGCAGGGCGGCGTAGCTCTCCAGCTTGGACTTCAGACCGCCGAAGCTGAAGGGCTTGACCAGGTACTGCAGGGCGCCGTAGCGCATGGCGGTCTGCACAGTCGTGACATCCCGAGCGGCCGTCACCATGATCACGTCTGCCGTGTGGCCGCGCTGGCGAAGTCGCCGTACGAGCGTCAGTCCCGTCTCGTCCGGAAGATAGTGATCGAGCAGTATGAGGTCGACATGTTCGCGCTCCAGCACGGACAGTGCCTGGGCGGCGGTGTGCGCGCGAGAGACGACGCGGAAACCGGGCACCTTGGCCACGTACGCCGAGTTGATCTCGGCCACACGGAAGTCGTCGTCCACCACGAGGACGTCGATCATTGAAACTCTCCCACTTCGGTCAGCTGCCGGACGGCGAGTGTCTCGGGCAGGACGACGGTGAAGACCGCGCCACCGCCGGCCCGGGCACTGACGCGGGCCGCGCCGCCGTAACGCTCCGCGAGACGGCGTACCAGTG
Organism: Streptomyces sp. NPDC051286; assembly: GCF_044455345.1. Taxonomy (NCBI): domain Bacteria; kingdom Bacillati; phylum Actinomycetota; class Actinomycetes; order Kitasatosporales; family Streptomycetaceae; genus Streptomyces; species Streptomyces sp. NPDC051286. The sequence goes on along the minus strand of NZ_JBITER010000024.1, from coordinate 23,308 downwards.
CCAGGCCGAGCCCACGGCCCCGATGCGCGGGGGACTCCTTGGTGGACCAGCCCTCGGTGAAAATCTCTTCGCGCAGATCGGGCGCTACGCCAGGGCCGTTGTCGCTGACCCGCAGGACCGCTGTGGTGCCCTCCGCGAAGAGCTCGACTTCGATGACGGAAGCGACGTCCAGTGCGTTGTCGATCAGGTTGCCCAGGACGGTCACCAGATCACGCGGGTCCACCACCACGTCGGGGAGCAGGGTGCCGGGGGAGATGCGCAACGATGCGCCGCGCTCTGCCGCGATGGCCGACTTGCCTACCAGCAGGGCGGACAGCAGGGGGTCATTGACGCGTTCCGCGACCTGCTCCGCCGACGCACGCTGACCATGGGCCACCTCCGCGACGAACTCCATCGCCGCGTCGTGTCTCCCGAGTTCCAGCAGCCCGAGCAGGGTGTGGAGCCGGTTGGCATGCTCGTGGTCCTGGGCGCGGAGCGCGTCGAGAAGGCCGTGCGTGGAGTCCAGCTCGCGGCCGAGCAACTCCAGTTCGGTGCGGTCACGCAGGGTGACCACAGCCCCGCCGTCACCGGTCGGCATGCGGTTGGCGATCAGCACGCGTCCCCTGCAGACGGTGAGCAGGTCCGCGCCGTCGACCTGCCCGGCCAGCACCTCCGCCGCACGGCCTGGGGGCAGCACCTCGCCCAGCGCACGTCCGACGGCGTCCTGGGTCAGCTCCAGCAGACGCTGCGCCTCGTCGTTCAGCAGACGGATCCGCCCCCGGGCATCGAGAGCGAGAACGGCCTCGCGGATGCTGTGCAGCATGGCCTCGCGCTCGTCCAGCAGCGCCGAGATGTCGGCGAAGGCCAGCCCGTGCGTGCTGCGCTGCAGGCGTCGCGAGACGGCCAGGGCAGCAAGCACACCTGCGGCGAGCGCAGCCCCCGCGTAGAGCAGAAGCCCGGGAATGGTTCCGAGCAGCCGCTCGCGGACGCTGTCGTAGGCCATGCCCACCGAGACGGCACCGACGATGGTCCCGTGCCTGTCGCGGAGGGGGACCTTCGCGCGCGCGGAGCGGCCCAGGGTTCCGTTGTCGATCTGCATGATTTCCCGGCCGGCCAGGGCCGTGCTGGGATCGGTGGAGACGTGCTTGCCGATCTGTCGGGTGTCGGTGTGCGACCAGCGGACCCCGCGGGTGTCCATGACCACGATGTAGAGCGCACCGGTGGCCCGCCGGATCCGCTCTGCCTCGGCCTGTACCGGACCGCTGGGGCTGGGGTCGGTGCTCGTCAGGTGGTGCACCAGCCCGGGTTCGGCGGCAGTGGTCTGGGCGATGGACAGGGCCTGACGCATCGCCTGGTCGTCCAGCTGGTGGCTGAGCGGGGCAAGGGAGAGCCCGGTGACGAGCATGACCACCCCGGTCGTGATGGCCACCTGTGTGAGCAGGACCTGCGCGAAGACACGGCGGGGCCAGTGAATCCGCATGCGTTCGCCCTCTGCCCTTCCGCCAGTTCGGAACCCGAAGCTCCGTTTTGCCTTGTGTGAACGCAACGTAAACGTCGCTGCCGCCTCTGACTAGCCCTCGTAGCGCTTTCGTTCTGTGAGCGTGAGCAGAACGAGCAGAACCGCGGGTTATGGGCAGAAGCCGGAGTTGTGAGCGCAAGGGTGCCGCCGTGCCCTGGACGCGCCTAGCGTCCCGCCCCATGAACAGCAAAACGAGCCCCGCCATCGAGCTGCGGGGGGCGAGCAAAGCGTTCCGGACTCCGTCGGGGGCGCTCCACACCGCCGTACGAGATCTGGACCTCACGATCGGGCGCGGTGAGTTCGTTGCCGTGGTGGGACCCACCGGCTGCGGCAAATCGACCACACTGACCCTGGTCAGCGGCCTGGAGGAGCCCACCGAGGGCGAGGTGCTGGTGGCCGGTGAACCGGTGCGCGGCATCGGCGACAAGGTCGGCTTCGTCTTCCAGCAGGATGCGGTCTTCCCCTGGCGCACCGTGCTCTCCAACGTGATGGCAGGTCCCCGCTTCCGGGGCGTGCCGAAGCCCGAAGCGAAGGAACGCGCCCGGGAGTGGCTCGCCCGGGTCGGCCTGTCCTCCTTCGAGGACCGCTATCCCCACCAGCTGTCCGGGGGACAGCGCAAGCGTGTCGCGCTCGCGGCCACCTTCGTCAACGATCCCGAGATCCTGCTCATGGACGAGCCCTTCTCCGCACTTGATGTGCAGACCCGGGCCCTGATGTCGGACGAACTGCTGGAGTTGTGGGCCGGGACCGGCGCCTCCGTCGTCTTCGTCACCCATGACCTGGAGGAGTCCATAGCGCTGGCCGACAAAGTCGTGGTCATGACCGCGGGACCGGCCACCGTCAAGGAGGTCTTCGAGATCGACCTGCCCCGCCCGCGCAAGGTCGAACAGGTGCGTCTGGAGCCCCGGTTCCTCGAGATCTACCGGGAGATCTGGTCCTCGCTCGGCGAAGAGGTTCGCATCACCCGCGAGAGGGGTGCTCTCCATGTCGCCTGATTCCATCACCGCGAGCGCAGCCGTGACCAAGACCGAGCGGACCCAGGCCAGAGCGCGGGCCAGCCGCAACCGCAGGTTCCTGGTGCTCGGCAGCCGGATCGCACTGCTCTTCGCGGTCATCGGGTTGTGGGAGTGGCTCGCCCGGACCGCGGTCATCGACCCGTTCAACTTCTCCATGCCGTCGAAGATCTGGGACCAGATCCGCACCTGGGTCGTCGACGGCACCGCCCAGGGCTCCTTGTGGGAGCAGATCTGGTACACGCTCTACGAAGCGCTGCTCGGCTGGGTCATCGGTGTGTTCGCCGGTGTGCTGCTCGGTATCGCGCTGGGCCGGATCCGCTTCGCCGCCGATGTCCTGGGCCCGTACATCAAGGTGCTCAACGCCCTGCCGCGCATCGTGCTCGCCCCGATCTTTCTGATCTGGTTCGGCCTCGGCCCCGCCTCGAAGGTGGCCTCCGCGGTCGTCCTCGTGTTCTTCCCCGTCTTCTTCAACGCCTTCCAGGGCGCCAGGGAGGTGGACCGCAACCTCGTCGCCAATTCCCGCATCCTGGGGGCCAGCAACCGCCAGGTCACCTTCCAGGTGGTCATCCCCTCGGCCACGTCCTGGATCTTCACCAGCCTGCACGTGAGCTTCGGCTTCGCGCTCATCGGCGCCATCGTCGGCGAGTACATCGGTGCCACCAAGGGGCTCGGGCTGCTGGTCGCCGCTTCCCAGGGCACCTTCAACGCCGCCGGTGTGTACGCCGCCATGGTCATCCTGGCGATCGTCGCGCTGCTGGCCGAAGGGTTGTTGACCTTCCTCGAGAAGCGGCTCTTCCGCTGGAAACCCGCTGACGCCGGCACCACACGCTGACACCGCCCGCCATCCCGTTTACTTCTTCACAAGGACGTGAAACCGATGCGTAGATACACCCGGATCTCGGCCGCCGCCGTCGCAGGCGCACTCGCCCTGACCACTCTGACCGCATGTGGCGGGGACTCCACTTCCGCCTCCGGCGACAAGAACGTCAAGGTCAAGATCATGGTGGGAGGTCTCGACAAGGTCATCTACCTGCCCGCGATGCTCACCGAGCGCCTGGGCTACTTCAAGGACGAAGGGGTTTCGGTCCAGCTTCTGACCGAGCCCGCGGGTGTCCAGGCCGAGACGGCCCTGGTCTCCGGTGATGTGCAGGGCACCGTCGGCTTCTACGACCACACCCTCGACCTTCAGGTGAAGGGCAAGCAGGTCGAGTCGGTCGTCCAGTTCTCACAGGCTCCCGGCGAAGTCGAGATCGTGTCCAACCAGGCGGCGGGCGACATCACGTCGGCGAAGGACTTCAAGGGCAAGAAGCTCGGAGTGACGGGCATCGGCTCCTCGACCGACTTCCTGACGAAGTACCTCGCCGTCAGCAGCGGTGTTGAGACAAGTCAGTTCACACCCGTCGCGGTGGGAGCGGGGCAGACCTTCATCTCCGCCCTCCAGCAAGGCTCCATCCAGGGCGGTATGACCACCGACCCGACCGTCGCCACCATCCTGGACAAGAAGCTCGGCAAGATTCTCATCGACATGCGGACCCCGGAAGGCTCCAAGCAGGCGCTCGGCGGTCTCTACCCCTCCTCCAGCCTCTACATGCAGACCGAGTGGGTGAACAGCCACAAGGAAACCGTCCAGAAGCTGGCCAACGCCTTCGTCAAGACGCTGAAGTGGATGTCTACGCACAGCGCCGACGAAATCGCGGCCAAGATGCCCGCCGACTACGCGCAGGGCGGCGGCACGGCTCTCTACGCGCAGGCCATCAAGAGCACGCTGCCCATGTTCACCACGGACGGTGTCATGCCCGCGGACGGCCCCGCCACCGTCGAGCGCGTGCTGAAGTCCTTCAATCCGAACCTGAAGAACGCCAAGGTCGACCTCGACAAGACTTACACCACCGAGTTCGTCAAGAACGCGGGCTGACCGCACGCGTCGATCGCGCCTGCGCACGGGCGGGCCGGCTCGCCGGTCAGTCCCGGTGCGCAGGCGCCTCCGGCTCACGCGACGGCCTGACTGACGCACCCACTGGTCGGCGGAGGCCCCGCACTCGAACGACTCGCCTCGGCGGACACGCCGTTCCCCCGGGGGGTTCCGCTTTCCTGCGAACGGCGGAACGCGCGGCACACGGCCGAAGCGAGACCGATGGGCGCCAGGGCAGAGGCGGCACGCGTGATCCAGCACCGAGAGGCGGGACCTCTCCGCGAGGCGCCTTTGCCGCCTTCTGGCTAAGGTCGACGAGGGGCCGAGTAGCTGATCGACGGAGACTCCCATGATCATGAAAGTTGAAACACGCGATGTGGCCCCGCGCCTTGCCACTGGCGCGTTCATCCTGAACTCAGGGTTGAGCAAACTGAAAGCGGACGAGGAGACGGCCGCGGGCGTGCACGGCACGGCCTGCTTGGCATACCCGTTCCTGAAGAAGTTGGACGCACAGCGCTTCACCCGGCTGCTCGCCTGGTCGGAGATCGCGGTCGGCGGAACACTGCTTGCTCCCTTCGTTCCGACCCCAGTGGCCGGGCTTGCCCTGACCGGGTTCTCCGGCGGGCTGGTCGGCCTGTACCTCCGGATCCCCGGAATGCGGGAGCCCGGCAGTCTGCGACCTACGCAGAACGGCATCCCGCTGGCCAAGGACTCCTGGATGCTGGGGATGGGGATCGGCTTCCTGGGCGCGGCTTCACGCTGGGGAGGCGGGGGCACGACCCGGCGTCGGCGGCGCCGGTGCGGACGGCACTGACGGGACGACCGGCGACGGACCGGCGGTGCTCATCGACGCGTGTCGATGGCAGGGTCCGGGTGCGGGAGCGGCGATGGTGGTCGCATGAAAAGCGCGGACCTTTTGGCGGATGCGTTCACACGAGTCCAGGAATCGGTGCACTCGGCGGTCGAGGGTCTTTCCGCCGACGACCTGCACGTGCGGCTCGACGAGGGCGCAAACTCGATCGCATGGCTGGTGTGGCACCTCACCCGGATTCAGGACGACCATGTCTCGGACGCGTTCGATGTGGAGCAGGTCTGGTTCTGCCAGGACTGGGCTGCCCGATTCGACCTGCCTTTCGAGAAGGGAGCCACCGGGTACGGGCACAGCAGTGAACAGGTCGCGTCGGTGCAGGTGGGTTCGCCCGAACTGCTGCTCGGCTACCACGACGCGGTCCACGAGCGGAGCGTCGACTTCGTCCGTGGGCTGAACGCCAGGTCCCTGGAACGCGTCGTGGATGAGGCCTGGTCGCCGCCGGTCACCTTGGGTGTCCGGCTGATCAGCGTCATCGCAGACGACCTGCAGCATGTCGGCCAGGCCGCATTCGTGCGGGGCTCGCTCGAGCGTCGGTAGAACCGGACAGGTACGGGACGGCTGCCCAGGTGTCCTGGACCGTGCGCCCGGCCGACCGTCATGGTGACGGGTGCGGTGTGGGCCCACGCGCCGCCGGCGGCCGCCGTGCCGGCGGCCTGTGAAACCGCCCCTTCGCCGGCATCCATCACCGGCGGCAAGGCACTCCAGGGCTCAGCGGCAGGCCGACTCCTCGACCGCGACGGAACCGTCCTGAGGCACGTCGCCTAGCTCTGGGCGACAATGGAAGACGCAGCCAGGGCACTCGCAGCCGCCGATTCTGGTCCGGAGCCACCCATGGATTACCCGGAATGTTATGAGCTGGTATTTCAGGCGTCCGCCGTCGAGGACGACACCGTGATCGTTCGGCGCACCGCAAAAGAGGGGGCCGGCGGCTACCCCATCTACGAGGACGAGACGGGAATCGTCCGCGCGGAGATCAGCGAACTCGGTGAGGTACGGATGGTGGCCAGCGGCGGACACCAGGTGTTCGGAACCCCGCAGGTCCGCGCGGTCACCGAGCACACCGAGCCCTGAGGAGACCGCGCGGCCTCGACTGCCCCGTGGCAGGGGGCGGGCTGCCGTCCGCCATTCGGCAGCGAACCGGCCCGTCGCGAACGGCTCCGCCGGATCACTGTGCGTGACAGGTGTGCAGTGGTGATCCGTCGCATGAGGGCGAGGTGCTGTGGGTGAAGCGCAACCGCCCCGATCCCGACAGCGCCATCCCAGCCGCGGTCGAGCGACCGTCGACCGGTTTCCGTGACCGCCGCCTTGACGAACCGCCGGTCGCCTTCTTCGAGCGTCCGCTCCTCGGTGGGGAGCCAGTTGCTTGCACATCTGCGGCGTTGCCAAAACGGCCTGATAGCTCCGCTATGAGGCCGCTTCGGCGCCTTGCAGTTGCACGCACCAGACGCCGCTCGCTGATCCGGCCAAGATCTTCAGCACCCTCCTAGCCCGTAAGGTCGGTGGCGTACCTCCACGGAACCGAGTTCCGTGCCGCCCTCGGAGTCCTGTCAGCGGATCGCGTCGTACTCGCCGGGCAGCATGTCGACCTCGCTGGTTCCCGAAGTGATGCAAAGACGTTGCTGACGTCCTGTCACATACTCCTAGAAAAAAGGGAGTTCGCTCGCGAGTTGTCCATTTGCATATGGCGCATCGGGCCGCCGGGCGGGTCGATGGACGCCCGCGCAGGTCGCCGGAGTTCGGGCGTTCTTCGTGGTCGGGGCACCCAGGAAGGGGTGTGCCCACTGGATGTACTCCAGTACGACGTCGCCGTCACCGGGGAAGGTGTCGTAGGCGTGAACCGTGTGCCGGAGCCGGAACGCCTCGTCCGGTGCGTGGTGTTCGCGGTCTGCGCGATTCTCGGACTGATCGCGGTCCCGATGGCGTCCGGGACGGACCGGCTCAACTGGATCATCCCCGTCGCCCTGCTGGTTCTGGCGGTCCGCTTCACCCGGTGCTGCCCGGAGTATGTGAAGCAAAGCGCGGCCACGGCACGTGTCGGGGTCCAAATCGTGGCCGAACGGAAGCGAGGCCGATGGCCTGCCACTCACTCATGGAAGAGCGGCAGACCGCCGACCGTTCACGTGGTGCGGCTGCTTACTTGGACCGGCGTGTGTCGCCCGAGCCCAGGTTGCCGAGCTGCTCGCTCTGCTCCTGCAGCTTCCGCGCCTTCTCCTGGAGCCGCTGACGCTGCTCCGGGTCGGTCGCGCGCTCGGCGGCCTCGGTCAGATGCCGGGCCTTGTCGCGCATCTCCTGGGCGCGGCCACTGGTTTCGCCTGCAACGCTCATCGTCACTCCTAGGACGGTAGGGAAGAGCGGGCTCATTCAGAGAACCAGCGTCCGGCTGTCACCGCATTCCGAACCGTTACGCTGCGTTACCGTCCGCCGATGGGGCCGTGGACCGGATCGGCGCTGGCATGATCGAGGGTATGAACGAGCGCATCATCGCCGCGTGTGACGGGGCATCGAAGGGGAATCCGGGGCCTGCGGCCTGGGCATGGGTCGTGGCCGATGCGCAGGGGACTCCGCAGCGTTGGGAGGCGGGGCCGCTGGGCACCGCGACCAACAACGTCGCCGAGCTCACCGCACTCCAGTCGCTGCTGGAGGCCACGGATCCGGCCGTGGAGACCGAGATCAGGATGGACTCGCAGTACGCGATGAACGCGGTGACGAAGTGGCTGCCGGGGTGGAAGCGCAACGGCTGGAAGACTTCGGCCGGCAAGCCCGTGGCCAACCAGGAGCTGGTGGTCCGCATCGACGATCTGCTGAGCGGCCGGACCGTCCGCTTTGTCTATGTGCCGGCCCATCAGGTGGGTGGGGATCCGCTCAACGCCCTTGCCGACCAAGCGGCCAGCGAGGCCGCCGTGACGCAGCAGGCGGCTGGTACGGTGCACGGCTCCCCGACGCCGGCGCCCGCACCCGCCAGGGCGTCCCAGAGCCGAAGCGGCGGCGCGGCGGCGAAGAAGAAGACGGCGAGCTCGGGACGCTCCGCGCGAACCGGAGGCACCATCCGGGCCAAGTTCGCCGGGCGTTGCCACTGCGGAAAGCCGTACGCGGCGAAGGACATGATCGCGAAGAATCCGAACGGATGGGGCCACCCGGAATGCAGGTCCGCGCCCGCCTGAGCCGACAGCCTGCCGGGCCGGGACCGGGGGAGTGCTCAGCTGACAGAGGTTCTCCGTGCCATGATGCGGCTCCGACCGCAGCGCTCTCGGTGTTCCGTCGGCGCTGCGGGAACGGCTGGACGCTGGGGGGCGGATGGGATCCACGGGCACGGTGCTGCGCGAATTGCGCGGCGCGCAGAAGACCGCAAAAGGTGTGTCGCTCTACTCGCGGTATGTCAACCGCCCGGCCGGGCGGTTGCTTGCCGCGGGTGCCTACCGGATCGGGCTCACGCCCAATCAAGTCACCTTGGTCAGTGCGGTCTTCACTTTTACCGCAGTTGCCTCGGTGGCGCTGGTCCGGCCCTCCTGGGGGCTCGCCTTCGCCGTGTATGCGGGGCTGGCCGTCGGCTTCGCCTTCGACTCGGCCGACGGGCAGCTCGCCCGGCTGACCGGACGCGGCGGCCTTCCGCCCCGCACCGGCCGGCCGTGCCACGGCCCCGGTGTCCCGGGTGCGGGCCGTGGCACTGCTCCCCGCCGACTACGGGGTGTTCTGCCTGGTGTTCCTGCTGTACGGCGACGGGACCGCGTTCCGTATCGGCTACGCCGCACTCGCCGTCGTGCACGCGCTGTTCCTCGTGGCGTTCCTCGTCAAGTGGTTCAGGGAGCTGAAAGCGCTCCGGGCTGAGGACTGACGAGGGTGTCCAGCGCCCGGCGCAGCTGGGTGCTGGACGTGTGCACGGTGTACGGGAAGTAGACCACTTCCACACCGACCTCGGCGAAGTCGCGCTCGAGCCGTTCCCCCTTTTCCGTGCCCCGCCAGTCGTCCCCCTTGAAAATGACGTCGAACCTGACCTGCTGCCACGTCTCGACCTTGTCGGGAACGGTCTCGACGAACGCCGCGTCCACATAGCGCACGCTGCGGACGATCTCCAGCCGTTCCGGCAGCGGGATCACCGGCCTGTGGCCCTTGGCGAGCGCGGCCATCTCGTCCGAGACGACCCCAGCCACGAGGTAGTCGCACTGGCTGCGGGCATGTCGCAGGATGTTCAGGTGCCCTACGTGGAACAGGTCGTAGACCCCCGGCGCGTAGCCGACCCTGTGCACCATCCGTTCTCTCCCCCCACGGTGAACATGATGTCCGTGTTCCGGTCGCAGGTGTCCGGACATGGCATCCGGTCCTGCGGGATATCGGTATCCGTGCTGATGGTGCAATGACCTTACTGTGAAGACCACTTGCGGATCACGTGAACGGAAAAGCTCACTTTTGGGGTTTTTCCCTCGGGGGCACAGAGGCTGTACCGGGGGGTCTGGCGGACTGCCGAGAGCCGCGCCGGGGTGTTGGTGCACCGGCGCGGTCGCTTCGAGCGCACCGCACCGGAAGTCCGGCAGGCGCCGCGTCAGCGGGGGCCGGCCGGGGCCGGACGGCCAGGACGGCCAGGACGGCCGCAGTGGACCCGAGGGCTCTCAACACACCGGCGACCCCGCCGAAACCCTCGGGCTGCGCATTTTCGACACCTCCGCAGGGCACAGGTGAGAGCACGCACCGGGGTCGCCAGCTCCGTCGCGGACCAAGGGGTGGCGGCCCTCACCAATATCCTGGTGCTGGTGGCGGCCGCCCGGCTCTCCACCGTCGCCGACTTCGCCCGCTTCGCTGTCGTCCAGATCCAGACCGGATCGCCAGCTGACCTCCACCTCACCGGCCGGGGAGCGGGCACACTGACGGCGAGCACGGACGGCACGCCCGTGTCCGGCGTGTTGGCGAACCGGGTCAGGGACTGCTGGGCGACCCTGTTGACTGTGGTGAACTCCCCGCCCACCCAGGGGAAATCGCGGCCGTCGCGGGAAGACACGGTCAGGGCGCGCGGCCCGACCGGCTCACCGATCCCGTCATTGGTGTCCGGGAGTCAGCCGAGCATCGCCGGATCGTCGACGGACTGCGCGGTGAGGTGCTTGCGGACCTGGTTGGGGAAGCCGACCGGCGGAGTCAGAGCCACGGCCGGGGGGCGGTGGCAGCCGAGGCGGCGAGTGCGCCCGCGGCGAGCGCGAGGACGGCGGCGTACACGCCACAGCGTCCGAGACGTCCTGGCGTCTCATCGGTCCACCCGCACGGCTGCCCCGGTGAGCTGGTCGGAGAGTTGCCGGATATCTGCCTCGACCATGATCCTGGCCAGCTCCTGCGCCTTCACGACGGGCTTCCAGCCGAGCAGTTCCTCGGCCTTGGTGGCGTCGCCGATCAGGGCGTCGACCTCGCTGGGACGCTCGTACTTCGCGTCGTACCGGACATGGTCACGCCAGTCCAGCCCCGCATGCTCGAAGGCGAACTCCAGGAACTGCCGGACGCTGACCCCCTCACCGGTGGCCACCACGTAGTCGTCCGGGGATTCGCACTGCAGCATCCGCCACATCGCGTCGACGTACTCGGGGGCGTAACCCCAGTCCCGTACGGCATCGAGATTGCCGAGGTGGAGGTGTTGCTGGAGCCCTGCAGAGATCCGTGCCACGCCGCGGGTGATCTTGCGGGTCACGAAGGTCTCGCCGCGGCGCGGGGACTCGTGGTTGAAGAGAATCCCGTTGACCGCGAACATGCCGTACGCCTCACGGTAGTTGACGGTCGCCCAGTACGAGTAGACTTTGGCGACGCTGTACGGGCTGCGCGGATGGAACGGGGTCGTCTCGTTCTGCGGAGGTGGAGTGGCGCCGAACATCTCGGACGACGACGCCTGGTAGATCCGGGTGTCTATGCCGCTGGCGCGGACCGCCTCCAGCAGCCGGATGGTGCCGAGCCCGGTGATGTCGCCGGTGTACAGCGGCGCGTCGAACGAGACCCGCACATGCGACTGCGCACCCAGGTTGTAGACCTCGTCGGGCTGGATGTCGCGCAGCAGGTTCACCAGCGCGACTCCGTCGGCGAGATCCGCGTGATGCAGGACGAAGGACCGGTTCTCCACCTCCGGGTCCTGGTAGATGTGGTCGATCCGCTCGGTGTTGAAGCTCGACGAGCGGCGTATGAGGCCGTGGACCGTGTACCCCTTGTCGAGCAGCAGCTCGGCCAGGTACGAGCCGTCCTGCCCGGTCACGCCGGTGATGAGCGCGGTCTTCGCCACGACTCCCCCTTCTGTGGTCGTCTGTGTTGCTGTTGGTGCACCGAAATATCGTGATGTGAGCGATCCGCGGTAAAACGTCACCGCGACATACAGTTACTGGCACAATCCGAACCATGACGACTGATCTCCCCGGCCCTCCCCAGGAATCCGTCCACCCCCTGCTACGTCCCGGCTCCCGCATATTCGTCGCGGGACACCGAGGTCTCGTCGGCTCGGCGGTGGTGCGCCGCCTCACCGCCGGAGGCCACGAGGTGATCACCCGCGGCCGTGACCGGCTCGATCTGCGCGAGGCCGCACCGACCGAGGCCGTTCTGCGTGACATCCGCCCGGACGCCGTGGTGCTGGCCGCCGCCAGGGTCGGCGGGATCATGGCCAACAGCACGTATCCGGTGCAGATTCCGCTGCGCAACGGCATCGCCCGGACCTACGCCTGGTGGCTGGACCACCAGGGCGCACAGGGCTGACGGCGCCCAGGGCCGGGCCGGGCGGCCCGCCGCAGAGCGGCGGCGGCCCGCACGGCCGGCCCCGAACGGCCGGTCTAGGTTCATCTTCCGCATCCGGTCCCCGCCGCTCTCAGTACGCCCCGCGGCCGTCGGTGACGGCGCGCAGCGTACGGACCATGAGCCCCAGATCCGTGGCCACCGACCAGTTGTCGACATACCACAGATCGAGCGAAACCGTCTCCTGCCAGGAGAGGTCGGAACGCCCGCTGACCTGCCACAGCCCGGTCAGCCCGGGCCGGACCGCGAGCCGCCGGAGCTCGCGCTCGTCGTAGCGGGACACCTCCTCCGGAAGAGGCGGACGAGGACCCACCAGGGACATCTCGCCACGGACGACATTGAGCAACTGCGGCAGTTCGTCGAGCGAGCTTCGGCGCAGCAGCCGGCCGATCCGCGTCACCCGGGGATCGCGGCGGATCTTGAACATCGCACCGTCGTTCTCGTTTGCTGCGACGAGTTCCGCCTTGTGCGTTTCGGCGTCCTCGACCATGGTGCGGAACTTCCACATGGTGAACGGCCGGTTGTGCCGGCCCTGGCGGATCTGGCGGTGGAACACCGGGCCGTCGGAGGTGAGCCGTACGGCTGCCCCGATCAGGAGCAACAACGGTGCCAGCAGCACCAGTCCGAGCGCCGCACCCGTGCGGTCCACCGCAGCCTTCAGGGCCATCTGCGGCCCCCTGCGGAGCGGCGGCACGATGTGCAGCAGCGTCAGTCCGGCCGCCGAGGCGGGCCGGACCCGGCCTGCCGCGATCTCCGAGAGATCTGACAGCACGGACAGCTGCAGCCCCCCGTCGTGCAGGCCCCAGGACAGTTGCTGCAGCCGTTCCCCGGAAAGCTGTGGTCCGGGTATCACCAGGGCCAGGTCCGCCTCGTGAGCGAAGGCCCCGCCCAGCACCGTCGACACGTCGTCGTCGGCGGGAGCCGGTGCGAGGTGCCCTGGGACCGGAGCCTCACAGCCGAGTGATGCCTCTCCTACGGGTACGGCAGCAACGACTTTGTACGCGTGGTCCGTTCGGGAACCAAGCAGCCGCACCGCCCGGTCCACCCCCGAAGCCTCACCGACCACCAGTACCCGGTGCTCGACGCGCTGCCGCGCTCGTGGCCAAGGGAGTTGGCGCACGAGCGAAACGGCCACGGTCACCAGCAGGCCGGGCAGGAGCGCCTCGACCGCGGTCACCGGCCCTGCCGGCTCGCCGAAGACCGTGCTGAGGACGGCCAGTGCGCCGATGAGCAGCAGCCAGTCCCCGGGCGCGGTCAGTGCACCCCGGAGTCCCCCCGGCTGCTTGGTTGTGTACCGGCCACGCGCCAGCCGGGCTCCGAACCAGACCAACGCGGCGACGATCGCCGCCAGTTGGGGCCGCAGGATCCCGTCCGCACGAAGGATGAGCCAGGCCGGTACCCCCAGCCCGAGAAGATCGACACCGACGACGAGCGGCAGGTACCGGCCCGGCCTTCTCTTCGGTGTGAGCGTCTGGTCAGAACGCTCGCGCTGTACGGTCGGGGCGCTCCACAGCCGGTCAAGTTCCCGGCTGCGAGGCCGATTTGAAGTGACCCATGGTCGTGGCGCCCCCGCCAGTCCCACGGATCCCGGTATGTCGGATTCGGGTAGCTCGACATGCCCCATGAACCCCCCAGTCACAGTTGCATCTCCACAAACGGGACGCATCCGCCGATCCCGTGGACTGACGGATGCGCCCTCGCTGGCTGCACGATATCCACACACGTGCCATTTCGCTGGAGTTCTCGTGAAGTTCAGACATAAACGATGGCTCGGATCTCGTCCCGTTCCGCACTGTATACAGGAGGTCTGCGGTCGGCTGTTGGCATTTGGCGGGTTCCGCCCTGGGGTCATGTGCGGACATGTCACGTCCTCGTGGTGCCGCCCCCGCATCTGGGAGAATCACCCGAGGCTGCGAGCGCCGACGACGAGAGAGAAGGCGTGGCGCCACCAGATCCACGGCATCCCGCCCAGAACTGCACCCGGCGGCCGGGCGTCCCCGGCGCCTGGCACCGGCGACTGCCTCACTTCCGGCTGGAGTTAACGGCCTGATCCACTCGCTATCGTGCACCAGGCCGTAACCCCCAGCAACGGGGACGAGCTGCAATCGGAGTACTTCGTGGCACGGCACGACGCCGCGGCGGCGGTTGCGGCACTGGACCGGCCCCGGCCCGCCGTCACGCCGGTGCTCGGCGCGATCGAGGAGGCGCTCGCACCGTTCGGCGCCCGGCCGCACTGGAGCGAGGTGTGGACGACCGTGCCCAAAACGCTGCGCGCGCTGTACGGGAAGTACGCCGACTTCGAGAAACCGATGGCCCGGTACGACCCGCCCGGCACCTTCCGCAACGACTTCCTGGACCGCCACTTCCCGCAGTGACGCACAGCGAGGAGGTCAGCGGTCGTCGCTCTCGTGCCGGTAACGGGGCGGCCACGCGCTCGCCGATCTTCCCGGTGCGAGATGGTCCACCACCTCGGCGAGCTCTTCGCAGGCCTGCTCGATTCTGCGCCGGATATTCATGTCCTCGCTGACGATCGACGCCAGCAGCAGAGCGGTGAGTGCCATGGCGCCGTTGAGGACCGTCAGATTGAGCATGATCTCAAGGATCGTGTGACCGTGGAACGGTCCCACTTCCTCGGTGCCCGCGACGATCGCCAGCACGGACAGCACCAGGGCACACGGCGCGCTGCCGGCCAGCTGGAAACGCAGCCCGGCCCAGATGAGTACCGGGAACATCAGGTAGAGCATCGACAGCGAGCTTCTGGTGGCCACCACGCCGATCACGACGCAGACGACTGCCAGCGCGGTCGCCTCCACCCACCGGTCGATCCTCCGAGGCCGCCGCGCCCTGCGCATCACGAGGAGCAGGGGGGTGACGATGAGTACGCCCATGGCGTCCCCCGCCCACCAGGCCGCCCAGACCCGCCAGAAATGGCTGAGCGGCAGCCTGCCGGTGACTGCCAGCATGGCCGTGCCCACGGTGGCGCTGATCAGCATCCCGGCCATCGCACCGAGGAAGACCAGGATCACCCCGTCGCGCAGCCGGTCCAGTTCCTTCCGGAACCCGGCCCTGCGGAGTATGAGGTACGCGCAGACCGGCGCGATGGTGTTGCCTGCGACGATGCCAGGGGTGGCGAGGTCGACCGGGCCGGTGACGGTGGCGACGACGAAGAAGGACCCAAGAGCGATACCGGGCCAGATACGCAGGCCGAGATAGAGCAAAGAGCTCAGCGCGATGCCCGTCGGTGGCCAGAGGGGGGTGACTCTGGCTCCCTGGATGGTCACCTGCCTGAGCAGACCGATCTGTCCCACCCCGTAATAGGCGGCGGCGACCGCCAGGATGCTGAGGGCGGTCACCGCCGGACCTCTGGTCCCCTCACTGCGGATCACACCTCTCATGAGACACCGCGGGCCCAGGGCGGCGGCTGTGTGACACGCTCGGCTCGGCGATGCTCCCGGTGGGCTGCCCGGCGTCACCGGTCGTCACGCTGTGCGGCCCGGGACGCGTCATGGCGCAGGACGAGAACGGCGGCATCGTCCTCGTGCCCGGTGCGTTCCGCCGCCTGCAGCACCGCGTCGGCCAGCTCGTCGGCCCCGGCCGCGGCGCGTGAGGCCACCAGCTGCACCACCGTGTCCAGGCCCTCCTCGATCGGGAACGACGGCCCCTCGACCACCCCGTCGGTGAGCAGGACGAACGCCCCCGGGGCCGTCAGCCGGTGCCGCGTGACCGGATACTGCGGACCGGCCTGAATGCCCAGCGGCAGACCCCCCGCGTCCTCGGAGACGCCGGAGCGTCCGTCGACCGTCGCCCACACCCCGAACACATGTCCGGCGCGCGCGGTGTCGAGGACCCACGCGCACGGGTCGAGACGGACGAACGTGCAGGTCGCGAACAGCGTGCTGTCGACGGACAGCAACAGATCATTGGTGCGGCTCAGGATCTCGCCCGGATCCGAGACCGTGGCGGCGATCGCCCGCATCCCGATCCGGATCTGCCCCATGAACGCGGCGGCTTCGACGTCATGGCCCTGTACGTCCCCGATGGTGAAGGCGAGCGTGCCGTCCGGCAGCGGAAAGCCGTCGTACCAATCGCCACCGATGTCCAGGCCACTGCGGGCCGGCGCGTAACGGGCCGCCGTCTGCAGACCGCAGCGGGTGGGCAGGTTGGCAGGCAGCATCTCGCGCTGCAGTGCCTCAGCCAGCTCCACGCGCGCCTGGTGCAGCTGCACCTCCTGCCGCGCCCGGGCGGTGAGCTGCTGCAATGTGGTGAGCAGCTCCTCCGCACTCACCGAAGTGGGAGGACGACGCCGGTTCATGGGCCGCTCCGCAGTGCATTCGTTCGCGAGCCGCAACACACAGGGCCCGACATGGCGGTACGGAACCGTGAGGCCCTCTTCCGGCTGTCCCCTGCATCATATTTCAACGTTGAACACCCTGCAGTGCGAGCCGTCGTCAGAGGATCATGTCGTGCCGACCCGAAGGGACCGGGCCGGGAGCGCGCGAACGGACTCGGGCGGAGAGATGCTGAAGAGAGAACCGCGTCGTGGTGGCTCACCGTGGCAGGACGCGGGCGAGGAGGTGCGCAATGACACGCACGCTGGAATGGAATCTCCGCCTCGATCTGTCCGAGGAGGGAGGCACGACCAAGGCCGAAGCCGTGCTGGACACCGGTTCGGAGAAGCTCACCGGCCATGGGGTGGCGCGCTGCAACCCGACGGACGTGGATATCCCCATCATCGGTGACGAACTCGCGGCGAGCCGCGCGATGAAGGATGTCGCCGGCCAGCTGATGAGAGAGGCGGACCGCGAAATGGAGTCAGTGGGTGCCGGACCCCCGAAGGGTCCCCTCGGCAAGCCGTACGCCTGGACCGACGTATCGAGCTAGTGCCGTGACCGGCAATGTTTGCCCATGAGGAGCGTCGTCCAGTGCGTGCGATCGCAAGGCGGCCGGAGGTCCTGAGATGGGGTCTCCCCTGCTCGAACGAAGCTGAGAGCTTGGGGAAGGAACTACCAGGGCTTTCGGTCAACGCGGCGAGCGGGCGTGCTGGGCGGCGTGGCCGGTGTCGCCGTGGTGCGCGCGGCTGCAGGGCGGAGGGGGAGACAGTGGGAGTTCCCCATCCTTTCAGGGCTGTTCCTGTCCCCCCGGAGGACGTATGACCGGTATTTCATCGAAATGCTCACGATCGGCATCCGACTGACCCGCGAGATGACGCACAGCGATCCGGACACGGTACCGGCCGCCGTCCCCGAGCGGAGCGGCTGCATCCGGCTCGGCGGGACGCCGGGTGCCTTCCTCGACACGGGGGGTCGGCGCGCCACCGCGCGTGGAACCGTGGCTGTCGTGCTTTCCGACGGCCGGCCGCGCGGTTACCCCGCGATGCTCGCGGATCGGATGCGGCGGCTGCGGCGGCCCGCACACCGGGTGGTGCGGTCCAACCGGCGCCGGGCCGGACCGGGTGACGAACCACGGGCCGCCGGCGTGGCTGCGGTGCTGCCCCGCGTGGACGCGTTCGTCGAGGGATACGCCTTGCAGGTCCTGGAGCAGTTGGCGGCCGTCGTCGGCGGAGCCGCACCGGCAGGCGGAGAATGCCATGCGTGAGATTCTCCCGGCGCTGAGCCGCTGGTACGCCTGCGGTGAACCGTTCGGACTTGCGACGGTCGTCGCGGTCACCCGCAGCGCGCCCCGCGGCCCCGGGGCGGCGATGGCGGTGGGCCCCGGCGACGAAGTCGTGGGCAGCGTCTCCGGCGGCTGCGTCGAAGGCGCCGTCTTCGACTTGGCCAAGGAGGTCGTGGAGACCGGACAGGCACAGCTCCACACCTTCGGCTACAGCGACGAGGACGCCTTCGCCGTCGGGCTCACCTGCGGAGGCGAGATCACCCTCCTCGTACGCCCCGTGTCGGCCGTCACCGATCCTGCGTTCGGTGAGGTCGCCGCGTCGGTCGCCGCACACCGTCCAGTGGTGGTCGCCACCGTGACCGACGGCCCCGCCCCGCGCGGCGCCGCGCTCGCCGTATGGCCGGACACGGTGTCCGGCTCCCTGGGCACCAGCGGCCTCGACGTCGCCGTCACCGCCGACGCCCGGGGCGAACTGGCCCAAGGGGCAACGGGCCTGCGCCACTACGGGCCGCGCGGCGAACGCCGCGAGGACGACGTCACCGTGTTCTTGCAGTCGTTCGCGCCGCCGCCGCGCATGCTCGTCTTCGGTGCGATCGACTTCGCCGCCGCCGTGGCCCGCATCGGCGTGTTCCTCGGCTATCGGGTCACGGTGTGCGACGCCCGCCCGGCCTTCGCCGATCCCCGCCGCTTCCCGGCCGGGGCGGAGGTGGTCGTCGACTGGCCGCACCGCTACCTGCGCGGCACCGGCACCGACGAGCGGACCGTGATGTGCGTACTCACCCACGATCCGAAATTCGACGTCCCGCTGCTGGAGGTCGCCCTGCGCTCCCCGGCCGCGTACATCGGTGTGATGGGGAGCCGCCGCACCCATGAGGAACGCCTGGCCCGGCTGCGCGAGACCGGATTCGGCGAGGCGGAGCTTGCGAGACTGCGCTCGCCCATCGGCCTCGACCTCGGCGCCCGCACCCCCGAGGAGGTGGCCGTCTCGATCGCCGCGGAGATCGTCGCGCTGCGCTGGGGCGGTACCGGCGCCCCCCTGGCGGACACGGCCGGGGCGATCCACCGGCCGCGACCGAAGTCCGTGTGAGGAGGAGACTATGCAGCTGCACCACTCATTCACCGTTCCGGTACCGGTCGACGAGGCGTGGCGGGCACTGCTCGACATCGAGCGGGTCTCGCGCTGCATGCCCGGCGCCACCGTGGAGGACTTCGACGGCGAGACCATCAAGGGCTCCGCCAAGGTGAAGGTGGGTCCGATCACCGTGACATACCGCGGCACGGCGACCTTCCTGGAGAAGGACGAACCGGAGCACCTGATCGTGCTGGCCGCCAAAGGCAAGGAGGTGCGGGGCCAGGGCATGGCCGCGGCCGCCGTCACCGGGACGCTCGCCGAGCGCGGCGGCGGCACGACCGTCACGGTCGACACCGACCTGGCCGTCACCGGACGGCCGGCCCAGTTCGGCCGCGGGGTGATGAGCGACGTCAGCGACAGGCTCATCGGGCAGTTCGCGGGCTGCCTTTCCGCGCAGCTGTCGGAGGCGGCAGTGGCTGCGCGCGAACCCGAACCCGCGGCACCGCTCGGGGCCGGCGGCGCAGGCATGTACGAGGCGGAACCGATCGATCGGCTGCGCACGGCGGGTGCGCCGGTGGCCGAACGCACGGCGACGGTCCTCGGCGCGGCCGCCCTTGCCGCGCTGGCCGTGGTTCTCCTGCGCGGGATCTGCCGCCGGCGGGCCGGCCACGGCCGGTGCCCGTGAGTGTCCTCGGCCTTCCCCACCCCGAACTGCTGGTCGTGGGTTACCTCGTGGCCACGGTCGGCTCCCTGCTGCTTTCCGGCGGCCGGCTGCTCCGGCTGCTCGGCGTCCTGGTCGCAGTCGGGGCCGGGGTGTGCGCCGCGCTATGGCGGCTGGAGTCCGTCTCGCCCTGGTGCGCGTTCGCGGCGGTGTGTTCGGTCGTCCTCCTCGGCCGGACGCGAGGCAGGCCGCCTGCGGATCCGCGGACGCCGGCCCAGAACTACTGAGGTTCAGTTCGCCGACGGGGGCGGCAGCCCGATGGGATTGGGGAACGTCAGCACCTTGGCGTCCAGCACCCGTCGGGTCGGCAGCTCCAGCGCGGTGAGCAGCGCATCCACGGTGGCGTCGTCGACCGCGCGCAGCAGCCGGGCGGCCAGCCGGTCGGCCAGCGGTGGCCGCACCCGGGTCCACCCGCCCCATCGGGGCGGTGCGCGCGGCGAAATACCCCATCCAGAACCCCTTCAGGCCAAGGGACTTGCCCATGGTGCGGCACTGCGCGTCGAAGTACGTGACCGCGTGAAGGGGTTCGGTACGCAGCCACAGGGTGCGGGATCTCGGCTCCATGGACGCCAAGCTAACGCGCGCCGAAGTGCCGCTCCACGATCGCCGTGGTGTCGGTGCCGCGCGGCAGGATGCCGTACTGGTGACCGCGGTCCGCGCCCAGGCGCGCGGCGACGAACGCCTCGGCCTGGGGCGCCGGAGCGTGCCGCACCATCAGCGAGGACTGCAGGGCGAGCGCCATGCCCTCGACCGTCGCCCGCGCACGGAGCTCCGCAGCGAGCGGATCGCGCAGATCCGCGACCAGCTCCTGACGTACCCGACGCACATGCGCGTCCAGCACAGCACTGGCCCCGCTCGTGGTCTCCAGCTCGGCCCAGAAGGCATCCAGGGACTGCGGGGTCCTGGCGATACCACGCAGCACGTCGAGCGCGATCACATTGCCGGATCCTTCCCACACGGCCATCACAGGCTGCTCGCGGTAGCGCCGGGCGAGCGGCCAGTCCTCGGTGTAGCCATTGCCGCCCAGACACTCCAGGGCCTCGTACGCGTGGTGCGGACCGCGCTTGCAGATCCAGTACTTGGACACCGCGGTGGCCAGTCGGCGGAACAGTGCCTCGGACTCGCTGCTGCCGGTCTCGTACGCCCGGGCAAGGCGCAGCGAGGTCCAGGTCGCGGCCTCCGTCTCCAGGGCCAGATCGGCGAGGACCGCTGTCATGGCAGGCTGGTCGGCCAGCCTGGCACCGAAGGCGCTGCGGTGCCGCGCGTGCCAGATGGCTTCGGACACCGACTGGCGCATGCCCGCGGTGGTGCCGAGGACACAGTCCAGACGGGTGTGGTTGACCATGTCGATGATGGTGGGAACGCCGCGACCGGGCTCGCCGACCCGCACCGCCCAGGTTCCGTCGAATTCCACCTCGGAGGACGCGTTCGACTTGTTGCCGAGCTTGTTCTTCAGCCGCTGGATACGGATGGTGTTACGGGTGCCGTCGGCCAGCACACGCGGCACGAGGAAGCAGGTCAGCCCGGCCGGGGCCTGGGCCAGAACAAGGAAGGCGTCCGACTGCGGGGCCGAGAAGAACCACTTGTGGCCGGTCAGCAGGTGGGCCCGGCCGTCGGGGTCGGAGGCCATCGGAACCGCGCGGGTGGTGTTGGCGCGGACGTCGGAACCTCCCTGCTTCTCCGTCATGCCCATGCCGAACGTCAGCCCCGACTTGCTGCCCGGGGCGATCAGCCGCGGGTCGTACGAGCGGCTCAGCAGGCCTGGGAGCCAGTCACGGCCCACCTCGCCGTCGCGCTGCAGTACCGGGACAACGGCGTGCGACATCGACATCGGGCAGGCGTGGCCCGGCTCGATCTGGGCGAACAGCATGAACGACGCCGCCCGCGCGACCGCGGCACCCGGCTTCGGATCGGCCCAGGCCGCGGTGTGCGTGCCGTAGCCCACGGCCGCGCCGATGACCTCGTGGTACGCGGGGTGGAACTCGACTTCGTCGACGCGGTTGCCGTACCGGTCGTGGGTGCGGAGCGCGGGTGGTGACGTGTGCGCGAGCTCCGCATGGTTCTGGAACGTTTCCGAGCCGACCAGGCTGCCGATCTCATGGAGCTCCGGCTCGTGCCAGGCCGCGCCGAATGCCCGTACCGCCTCGACGAGCGGCGGATTGGTGCCGTACTCGTCCAGGCCGGTCCGGGGTGGCGCCTGATTGGTGACCTCGTGGGTGGGGTGCGGTGCGGGAGCCCCTGACCGGAGGTCGGTGGAATGTGCGGTGACGGTCATGTCGGCGGTCCTGTCTGACGTCGGCGGTGGGAGTTTCGGCCGGGAGGTTGCTCTGCCGGTACGGCGGTGCGGTGGGAGCGGTCAGGTGCCGCCCGCTCCCACCGCTCTCAGGCACAGGATGGCGATGTCCGCCACGACCGGCTCCGGGTCGGTGCGCTCGCCCACCGGGGAGAGCGGACCGAGCAGGGCCTCGCTGATCGCCCCGATGACAGCGGCGGCCGAGAGCCGGGCGTTCTGCGCGGGCAGCTCGCCGGCCTCGATCCCCGCGGCGATGACTGTCTCGGCGAGGGCGTGGTAGCCGCGGCGATAGGTCAGCCGCTCCGCCTCGACCAGCGGATCGACCGGCTCGGCAAGCAGAGCCCAGGCCGTGCGGGGTGTCCGCAGCGCCCGGAACGCGAAGACCTCGACCAGGGTGCGCAACTGGTCCGCCGCCCCTCGTGTGGCGCCCACGGCCTGCTGCACCGCGGCGAGCTCATGACCTGCGACATGACGGAAGACCGCGGCGAGCAGCTCCTGTTTGGAGGCGAAGTGGTTGTAGACGCTGCCGGTGGCGACTCCGGCCCGCTCGGCGAGCGCGGAGATGCTGGCCGCGGCGTATCCGCCCTCGGCCAGCAACTGCCGCGCGGCGTCCAGCAGCCGCCGGCGATGCGCGAGCCGGGTCGCCTCGGTACGGGCGGTGGGGCGGTAGGCCACGATGCTCTGAACCTCGATTCATAACTTCAGCTCCCACTGAACCACCGTTGTCTCCGCCGCGCAACGATCGGCGGCCGCCGGCGGCGGCAGAGAGGTAGAACCTCCTTTCTCCTTTTCCGGGCTGGCGGAAAGTCCGTTCGAGACCCGGCGGGCGGCGGCTGTTACAGAATTCCGCGCCCGTCACGCAGCAGTGAGCCGTGGTGTGCGCGGGTTGACGTGGCGTGCACCGTGCCGGATGTGCCGGTACCGAACGGGTGGGTGCAGCGGTCAGTGATTGACAGGTACCCGGGTAGTCGGATGCGTGCCACGTGCATGCGTGTGTGACGGAAATGTCTGCATTTCGTAACACGTATCGAGGCGTATGACGCAAATCGGGCGATCGGGCCAAAGTGTGCGCTCTCGGCATCACGCCGGGAACGATCAACGCTCGGGCCACAGGGCCCGGGCCTGCACCTGAGGGGTTTTCATGTCCCGTTCCGCACGGCGGTTCGCTGCTGCCGTTATTGCTGCCGGCGCGCTGGTGGGCGCCGCCGCTCTCCCGGCCGCCGCCGACGACAACGACCGCGGTTATGGCCGGTCGAACTCGTATTCCGACGTCCTCCGCTACGAGAACCGCGATCACGATGGTTGGGGCCACAAGGACTGCGACCACAAGGACCGCGACCACGACCGTTGGGGCCACAAGGACCGCGACCACGACCGTTGGGGCCACAAGGACCGCGACCACGACCGTTGGGGCCACAAGGACCGCGACCACGACCGTTGGGGCCACAAGGACCGCGACCACGACCGTTGGGGCCACAAGGACCGCGACCACGACCGTTGGGGCCACAAGGACCGCGACCACGACCGTTGGGGCCACAAGGACCGCGACCACGACCGTTGGGGCCACA